>NZ_SSXE01000100.1 GCF_021699195.1 Nonomuraea sp. MG754425 | reverse complement strand
CTCTGGGGGTCGATCGTCCCCGCCCCGCCCCAGCTCTCCGGCACCGCCCACCCCGCGTACGGGGCGTTGGCCAGCACCGCCCCGGCCGGCAGCGCGGCGGACAGGGCCGCGGAGGCGGCGAGCTGCGCCCACAGCGCCCGGCCCCGCCACCACTCCGTCACCGGCCGCTCCAGCCGCCGCACGAGCAGCAGCACCGCCAGCCCGAGCAGCACGCCGGCGACCACGTCGGAGATGAAGTGCACGCCCAGGTACACCCGGCTCACGCACACCACCGCGATCATCGCCCCGGCCGCCCACCACGCCCACGGCCGCGCCACCGCCGCCGCCAGCCGTCCCAGGCCCGCGGTGCCGGTCTGCGCGTGCCCGGACGGCATCCCGAACGCGCCCTCGGCGGAGAACGGGTGGATCCTGCCGTCGATCCAGTACGGCCTGGGCTGGTGGCCGGCGTACTTGCCGATCGCGTTCGTGGCGGCGGACGCCAGCACGGCGAGCCCGAGCCGCAGGGCGAAGCCCGGGTTGACGCACCAGTACAGGACGGGCAGGCACAGCAGGAAGAACGTGTCCGTGCCGAGCGCCGACACCAGCTCCATCACGGGGCGGACAGCGTCGGGCAGGCCCTGGAGCCAGATGATCGGTTCCAGCTCCGCCAGGTGAAGGTCGTCCAGAAGATCCACAACGTCGATCGCACCACACGCACCGGCCGCGTGCCACGCGAACACCCACAACAGCCGCAGCTCTCCACGGAGAACGCATGCCGCCCACTTCCCCACACCCACCGCAGAAGCACCAGGCGACCTACCCACCGGCGCACCGGCCACCGGGCAGCCCGAGCACCCGGCCGGCCGGCCGTGAAGCCTCGCGTGGTCGGCGGGTGCTGGTCTTCGGGTGGGTCAGGGCTGTTTGCGCAGCAGGGCCAGGAACATGGCGTCGGTGCCGTGCCGGTGCGGCCAGAACTGGGCGTGCGGCCCGTCGCCGAGCCCCTCGACCTCCGGCAGGTACGCGCGGGCGTCCAGTTGCTCGGCGTCCGTCCGGCGCGCCAGGACGTCGCCCACCACGACCTTGGTCTCGGCCAGGTGCGGCGAACAGGTGACGTATGCCACGACGCCTCCGGGCCGCAGGGCGTCAAGTGCCGTCCCGAGCAGCCGCCGCTGCAGCTTGCCCAGGTCGGCGATGCCGGCGGGGTCGCGCCGCCAGCGTGCCTCGGGCCGCCGCCGCAGCGCGCCGAGCCCGGTGCAGGGCGCGTCGAGCAGGATCCGGTCGAACGTTCCCGGCCGCCAGGCGGGCTCGGTGCCGTCGACGGTGACCACCGATGCCGTCCTGGTGGTCTCCCAGACCAGCCGTGCCCGGTGGTACTGGACGTCGGCGGCCAGCAACCGCGCGCCGCCGGGGAACGCCCCTGGACCTTCCGCACCGGTCGCCCCGACCGGCGCGGGGCCCGGCGTCGGCCCCCCGCCCGTGCCAGGTCCTTCGGCCGCGCTCAGGTTCCCGGCCCCGCGCCCGCGGGCCTCCGCGCTCAGCCCGGCCAGGTCGCCGTAGGTGGCGATGGCGTCGAGGAGCCCCGCCTTGCCGCCGGGCCCGGCGCACATGTCGAGCCACAGCTCCTCGCCGTCGCCGCCGACCGGCACGCGGGTGAGGGCGAGCGCCACGAGCTGGCTGGCCTCGTCCTGGACGGCCGCGCGGGTCTCGGCCACGGCCTCGATCTGCCCGGGGTCGCCCTCACGCAGGTAGGCCGCGTACGGGGAGTACCGGCCCGGCAGGGCCCCGGCGTCCTCCAGCTCCTCCACCGAGCTGCGCCCCGGCCGCGCCACGAGCGTCACCAGCGGGCGGGCGTTGTCGGCGTCGAGCAGTTCGGCCAGCTCGTCGGACGCGCCCAGCACGTCGCGGAAGGCCGAGACGATCCAGCGGGGATGGGCGTGGGCGACCGCGAGGTGCCCGACGGGGTCGTCGGCAGGGTCGGGCGCCACGATCGGCACCCACTCGTCGAGACTCCTGGAGCCGATCTTGCGCAGCACCGCGTTCGCGAACTTGGCGGCCCCCTGCCCGATGCGCAGCCGCACCAGGTCGACGGTGGTGCCGACGGCCGCGTGCGGGGGGACGCGCATGCGCAGAAGCTGGTGGGCGCCGAGCCGCAGCGCGTCGCGCACGTCGGGGTCGGGCTCGCGGTCGCTGCACATCTCGATGACGGCGTCGTAGGTGCCCAGCCCGCGCAGGGTGCCGTACGTCAGCTCGGTGGCCAGCGCGGCGTCGCGCCCCCTGATGCCGCGCTCGCGCAGGAGCCGTGGCAGCAGCAGGTTGGCGTAGGCGTCACGCTCGTCGACCGCGCGTACGACGTCGTAGGCCGCGTTGCGCGCGTGGTCGCGTGCCGGTCGCCGCGGCCTGCCCGCACCGCTCCTGCCGCCGCCACTGCCGCCGGACCCCTGGTGCCCCGTGGTCTTCATGCCCTCGAACTCTCACTCACGCCCCGGGAGGCGGCCTGCCGCGAAATGCCCCCGGCGGTCACTTGAAGACCTCGTCACCCTCGGGACGGACCCCGCGGGCCCACTCCACGGCCCCCATCAGCCGCTTGCCCTGCGGCTGCACCTCGCCCAGCTCCACCGCGTCGGTGGCCGTGCCGACCAGCACGGACGTCTTGGTGGCGACGATCTCGCCAGGCGCGAGCCGCTCGCCCTCGGCCACCCGCACCGGGCCCAGCTTCACCCGCTGGCCGCGGAACTCCGTCCAGGCGCCGGGGTTGGGCGCGCAGGCCCTGACGAGACGGTCGAGGTGCATGGCCGGCCGGCCCCAGTCGGCCCGCGCGTCGGCGACGGAGATCTTGGGCGCGAGCGTGACGCCGTCGGCGGGTTGCGGACGGGGCTCCAGCGCGCCGTCCTCGACGCCGTCGAGGGTGGCCGCGAGCAGCCCGGCGCCCGAGACCGCCAGCCGCTCCAGCAGCGTGCCGCTCGTGTCGGCGGCCCGGACCTCCTCGGTCACCACGCCGTAGACGGGGCCCGCGTCGAGCTCCTTGACGATCTGGAACGTGCTCGCCCCGGTGATCTCGTCGCCGTGCAGGATCGCGTGCTGGACGGGCGCGGCCCCGCGCCAGGCGGGCAGGAGCGAGAAGTGCAGGTTGATCCAGCCGTGCCGGGGCACGTCGAGGGCCGACTGCGGCAGCAGGGCGCCGTAGGCGACCACGGGGCAGCAGTCGGGCTCCAGCGCCCGCAACCGGTCGAGGAAGGCGGGGTCGCCGGCCTTCTGCGGGCGCAGCACCTCGATGCCCGACTCCTCCGCGAGCTCGGCCACCGGCGAGGGGTGCACCCTGCGCCCGCGGCCCGACTGCGCGTCGGGACGGGTGACGACCGCCACCACCTCGTGGCGGGGCGAGTCGATCAGGGCCCGCAGCGACGGCAGCGCCGTCTCGGGGGTGCCCGCGAAGACCAGACGCATGCTCAGAGCGCCCTTCCGCCGGTGATGTGCGGGGAGACCTTGATCACGGGGGCGGACAGGCCGCTCCACTCCGCCTCGCGCACGGCCTTCATGGCCAGCTTGCGCTGCTTGGGGTCCATCCGGTCGATGAACAGGATGCCGTCGAGGTGGTCGGTCTCGTGCTGGAAGCACCGGGCCATCAGGTCGGTGCCCTCCAGCGTGACCGGCTCGCCGTGCATGGTGTAGCCCTTGGCCACCGCGCGGACCGCCCGCGGCGTGGGGAACGACAGGCCGGGGAAGGACAGGCAGCCCTCCTCGCCCTCCTCGTCGAGGTCGGCGGACAGGTCGAGGTCGGGGTTGATCAGATGGCCGACCTGGTCGTCCACGTAGTAGGTGAACACGCGCAGGCCGACGCCGATCTGGGGGGCCGCCAGGCCCGCGCCCGGGGCGTCCATCATCGTGTCGGTGAGGTCTTTGACCAGCTTGCGCAGCTCCTTGTCGAAGTCGACGACAGGGGCCGCCGGGGTGCGCAGCACCGGGTCTCCGAACAGCCGGATCGACTGGATCGCCAAGGGGGTCACTCCGTTCTCAGACGTGGATCAGCCCAGTTTAGTGCAGGTGCGGGCCCGATCAGGTGGCTCGTCTAGCCGCCCTGGCGGACGTGCTGGAGCGACCTGGCCTTCATCGCGGCCTTGCGCGCGGCCTTGATCACGGCCTTGTCGTCGTGGGCGGTGGCGAGCATGTCGAGCACGGCGATCGTGTCGGGGTGGCCGACCGCGGGCATCTCGCCGACCAGCTTGATCAGGTCTTCGCCGGGCTCCGGCGGGTCGAGCCGGCCGGCGGCCGGGCCCGACAGGTGCATGAGGGCCGCCAGCGAGTCGACCGCGAGCCAGGTGTGGTCCTCGGGGCTGAGCGTGGGGGCCTGGAGGTCGCGGATGTGCAGCCAGGAGGCGGCGTAGCGGCGCATGAGCGGGTGGTCGAGCGCCTGCCTGACGGGGGCCTCGGCCTCCGGGCCGAGCTCCTCGAGGATCGCTCCGACGGCCCCGCGCCGGCCGGCCGTGCCGGAGGCGGCGATCTCGATCAGGTCGCGGGCGGCCGACTCGGGCGGGCGGCGCTCCAGCCAGCCGGCCACCGCGCTCTGCGTGGCGCTGCCCTTGACCAGCGCGTCGACCAGTTCGGCCGCCGACAGGTCGGCGAACACCTCCACCTCGGCGGCGGTCGGCGCGTCGTGCCCCTCGCGCAGCAGGTCGCGGCGCACGGCCCAGACGCCGAGCGGGGTCAGCGCGGTACGGCCCGCGACGGTCTGCTCGACCAGGCCGCAGTACGCCAGCAGCGACAGGGCCTCCAGGAGCTCCGCGGGCAGCGCGGCGGCGATCTTGCGCATCTCGGCGGCGCCGGGCGCGCAGGCGACCTCGTGGGACTGCAGGATGCCGCGGGCGAGGTTGGCGGTGGCGACCCCCGAGCGCACCGAGTAGATCGTGGCCAGCATCTCGGCCAGGTGGCCGTCCACGACGGCGGAGCCGGTCAGGCCCTCGTCGGCGCGGTCGAGGACGTCCATGACCACGCCGTCCCAGAACTCCAGCGTGGCCTCGACGGTGAGCTGCATCGACAGCGGGCCCCGCGAGGCCCGGCCGCCGAGGATCTGCACCAGGCCGGTGTTGACCGCGACGATCCAGATGAGCCGGACCCGGGCGGCGCGCAGGCCGAGCTCGGCGGCGGCGGCCTCGGTGTCGGCCTCGGCGAGGTGCCCGCCGGGCGTGACCTGCCGGGTGCCCGCCCACGTGGTGAGCCTGATGGCGTCGGCCACCAGCGGCACCACGGGCACCGCCCTGGCCAGCTCGGCGTCGGAGACCAGCAGCACCGGCGGGAAGGTCAGCGCCTCGTGCTCCACGGGAGTCTCCTCAGGGGGCCGTGGAGGCACGGCGGCCTGCTCATCGATCAGCTTGCGCAGCTCGGCGAGGTCGAAGACATTGTTTGCCACCCACGAAACTTACTGCACACCGCTCACATGAGCGTACTCAACGGATGGCTCGGGAGCGGGCTTTGAAGGCCGCCTTGCGTGCCGCCTTGGCCACCGTACCGTCGGGGATGGAACGTCCCAGCAGCTCCAGGACCTCGACGACGTCGGGGTGGTCGACCCGCCACATCTCCTCGATCAGATGGGCGGGCGGGCCGGAGGCGGCCATGTTCTCGGCGAAGATCTCGGGATCCTCCTCGGCCGCGGGCATGGCCAGGGCCAGCATATCGACGCTGACCCAGAGCAGTTCGTCCTGGGTGAGCGGCGGCGCGGGCAGCCTCCTGGCGGCCAGCCAGTGGATGGCGTGCGGGCGCAGCTCCTGGTCGTCGAGGTGGTCGCGGACGGAGGGCTCGGCCCCGGCGTCGAGCCGGTCGACGATGGTGACGGCGATGCCGCGGGCCACGGCGGGCGCGCCGGAGGCGGCGGCCAGGAGTTCGGCGGCGGCCTGCGCGGGGTCCCTGCCGGACAGCCAGCGGGTGATGTCGTCCTCGGCGATCTCGGTCGGGATGCCTTCGAGCAGCCCTTCGATGAGCCCCCGCGCGTCGGTCTCGGCCAGGTCGGGGCCCTGCGGGGCGTCGATGCCGAGCGAGAGGTAGTGCTCGCGCAGCGCCCAGACGGCGAGCGGGGTCAGCTCGGCGCAGTCGCCGGAAAGGCGCAGCAGGCCGCCGTGTTCCAGCCGGCCGAGTACGGCGGGCAGGTCGATCTCGCCCTCGCCGGCGATCTCGTCGAGGTAGTCGCCGATCACGGTCAGGGGCACCCGCACCTGGAGCCGGTAGAGCATGTCGAACAGGTCGTAGAGCCCCTCGTCGAGCTCCGCGGAACCGGTGACCGCGCCGCCGGTGTCGTGCTCGATCAGGTGGGCCACGCGCCGCGCCCAGGCGGTCAGCGGGTCGTCGTCGCCGGTCAGCGGCTCGTCGGCGAGCGCCGGGACGCTCTCCAGGGCGGCCAGCAGGTCTTCCGGCGCGGCCAGCCGTACGGCGGGCAGCGGCGTGCAGCCCGGACAGTCGCAGGGCGCCTCGCCCAGGTCGGGCAGCTCGCCCGAGGGGATGGCGACCGACTGCTCGAGCGACTCGGGGCCGATGGAGCTGAACAGGCTCTTGGCCATGCCGAAGTTGGAGGTGTCGGCGAGGGCCTCGGGCAGGCGGGGCGCGATGTCGTCGAGCCGCTCGCGCATCCGCCCGGCCGTGCCGCCGCTCACCCGGCCGCCCTCGGCGAGGAACGCGACGAGGGTGCGGGCGGCGGCGATGGTCTCCGGCGCGCTCTCCGGAGGGGCGATGACCTTGCGCGGGTAGATGGACAGCAGCAGCTCGTCGAAGGTCTCGGGAGTGAAATCACCCAGTTCGTTGACGTTGAGGTAGTCGCTGGCGTAGTCGCAGAGCAGGCGGACCTCGTCCGCGTCCACCTCGACTTCCCGCGCGCGCCCCCATGCGCGCAGGTCGTCGATGGCCTGGTTCACCCATTCGATCGACACAGGGGCACGCTAACGGCTGTCCAACGGATGAGCGAATCGGGGAAATGGTCTAAATCAGGTCGAGTGGGTCGACACTCACCCTCACGACATCCGGCGTCTTACGGGCCGCACGCACCCCGCTGGCCCCTTTGAGCGCCGCCGCCAGCGCGGCCCCACCAGCCCTTCGCACCCGGATCATCGCGCGTTCCTGACCGGACTCGTCCACCGGGACCGGGCCGAGCACCTGGGCGTCGGGCGGCAGGCGCAGTTCGTCGAGCATCTGCCGGACCGCGCTCGCCGCGCCGGTGAGCGTCGCCATCCGCACCGCCGGGGGGAAGCCCAGTTCGGTGCGGTCGCCGAGTTCGCGCTCGGCGTGGGTGATCGGGTCCCACCGCAGCAGCGCCTGCACGGCGGGCAGCGCGGCGTCGCCCAGCACCACCAGTTCGGCCGCGGGACGCAGGAGGGCGGCGGCGTTCATCCACCGGCGCACGGTCTCCTCGGCCGCCCGCAGGTCGGCCCGGCCGAGCAGCGCCCAGCCGTCGAGGAGCACGGCCGCCGCGTAGCCGCCCTCCGCCACGGGCTCGGCGCCGGGGGTGGCGACGACCAGCGCGCGGGTGTCGGCAACGGTGGCCAGCACGCCGTCGCGGCCCGAGGTGCGCACGGGCACGGAGGGGAAGGCCCGGCCGAGCTCCTCCGCCGTACGCCGAGCGCCCGTGACGACGGCGCGCAGCCGCGGGCTGCCGCAGGACGGGCAGCGCCAGCCGGCGTCCACCCGGCCGCACCAGCGGCAGTACGGGGCCGCGTGGCCGCCCCTGAGCGCCAGCGGACCATGACACAACGGCCCGCCTGTCGGGACCGGCCCGAGCTCGTCCGGCCGGGCGTGTCCCGGACCGCCCGCCGGGAACGGCGCGAGGCCGCCCGAACGAGCCTGACCCTGATCGCCGCCCGAACGAGCCTGACCCTGATCGCCGCCCAACGCGATCGGCCCAGGGCCGTCCGGACGCGTCCGCTCGTCACCGCCCAGCGGAAACGCCGCCTGGCCGGCCGGGAGCGCGTGGACGTGGTCCTGGGGGGCGGTGCGGGTGGGCGGCAGCACGCAGCGGGCCGGGGCGCGGCAGTGGTGGCAGGCCAGCGCGGGCAGGTAGCCGCGCCTGGGCACCTGGACCAGCACGGGGCCGCGCTCCAGCCCGTGCCGCAGGGCCCGCCAGGCGATGCTGGGCAGGCGGGCCTGCCGGGCGGCCTGGTCCTTGGCCAGCTCCGCGTCCTCGCCCGCGGGACGTACGCGGGGCGCCAGGCCCCTGATCGTCGTACGGGCGGCCACGATCGGCCTGGCCCAGCCGCTCGCGATGAGCTGGGTGGCCTCGGCCGTGCGCGCGTAGCCGCCGATCAGCATGCCCGCGCCGGCCCGGTGGGCCCGCAGGCCGAGCACCTCGCGGGTGTGCGGGTAGGGGGCCAGGCGCTCGGCGTGCAGGTCGTCGCCGTCGTCCCAGACCACCACCAGGCCCAGGCCGGCGACGGGGGCGAACATCGCGGCCCTGGTGCCGACCACGGCCCTGACCTCGCCTCTCAGCACCCGCAGCCACCGCCGGTAGCGCTCGGCCGGGCCGAGGTCGGCGGTGAGCGCCACGTGCCTGCCGGGGCCGAGCAGCCGCCCGAACTCGGCGTCCGCCAGCGCCACGTCCTTGCCGTCGGGGACCACGACGACCGCTCCCCTGCCGCCGTCGAGCGTGGCCCGCACGGCCTCGGCGACGGCCGCGGCCCAGCCCCGCGCGCCGGGCACCGCCGACCACACGGCCCGGGGGGCGCGGCCGTCGCGCAGGGCGTCGAGGAAGGACGGGCCGGCGGGGTAGGCGTCCCAGGCGCCGGACGGCACGGGCTCGACCGGGTCGGGGTCGCCGGGGTCGGTTCGGCGTGCCTCCGACTCGGCCTTGGCGTGGCGGGGCGGGACGGCCAGGCGCAGCACGTCGGTGAGGGTGCCCGCGTACCGGTCGGCGACCGCCCTGGCCAGCGCGGCGATCTCCGGGGTGAGCACCCGCTCGGGTGAGACCACGCGTTCGAGCGGGGTGAGCCTGCCCTCGTGGGCGCTCTCGGCCACCCGCTCCAGCAGGAACCCGTCCACGAGCTTGCCCGCGAAGCGCACCCGCACCCGCACCCCGGGCGCGGCGCTCTCGTGGGCGGCCTCGGGGATCAGGTAGTCGAAGGGGCGGTCGAGATGCGGCAGCGGGCTGTCGACGACCACCCTGGCCACGGGGTTCTCGGGCGCGGGGACGGGCGCCCCTTTGGTGTCCTTCGACGACGTCGCGGGCCGCACGGCCTCGAGCGGCAGGAGCGCGTCGTCGGAGGAGCGGGTCACGCATAACGTCTACCAGACGCCCGCCCTCGCCCACGCCGCGACGAGCCACGATGAGCCGCGACGGGCCGCGACGGGCCGGAACCCGCGCACACGAACAGCCGCCGCGCCCCAGGGCGAACGCGGCGCGGTAAGGCGGCGGGCACGCGAAGCGGCGCCGCCCCCTCAGGGGACGGCACCGCTGCGATGTTTCAGCAGGCCGTCAGGTCACAGACCGGCGGCGGTCCTGAGCGTCTCGGCGCGGTCGGTGGACTCCCAGGAGAAGCCCTCACGGCCGAAGTGCCCGTAGGCGGCGGTCTCGGAGTAGATCGGACGCAGCAGGTCGAGGTCGCGGATGATCGCGGCCGGGCGCAGGTCGAACACCTGGAGCACGGCCTCCTGGATCTTCTCCACGGGCACCTTCTCGGTGCCGAAGCACTCGACGAACAGGCCCACCGGCTGGGCCTTGCCGATCGCGTACGCCACCTGGACCTCGCAGCGGTCGGCGAGCCCGGCCGCGACGACGTTCTTGGCGACCCAGCGCATGGCGTAGGCGGCGGAGCGGTCGACCTTGGACGGGTCCTTGCCGGAGAAGGCGCCGCCACCGTGCCGGGCCATGCCGCCGTAGGTGTCGATGATGATCTTGCGACCGGTGAGGCCGGCGTCGCCCATCGGGCCGCCGATCTCGAAGCGGCCGGTCGGGTTGACCAGCAGCCGGTAGCCCTCGATGTCGATGTCGAGGCCCGCGAGCACGGGGTCGACCACGTGCTCCTTGATGTCGGGCGCCAGCATCTCCTTGAGGTCGATCTCGGCGGCGTGCTGCGTGGAGACCACGACGGTGTCGAGGCGGACCGGGGTGTCGCCGTCGTACTCGATCGTGACCTGCGTCTTGCCGTCGGGACGGAGGTAGGGCACGGTGCCGCTCTTGCGCACCTCGGACAGGCGCTGGGCCAGCCGGTGGGCGAGCGTGATCGGCAGCGGCATCAGCTCGGGGGTCTCACGGCAGGCGTAGCCGAACATGAGGCCCTGGTCGCCGGCGCCCTGGCGGTCGAGTTCGTCGCCGTCACCGCCGACGCGGTGCTCGTAGGCGTCGTCGACGCCCTGGGCGATGTCGGGCGACTGCGCGCCGATGGACACCGACACGCCGCACGAGGCGCCGTCGAAGCCCTTGTGGGAGGCGTCGTAGCCGATCTCCAGGATCTTCTCCCGGATGACGCCGGGGATGTCGACGTAGGTCTCGGTCGTGACCTCGCCTGCGACGTGAACCTGGCCGGTAGTGATCAGCGTCTCGACGGCGACCCGGCTCTTCGGGTCGTCCTTGAGCATGGTGTCGAGAATCGCGTCACTGATCTGGTCGGCGATCTTGTCCGGGTGGCCCTCGGTGACCGACTCGGATGTGAACAGGCGACGTGACAACTCAGTGGCTCCTCATGCAGCGGCTGCTGACGGATGTAAGACCCTGCACCGACAGGCGTGGCCGGGCCTCGCCGAAGTCTAGCCCTACCCGGCGCCAGGTCGCGAAACTGTCCACCATATGTCTCCCCTTACAGGTCGGGCAGCGGATCGGCCGGAAGGATCTCCGGAGTGAAGACCTCCGCGTCGGCGGCCGACACCACAGCGGCGTACTCCTCATCAAACTCGAACACCATCGAGCCAAGCTCGAGAACGTTCCCAGGATGGATGGGGCCGAGCCTGGTGCGGCGCGGGAACTCCGCGAACACCGAGACCGGCCTGTCGGTCCTGAGCGTCCTGGTGGCCAGTACGGATATGGCCACGTCGGTGACCACGATCAAGAAGTGTCCTGCCCCTGCCGACCCCTCGGAGAACGCGGGGAAGACATAGTGGATCTCCCCCTGGTCGCCG
Organism: Nonomuraea sp. MG754425; assembly: GCF_021699195.1. Lineage (GTDB taxonomy): Bacteria > Actinomycetota > Actinomycetes > Streptosporangiales > Streptosporangiaceae > Nonomuraea. The sequence goes on along the minus strand of NZ_SSXE01000100.1, from coordinate 23,567 downwards.
AGCAACGTCCTGCACCGATCCCTGACTGCGGAACCCACCGGCATTCCATCCCCCTTCGCCCCAAGTATCCGCAGGCATAGTGAGATGTTGCAACAGGTGATCGAGTAATGGCCTCTGAACGCTTTGTACGATTCTGTGGCGTTTGAGTGGTGAGTCAGGAGAGGCGCGCGGCCACCAGGTCCCACACGGCGTCGCCCAGGTCCTCCTTGGGCCCGAACGGCACCTCCACCGGCTCGCCGCCGGCCACCAGCACGGTGGCCGCGTTGTCGGGGGTGCCGAACGCCAGCCCCTCCCCCACCTGGTTGACGACCAGCAGGTCGCAGCCCTTGCGCGCGAGCTTGGCCTGCCCGTTGGCAAGCACGTCGTGGGTCTCGGCGGCGAACCCCACGAGCACCGTGGGCCCGCCGTGGGCGCGGCGGCGCTCGCCCAGTTCGGCGAGGATGTCGGGATTCTTGACCAGGTGGATGGCCTCGGGCGCGCCGTCGGTCTTCTTGATCTTGGCGTCGTGGCGGGTCGCGGGCCGGAAGTCGGCCACGGCGGCGGCCATCACCACCGCGTCGGCCCCGGCGGTGGCGGCCAGCACGGCCTCGCGCAGCTCGTTCGCGGACTCCACCCGCACCACCGTGGCCCCGGCGGGATCGGGCAGCGTGACGTTGGCCGCCACGAGCGTCACCTCGGCGCCCCGCGCGGCGGCCGTGCGGGCCAGGGCGTAACCCTGCAGCCCGGAGGAGCGGTTGCCGATGTAGCGCACGGGGTCGATGGCCTCGCGGGTGCCCCCGGCCGAGACGACGATCTTGCGCCCGGACAGGTCGAGGGGCCTGCCGCGCAGCACGCGCAGGCAGAGCTGGAAGATCTCGGCGGGGTCGGGCAGCCGCCCGGGACCGGTGTCGGCGCCGGTGAGCCGGCCCACGGCCGGGTCGATCACGACGGCGCCCCGCTCGCGCAGCGTCGCGACGTTGGCCCGGGTGGCGGGATGCTGCCACATCTCGGTGTGCATCGCGGGCGCGAACACCACCGGGCAGGTGGCCGTCAGCAGCGTGCTGGTGAGCAGGTCGCCCGCCAGCCCGTGCGCGGCCCTGGCCAGCACGTCGGCCGTGGCGGGTGCCACCACGACGAGATCGGCCCGCTTGCCGATGCGCACGTGGGGCACCTCGTGGACGTCGTCCCACACCTCCGGTGACACGGGGTGGCCCGACAGGGCGGCCCAGGTGGGCTCGCCCACGAACTTCAGGGCCTCGCGGGTCGGCACGACCCGCACCTCGTGCCCGGACTCGGTGAACAGACGCAGCAGCTCACACGCCTTGTACGCGGCGATGCCGCCGCTGACGCCCAGGACGACCTGCATCGAAGAGGTCAGGCCGCGCCTTCGATGGGCTCGGCGTTGAGCAGCCCTTCGGAGACCTCGCGCAGCGCGATGGACAACGGCTTCTCCTGGGCGTGCGTCTCGACCAGCGGCCCGACGTACTCCAGCAGGCCCTCGCCGAGCTGGGAGTAGTAGGCGTTGATCTGGCGAGCGCGCTTGGCACCCATGATCACCAGGGAGTACTTGCTGTCGACGATGTCGAGCAGCGCGTCGATCGGCGGGTTGGTGATGCCCTCCGCGGCCGGGGTGGTGCCTGCCACGATGTCAGACCTCTCGGTTGGTGGTTGTCGTGACCCCCTGAGGGTCAGTCATCAAGGCTATCAGCCGGTGGCACACATCTTGGACGCTCGTGTTGACGAGACTCAGGTCGAATTCCGATTCCGCGGCCATCTCGACCTGTCCGGCCTCCAGCCGGCGCGCGATGACGTCCTCGGGCTCGGTGCCGCGACCGCGCAGCCGCTTCTCCAGTTCCTCCCAGGTGGGCGGGGCCAGGAAGACCAGCAGCGCCTCGGGCATGCTCCTGCGCACCTGCCTGGCGCCCTCGAGGTCGATCTCGAGCAGTGTCGGCACGCCGTCGGCGAGTTTCTTCAGCACCGGCTCGCGTGGCGTGCCGTAGCGGTTGCCCGCGAACTCCGCCCACTCGAGCAGTTCGCCCGACTCGACGAGCCGGTCGAACTCCTCGCCGTCGACGAAGAAGTAGTGGACCCCGTTGACCTCGCCGGGCCGGGGTCTCCTGGTGGTCACCGAGACCGACAGCCACACCTCGGGGTGTGCCCGCCGGAGCTCGGCGACGACCGTGGACTTGCCGACGCCCGACGGCCCTGACAGGACCGTCAGCCGTCTGTCGCTCAGGGGCGGGAAGCCGACCTCCGCGCCCGGTCCGACCGCCTCGTGGGCGCTGACTTCGCCGGACCAGGACCTGTCGGCCACTTCCTACCCCCCGTTGAACCCGCGACTTCGTGTGGAACAGAGATTAGCTCTCGTTGCCACCGAACTCGCGCTCGAGGGAGGCCCTCTGGTTCGCGCCGAGACCCCGCACGCGGCGGGACTCGGCGATGGCGAGCCGCTCCATGAGCTGCTTGGCGCGGACCTTGCCCACGCCGGGGAGCGATTCCAACAGAGCCGACACCTTCATCTTGCCGATGACGTCGTCGGTCTGCCCATCCTTGAGCACCTCAGCCAGAGAAACCGCGCCATGCTTGAGCCGGTTCTTGACCTCGGCACGCTCTTTACGGGCCTTGGCAGCCTTCTCCAGGGCTGCGGCGCGCTGCTCAGGGGTCAGGGGAGGAAGAGCCACGCCGGGTCACCTCGAATTTCTGTCGATGTACTCGGACGGGAAGGGAAACTAGCTGGTCATCGCCCCCTAAGCAACGTCAAGAGCAGTTTCTCTCGCCACAAAATCGACTTCATCACTCTGCGTGATCGTAAAATCACATTCTGCTGATCAAATCGCCCTCACATCCGCCTTCGCGCGTCGGGTCGCGCCGGTGTCGCGAAACGCAGGGATGATCACGTTCACGTCACGCGACGGTGTCCGAAACCCCGCCCACACCTGGGCCGAAACCATTCTCCGCGATCATGTGCGGGGCTCCGCACGGATGCCTTATGATCTTGTGAACCGGGCTCCGGCGGGCAGGTCCGCGGGCGGCCTCCGCGAGGGGCTCCTGACAGCCGCCGGGCCGGATCGGCCGACCGGCGTGTCAGCCTCCGGCCGGCGCTCTCGTGGCGGGGGCGTCAGGAGGCGCGCCGGAGCGAGGCGGCGATCGCCGCCGCCGCGGCTCCGGGGTCGGGGGCGTCCGTGATGGGCCGTCCGATGACCAGCAGGTCGGCGCCGTCGGCCAGGGCCTGCTCCGGGGTGGCCACGCGGGCCTGGTCCTGGGTGGCCGCGCCCGTGGGCCGCACGCCGGGCGTGATGAGCGTGATGCCCGCGCCGACCTCGGCCCGCACCGCCGGCACCTCGTTGGGCGAGCAGACCACGGCCGTGGCGCCCGCCTCGACCGACAGCGCGGCCAGGCGGCGTACGGCGTCCTCCGCGGGCCCGGCGAGGCCGATGCGCTCGAGGTCGCCCTCGGTGAGGGAGGTCAGGATGGTGACGGCGGCGATCTGGGTGTGCGGCGCGGCCTCCACGGCGGCCCTGATCATGGCGGGCCCGCCGGCCGCGTGCACGGTGAGGATCGCGGGCCGCAGCCGGGCCACCGCCCGGGACGCGCCGGCGACGGTGTTGGGGATGTCGTGCAGCTTGAGGTCGAGGAACACGCTCACGCCGCTGGCCCCCTGGACGGAGGCGATCACGTCGGGGCCGTAGCGCAGATAGAGCTCCAGGCCCACCTTGACCGTGCTGACGTGGGGCGTGACCAGGGCGGCCCAGTGGGCGGCGGTCTCCAGGTCGGGCGCGTCGAGAGCGACGGCGATGGGTGCGGGGGTCAAGACGTGCTCTCCAGAGGTTGGGGAGTCAAGGCGTGCTCTCCTCGGTATCGACTAGCAGGTGCCGGGGAGCGCTCCCCGGCGGGCGGTGCGCCAGGCCGACGGCGTCGGCCAGCCGCTGGAAACCTCGGGCCCTCAGGAGCTCCTCAAGCTCGCGCTCGATGCGCAGGCAGGCGTAGGGGTCGTGGAACAGCGCCGTGCCCACCCCGACCGCGCAGGCGCCCGCCAGGACGAGCTGGAAGGCGTCCTTGCCGGTCATCACGCCGCCGACGCCGATCAGCGGCACCCCGGGCAGCGCCGCGTGGACCTGCCAGACGCACCGCACGGCCAGCGGCAGCACGGCCGGCCCCGACAGCCCTCCGGTGACGGCGGCGAGCGAGGGACGCAGCGCCTCGGTGTCGATGGCCATGCCCAGCGGGTTGTTGATCATGGACAGCGCGTCGGCCCCGGCGTCCACGCAGGCGCGGGCGACCGAGACGATGTCGGCCACGTCGGGCGCGAGCTTGGCGACGACGGGCACGTCGTAGCGCATGATCGAGCGCACGGAGGCGATCACCTCGGCCGCGGCGCTGCCCTCGCGGGCGAAGACCCGGCCGCGGTCCTCCATGTTCGGGCAGGAGAGGTTGACCTCCAGCGCGGTCACCCCGGGCGCGTCGGCGAGCCGGCGGGCCAGCGTCGAGTACTCGGCGACGGTGCCGCCGCCGATCGAGACGATGGTCTTGATGCCCCGCTGGGCCAGCCAGGGCAGCTCGCGCTCCAGGAACGCCTCGATGCCCGGCCCCTGCAGCCCGACGGCGTTGAGCATGCCGGAGGGCGTCTCGGCCATGCGCGGCGTGGGCCGGCCCGCGCGCGGCGCCATGGTGATCGAGCGGGTGGTCAGCGCGCCGAGCCGGTGCAGGTCGAAGAACTGGGCCAGCTCCTGCCCGGAGGCGGCGCAGCCAGCGGCGGTGGTGATGGGGTTGGCCAGCTCCACGTGCGCCAGGAATGTACGCATATCAACCGACATGTCGTGCACCGCCTCCGGGGGCGCCGAGCGCGTCGAACGGGATCGTTCCCACGTCCTCGAAGCGCACCCGCTCCCCGCGGAACACCGGCCCCTCGGCACACGCCCTGACCATCCTGGTCGCCCCGTCATCACCGATGACGGGCAGCACGCACGTCATGCACACCCCGATCCCGCAGGCCATCGCCTCCTCGACCGCCACCTGCACCGGGATGTCGAACTCCATCCCCACCGCCGTCACCGCCCGCAGCGTCTCCATGGGCGCGCAGGCGTAGACGGCGTCGGCCCGCGTGTCGGCGATCACCGAGGGCAGCGCGTCGGTGACCTTGCCGCGCAGGCCCAGCGAGCCGTCCTCGGTGGTCAGCGTGGTCGTCTCGGCCATGCGGCGGGCCCGCATCGCGCCGAACACCCGTTCGGCCCCCGCGCCGCCGAGCACGAAGTCGACCCGGCAGCCCCGCGCCAGCAGCGCGTCCGCCAGCGGGAACAGCACGGCCGAGCCGTACTCGGAACCGACCAGGACGCAGTGGACCGGGTCGCGCGGCAGCGGGAAGGGCCGCCCGAGCGGCCCCACCAGGTCGAGCGTGTCACGGGCGCGCCGCTCGGCCAGCCATGAGGTGCCCGCCCCGCGGGCGGTGAAGACGAGCTCGACCGTGCCGCCGTAGTCGGCCTTCACGTCGTGGATCGACAGCGCGCGGCGCGTCACCATCGACGTGTGCGGCCCGCCCACGGCCACCGAGACGAAGTGGCCGGGACGGTAACGCTCGGCGATGCCGGGCGCCACCACCGTCAGCGCATGGTAGGCGTCGACCCGGCGCGTCGTCAGCACCGTGCCCGTCACCTGCACCGGTGTGCCGGCCAGTCGTCTTCACCTCCCGTGCGGGGTCAGCCCCGGAGTGCCTGTGCGTGCTCCTGGAGCGAGCGCACGCCGACGTCGCCGCGGACGATCGCCTGGATGCCCGCCGCCGCCGCGGCCAGACCCGACACCGTGGTGATGCACGGGATGCCGCGCAGCACGGCGGCCGTGCGGATCTCGTAGCCGTCGAGCCGCGGCCCCGACTGTCCCGGGCTGCCGAAGGGCGTGTTGACGATCAGGTCGACCTCGCCGTCGAGAATGGCCTGCACGCTCGTGGGCTCACCTCCGGGACCCGTCCCCTCGCTCTGCTTTCGCACGATCTTGGCATGGACACCGTTACGGCGCAGCACCTCGGCGGTACCCTCGGTGGCCAGAATCTCGAATCCGAGATCCGCGAGCGCCTTCACAGGGAAGATCATCGCACGCTTGTCCCTGTTGGCCACGGATACGAACGCGCGTCCCTGCGTCGGAAGCTGCCCGTAGGCACCCGCCTGGGACTTGGCGTAGGCGGTCCCGAAGAACTCGTCGATGCCCATGACCTCGCCCGTGGAGCGCATCTCGGGCCCGAGGACGATGTCCACGCCGCGGAAACGGTTGAACGGCAGCACCGCCTCCTTGACCGCGATCGACGCGTCGAGGGGCAGCGTGCCGCCGTCGCCCTCGGCGGGCAGCATGCCCTCCGCGCGCAGCGACGCGATCGACGCGCCGAGCATGATCCGGGCCGCCGCCTTGGCCAGCGGGGTCCCCGTGGCCTTGGACACGAACGGCACCGTACGGCTGGCGCGCGGGTTGGCCTCCAGGACGTACAGGATGCCGGCGGACATGGCGTACTGGACGTTCAGCAGCCCGCGCACGCCCACCCCGGCGGCGATCGCCTCGGTGGCGGCCCGGACGGCCTTGATGTCGGCGCTGCCCAGCGTGATCGGCGGCAGCGCGCACGCCGAGTCGCCGGAGTGGATGCCGGCCTCCTCGATGTGCTCCATGACGCCACCCAGGAACAGCTCCTCGCCGTCGTAGAGGGCGTCCACGTCGATCTCGATGGCCTCGTCGAGGAACTTGTCGACGAGCACCGGGTGGCCGCCCTCCTGGGCCGCCATGTACGTGGTGAGCGTCTCCTCGTCGTAGACGATGGCCATGCCGGCCCCGCCGAGCACGTACGAGGGCCGGACGAGCACGGGGTAGCCGATCTCCTCGGCGATCTCCAGCGCCTCGGCCACGGTCAGCGCGGTGCCGTGCTTGGGCGCGGGCAGCCCGGCCTCGGCCAGCACCCGCCCGAACGCGCCGCGCTCCTCGGCCAGGTGGATGGACTCGGGAGAGGTGCCGACCACGGGCACGCCCGCGTCCTTGAGCGCCTGGGCGAGCCCGAGCGGCGTCTGCCCGCCGAGCTGCACGATCACGCCCGCGACGGGGCCGGCCTGCTGCTCGGCGTGCACGACCTCCAGGACGTCCTCCAGCGTGAGCGGCTCGAAGTAGAGCCGGTCGGAGGTGTCGTAGTCGGTGGAGACGGTCTCGGGGTTGCAGTTGACCATGACCGTCTCGAACCCGGCCCTGGACAGCTCGAACGAGGCGTGCACGCACGCGTAGTCGAACTCGATGCCCTGCCCGATGCGGTTGGGCCCGGAGCCGAGGATGATGACCTTGCGCCGCTCGCCGGAGGGGACCTCGTTCTCCTCGTCGTAGGTGGAGTAGAGGTAGGGGGTCTTGGCGGCGAACTCGGCGGCGCAGGTGTCGACGGTGTTGTAGACCGGCCGCAGCCCGAGCGCGTGCCGCAGGTCGCGCACCCTGGCCTCGTCGATGCCCCGGATCTCGCCGAGCTGCACGTCGCTGAACCCGAGGTGCTTGGCCCGCTCGAGCACCTCGGCGGTCAGCTCGGGCGCCCCGGCGACCGCCTCGGCCTCCTCGTGCAGCAGGAAGAGCTGGTCGAGGAACCACGGGTCGACGCTGGTGGCCTCGTACAGCTCCTCGGGCGTGGCGCCGGCCCTGATGGCCTGCTGCATCGTGCGCAGCCGGCCGTCGTGCGGGGTGCGGCAGGCCGCGAGCAGGTCGTCCTTGGGGGCGACGTCGCCGGCCCAGGTGAAGGAGGAGCCCTTCTTCTCCAGCGAGCGCAGCGCCTTCTGCAGCGCCTCGGGGAACGAGCGGCCGATGGCCATGGCCTCGCCCACCGACTTCATGTGCGTGGTGAGGGTCTGGTCGGCGCCCCTGAACTTCTCGAAGGCGAAGCGCGGCACCTTCACCACGATGTAGTCGAGCGTCGGCTCGAAGGAGGCCGGGGTCTCCTTGGTGATGTCGTTGGGGATCTCGTCGAGCGTGTAGCCGATGGCCAGCTTGGCGGCGATCTTCGCGATCGGGAAGCCGGTGGCCTTGGAGGCCAGCGCCGACGAGCGCGACACGCGCGGGTTCATCTCGATGACGATCATGCGGCCGGTGCCCGGGTCGACCGCGAACTGGATGTTGCAGCCGCCGGTGTCCACGCCGACCTCGCGGATGACCGCGATGGCGACGTCGCGCATGTTCTGGTACTCGCGGTCGGTCAGGGTCAGCGCGGGCGCGACGGTGACGCTGTCGCCGGTGTGCACGCCCATCGGGTCGATGTTCTCGATGGAGCAGACGATGACGACGTTGTCGGCCTTGTCACGCATGACCTCCAGCTCGTACTCCTTCCAGCCGAGGATGGACTCCTCCAGGAGCACCTCGGTGGTCGGGGAGGCGTCGAGACCGGCGCCGGCGATGCGGCGCAGGTCCTCCTCCGTGTACGCGAACCCCGAGCCGGCGCCGCCCATGGTGAACGAGGGCCGCACCACCACGGGGTAGCCCAGCTCGCGCGCGCCGGCCAGGCACTGGTCCATGGTGTGGCAGATGACCGATCTGGCCGACTCGGCGTTGAGGCCGCGCTCGCGGGCGACCTTGGCGACGATCTCCTTGAACTTCTCGCGGTTCTCGCCCGCCTGGATCGCGTCGAAGTCGGCGCCGATCAGCTCGACCTCGTACTTCTCCAGCACGCCCGCCTCGTGCAGCGCCACGGCGGTGTTGAGCGCGGTCTGGCCGCCCAGCGTGGGCAGCAGCGCGTCGGGGCGCTCCTTGGCGATGATCTTCTCGACGAACTCTGGAGTGATCGGCTCGACGTAGGTGGCGTCGGCGAACTCGGGGTCCGTCATGATCGTCGCGGGGTTGCTGTTGACCAGGATCACGCGGAAGCCCTCGGCCCGCAGCACGCGGCACGCCTGGGTGCCGGAGTAGTCGAATTCGCACGCCTGGCCGATCACGATCGGCCCCGAGCCGATCACCAGGACCGACTGGATGTCCTCACGCTTTGGCACGGGTCATGACCTCGCAGAACTCGTCGAAAAGGTACGCGGCGTCGTGCGGCCCGGCGGCCGCCTCGGGGTGGTACTGCACGCTGAAGGCCCGCCCGTCGAGCAGGCGCAGCCCCTCCACGCACCGGTCGTTGAGGTTGACGTGGCTCACCTCCGCCGGCCCGTACGGGGTCTCGAAAGGCCCGTCGAGCGGCGCCTGCACCGCGAACCCGTGGTTGTGCGCGGAGATCTCCACCTTGCCCGTGCGCACGTCCTGGACCGGCTGGTTGACCCCGCGGTGGCCGTAGCGCAGCTTGTACGTGGAAAGGCCCAGGGCCCGCCCGAAGAGCTGGTTGCCGAAGCAGATGCCGAAGAACGGCACCCCGGCCTCCAGCACGGCCCGCAGCGCCGACACGTCGGCGGTGGCGGGGTCGCCGGGCCCGTTGGAGAAGAACACGCCGTCGGGCCCGACCGCCATGATCTGCTCGTACGTCGCGTCGGCGGGCAGCACGTGCACCTCGCAGCCGCGCTCGGCCATCCGGTGCGGCGTCATGCCCTTGATGCCCAGGTCGACGGCCGCGACCGTGAACTTCCTGGCCCCGATCGCCGGGACGACGTAGGGCTCCGCGGTGGCGACCTCGCGGGCCAGGTCGGCGCCCTCCATGCCGGGCGAGCGGCGGACGCGCTCGACGAGGTCCTCGACCGGCTCGGCCGGCGAGCTGAAGATGCCGGCGCGCATGGCGCCGCGCTCGCGCAGGTGCCGGGTGAGCGCGCGGGTGCCGGAGACGGCGATCCCGACCACGCCCTGCTCCTTGAGGTAGTCGTCGAGCGAGCGGTTGGCCCGCCAGTTGGAGACCACCCTGGACGGCTCGCGCACGACGTAGCCGGCCACCCAGACGCGACCGGACTCGGGGTCCTCGTCGTTGACGCCGGTGTTGCCGATGTGCGGCGCCGTCATCGCGACGATCTGCCGGTGGTAGGAAGGATCTGTGAGGGTCTCCTGGTAACCGGTCATGCCGGTGTTGAAGACCATTTCGCCGAACGTCTCGCCTTCGGCGCCGTACGGGGTTCCGTGGAAGACACGGCCGTCTTCCAGGACGAGCACCGCAGTGTTCAAACCAGCTTCCCTTCGAGAACGGTCGGCCTGCCGCGCAGGAACGTGGCCACGACCCTGCCGGGCAACGTCATCCCCTCGTAGGGGGTGTTCCTGCTCTTGGACGCGAAGGCGAGCGGGTCGACCTTGGTGCGGACGGACGGGTCGTAGAGCGTGATGTTGGCGGGGGCGCCCACCTCGATCGGCTGCCCCTGGCCGCCGAGCCGCCCGATGCGGGCGGGCACGGCGGACATGCGCTGGGCGACGCCCGCCCAGTCGAGCAGCCCGGTCTCGACCATGGCCTCCTGGACCACGCTGAGCGCGGTCTCCAGGCCGACCATGCCCATGGCCGCGGCCGACCACTCGGTCTCCTTGTCCTCGACCGGGTGGGGCGCGTGGTCGGTGGCGACGATGTCGATCGTGCCGTCGGCCAGCGCGGCCCGCAGCGCCTCGACGTCCGCGCGGGTGCGCAGCGGCGGGTTGACCTTGTAGATCGGGTTGTACGCGCCCACCGGCGACTCCTCCACGAGGTCGTCGGTGAGCAGCAGGTGGTGGGGGGTCACCTCGGCGGTGACGTTCCAGCCCTTGGACTTGGCCCAGCGGATGATCTCGACCGAGCCCTCCGTGGAGACGTGGCAGACGTGCAGCCGGGAGCCGACGTGCGCGGCGAGCAGGCAGTCGCGGGCGATGACGGCCTCCTCCGCGACCGCGGGCCAGCCGGTCAGGCCGAGCCGGCCGGAGACGACGCCCTCGTTCATCTGCGCGCCGGCGGTGAGCCTGGGCTCCTGGGCGTGCTGGGCGATGACGCCGTCGAACGCCTTGACGTACTCCAGGGCGCGGCGCATCAGCACCGCGTCGTCCACGCACCTGCCGTCGTCGGAGAAGACGCGCACGCGGGCGGCGGAGTCGGCCATCGCGCCGAGTTCGGCGAGCTGCCTGCCCTCCAGCCCGACGGTGACGGCGCCGACCGGGTGCACGTCGCAGTGGGCGAACTCGCGGCCCAGCCGCCACACCTGCTCGACCACGCCGGCCGTGTCGGCGACGGGCGAGGTGTTGGCCATGGCGTGCACGGCGGTGTAGCCGCCGCGGGCGGCGGACTGGGTGCCGGTCTGGACGGTCTCGGCGTCCTCGCGGCCGGGCTCGCGCAGGTGGGTGTGCAGGTCGACGAGGCCGGGCAGCGCGACGGCGCCCTGGCCGTCGACGTCGCCGCCGCCGGAACCGGGCAGGTCCGGCCCGATCTCGGCGATCGCGCCGTCCTCGATCCGGATGTCGGCGGGCTCGCCGCCGAGAATCCTCACGTTGCGAATGATCATGCGGTCTCTCCCCCGAGGAGCAGGTACAGGACGGCCATGCGGATGGTCACACCGTTGGCGACCTGCTCGACGATCGTGGAGCGAGCGGAGTCGGCCACCTCGGCGGCGATCTCCATGCCCCGGTTCATCGGCCCCGGGTGCATGACGATCGCCTCGTCGGTCATCTTCGCGAACCGCTCGCGGTCGAGGCCGTAACGACGGCTGTACTCGCGCTCGCTCGGGAAGTAGGCGGCGTTCATCCGCTCCTTCTGCACCCGCAGCATCATCACCGCGTCGGACTTCGGCAGCACGGCGTCGAGGTCGTAGGAGACCTCGCACGGCCAGGTGCCGATGGAGACGGGCAGCAGCGTGGGCGGGGCGACCAGGGTGACCTCGGCGCCGAGCGTGTGCAGCAGCAGCACGTTGGAGCGGGCGACCCGGCTGTGCAGCACGTCGCCGACGATGGTGACCTTGCGGCCCTCCAGCCCGCCCAGGCGGCGGCGCATGGAGAAGGCGTCGAGCAGCGCCTGCGTGGGGTGCTCGTGGGTGCCGTCGCCGGCGTTGACGACGCTGCCGTGCACCCAGTTGGCCAGGCGGTGCGGCGCGCCGGAGGCGCTGTGCCGGATGACGACGGCGTCGGCGCCCATGGCCTCCAGGGTGAGCGCGGTGTCCTTGAGCGACTCGCCCTTGGAGACGCTCGACCCCTTGGCGGAGAAGTTGATCACGTCGGCGGACAGGCGCTTGGCCGCCGCCTCGAACGAGATCCGGGTGCGGGTGGAGTCCTCGAAGAACAGGTTGACCACCGTGCGCCCGCGCAGCGTCGGGAGCTTCTTGATGGAACGTTCCGAGACCCTCGCCAGCTCCTCGGCCGTGTCGAGGATGAGCAGCGCGTCGTCCTTGGCCAGGTCTCCGGCGGAGATCAGGTGCCGGTTCACCGGGCGCCCCCCTTCATGAGCAGCACGGCGTCGCGGCCGTCGATCTCCTGCAGGTAGACCTTGACCTTCTCGCTCTTGGCGGTGGGCAGGTTCTTGCCGACGTAGTCGGCGCGGATGGGCAGCTCGCGGTGGCCGCGGTCGACCAGCGTGGCCAGTTGCACGGACGTGGGCCGGCCGAGGTCGTTGAGCGCGTCGAGCGCGGCGCGCACGGTGCGGCCGGAGTAGAGGACGTCGTCCACGAGCACGACGACCCTGCCGTCGATGCCGTCGGGGGGCAGTTCGGTGGGGCCCAGCGGGCGCACGGGGCCGCGGCGCAGGTCGTCGCGGTACATCGTGATGTCGACCGAGCCGACGGGGATCTTGACGCCCTCGAACCGCTCGATGCGTTCGCCGAGCCGGCGCGCCAGCGTCGCGCCGCGGGTGGGGATGCCCAGGAGCACGACGTCGTCGGCGCCCTTGGTGCGTTCGAGGATCTCGTGGGCGATCCGGGTCAGCGCCCGATGGATGTCGGGGGCCTCCAGGACGGCCCTGGTGTCGGGTCGTTTGCCGTCTGGCCCTGTGGTATACGACCCTTGCGGGTCGGGGCCTGCGGATTCGGACACGGCGAAGCTCACCACCTTTCCCGCCTCACAGGACGGGTCTTAAAAGGGTGTTGGTCGGGACACACAGTATCAGGGGCTACCAGGTACAACACCAGGGCCCTCCGGCGCCCCGGCACGCGGAGCGACGGCGTGGTAGCGGATCCGGCCGTTTTCCCGGATCACGTAATTTCCCGCGCCGAACCGTGTCGGAGCGGCCCGCGCGGGGCAGGTCTACCCGGCGCGCGGGGGCGGCGGACGGCGTGACTTCCGCGCCCTGGAGGGGGATACCGCAAAGATGACATTCCATGTCGATTCCGAAGTCGGGCACCTGCGGCAGGTGCTGCTGCACAAGCCCGACCTGGCGCTGAAACGGCTGACCCCGACCAGCAAGGACGCCTTCCTCTTCGACGACGTGCTGTGGGTGCAGCGCGCGATCGAGGAGCACGAGGAGTTCCAGCGGGTGCTGACGAGCCACGGCGTCCGCGTGCACCTGCTGGCCGACCTGCTCAGGGAGACGATCGACATCCCCGAGGCGCGCAAGCACATCCTCGACGGGGTGATCGACGAGCGCTGGCTCGGCCCGGTCGCCATCGACGACATCCGCAACACCCTCGACAAGATGGACTCCGCCACGCTGCAGGTCTACCTGACCGGCGGCATCACCAAGCGGGAACTGGCCGAGCTGGGCTGCGACCCCAAGGCGCTGACCTTCCACACCACGGCCGGCGACGACTTCATCCTGCCGCCGCTGCCCAACCACCTGTTCACCCGCGACACCTCGTGCTGGATCTACGACGGCGTGTCGATCAACGCGATGAAGAAGAAGGCCCGCATGCGGGAGACGGTCAACATGGAGGCCGTCTACATGTTCCACCCGACGTTCGCGGGCGGCTTCGACCGGCCAGGGCAGGGCGGCTACCACTGCTGGATGCCCGGCCAGTCGGTGGCCCCGGCCACCATGGAGGGCGGCGACGTGCTGGTCATCGGCCGCGGCGCGGTGCTGATCGGGATGAGCGAGCGCACCCAGCCGCAGGCGGTCGAGATGCTGGCGCAGCAACTGTTCCACGCCGGGTCCGCGCGGAAGATCGTGGCGCTCGACATGCCGAAGGCGCGGGCGTTCATGCATCTCGACACCGTGATGACCATGCTGGACGTGGGGGTGTTCAGCAAGTACGGGGGGCTGGGCATGCTGCCGGCGTACACGATCGAGCCCGGTGAGACCTCCAAGGAGCTCAAGGTCACCGACCATCCTCCTGAGGACATGCACCAGGCCATCGCGCACGCCCTGGAGCTGCCGGAGATCACGGTCCTGACGCCCACCCAGGACGTCTACGCGGCCGAGCGCGAGCAGTGGGACGACGGCTGCAACGGGCTGGCGCTGGAGCCCGGGGTGGTCGTGGCCTACGAGCGCAACACCACCACGAACAACTATCTGCGCGACAACGGCATCGAGGTGATCACGATCAGAGGCAGCGAGCTGGGCCGGGGACGCGGCGGGCCGCGGTGCATGAGCTGCCCGCTGGAGCGCGACGCCGCCTGACGCGCTGATTTTCGACGGGGCCACATGTTCGAGGGGGGCACATGGCCGTGGACCTGCGGGGCCGCAGTTTTCTGAAGGAGCTGGACTTCACGCCGGAGGAGTTCGGCTTCCTGGTGCGGTTGTCGGCGGAGCTGAAGGCCGCCAAGCGCGCCGGGGCCGAGCGGCAGCGGCTGCGCGGCAGGAACGTCGCGCTGATCTTCGAGAAGACGTCCACGCGCACCCGCTGCGCGTTCGAGGTGGCCGCTCACGACCAGGGGGCGCACACCACGTACCTCGACCCGGCCGGCACCCAGATCGGGCACAAGGAGTCGGTCGCCGACACCGCGCGGGTGCTGGGCCGGATGTACGACGGCATCGAGTACCGCGGCTCCAGGCAGGCCCACGTGGAGGAGCTGGCGCGGCTGTCGGGGGTGCCGGTCTGGAACGGGCTGACCGACGAGTGGCATCCGACGCAGATGCTGGCCGACCTGCTGACCATGCGCGAGCACAGCGACCGGCCGCTGTGCGAGGTGGCGCTCGCCTACCTGGGCGACGCGCGCAACAACATGGGGCACTCGCTGCTGGTGACGGGGGCCATGTTCGGCATGGACGTGCGCCTCGTCGCGCCCCGGGCGCTGTGGCCGGACCACGAGCTGGCGGTCGGCCCGGCCGAGGAGCTGGCGGCCGTGACCGGCGCCCGCATCACCGTCACCGACGACCTGGGCAAGGGCGTCAAGGGGGCGGACTTCCTCTACACCGACGTGTGGGTCTCCATGGGCGAGCCGGCCGAGGTGTGGGACGAGCGGATCAAGCTGCTGCTGCCGTACCAGGTCAACGACGCCGTGGTGCAGGCCACCGGGAACCCGTCGGTGCGGTTCATGCACTGCCTGCCCGCCTTCCACGACCGGCGCACCGCCGTCGGGCAGGACATCTTCGACAAGACCGGGCTCGACGCCCTGGAGGTGACCGAGAGCGTCTTCGAGTCGCCGCGCTCGATCGTCTTCGACCAGGCCGAGAACCGGCTGCACACCGTCAAGGCCGTCATGGTCGCGACCCTGGGAGGCTGACATGAGGGTGATCGTGGCGCTGGGCGGCAACGCCGTGCTGCGGCGCGGGCAGCGTCCCGACGCGGACGTTCAGCTCGCCAACGTCGGCGCCGCCGCCAGGACGCTCGCCCGGCTGGCGGCCGCGCACGAGCTGGTCATCACCCACGGGAACGGCCCCCAGGTCGGCCTGCTGGCCATGGAGAGCGCCAGCGACCCCAACCTGACCAGGCCGTACCCGTTCGACGCGCTCGGGGCGCAGACACAGGGCCTGATCGGCTACTGGATGCAGCAGGCCCTGCAGAACGCGCTGCCGGGCAGGCAGGTGCTGGCCATGGTCACGCGGACCCTGGTCACGGCCGTCGATCCGGCCTTCGGGGAGCCGACGAAGTTCGTCGGCCAGGTCTACGAGCGCGAGCAGGCCGAGAAGCTGGCCGCCGAGCACGGCTGGACCGTGCGGCCGGACGGCGGGCACTGGCGGCGCGTCGTGCCCTCCCCCGCGCCGCGGCGCGTCGTCGAGACCCGGCTGATCCGCCGGATGATGGGCGAGGGCGTGATCGTGGTGTGCGCGGGCGGCGGCGGCATCCCCGTCGTACGCGACGAGCGCGGCCGGCTGACCGGCGTGGAGGCCGTCATCGACAAGGACCTGACCACCGCGCTGCTGGCCGAGGCGCTCGACTGCGACGCGTTCCTGAGCCTGACCGACGTGCCGCGCGTGCTGCGCGGCTTCGGCACGCCCGAGCAGCGCGAGATCGGCCACACCACGCCGCACGAGCTGCGCGCCCTCGACTTCCCCGCCGGGTCGATGGGGCCGAAGGTGGAGGCGGTCTGCCGGTTCGTGGAGACGACCGGCGACATGGCGGCCATCGGCCGGCTGGAGGACGCCGAACGCATACTCGAGGGCTCAGCGGGAACGATCGTCACACCCAACGGCAGGTGGCCGCTGACGAGCACGTTGTAGGGGGTGTCCGATGACACTGGCCCGGCGGCTGCTCCGTACCAAGCCCACCGAGCGCATCGTGGCCGAGGGGGGTCACGGCGAGGGCGGCGACCTGAAGCGCACGATGTCGTTGTGGCAGCTCACGCTGTTCAGCGTCGGCGCGACGCTGGGCACCGGCATCTTCGTGATCCTCGGGCAGGCGGTGCCCAAGGCGGGGCCCGCGGTGGTGCTGGCGTTCGTGCTGGCGGCGATCACGGCGCTGTTCTCGGCCCTGTCGTACGCCGAGCTGGCCGGGACGATCCCGGTGTCCGGCTCGTCCTACTCCTACGCGTACGCGACGCTGGGCGAGCTGGTGGCGTGGGTCTGCGGCTGGTGCCTGATGCTCGAGTACGCGGTGTCCGTGGCGGCCGTGGCGGTGGGCTGGGGCGAGTACCTCAACTCGTTCCTGCGCTCGTTGTTCGGCTTCACGCTGCCCGACGCGATCACCCGCTCCCCCGGCCACGGCGGCGTGGTCAACGTCACCGCGATCGTCATCGTGCTGCTGGCCACGTGGCTGCTGCTGCACGGGGCCTCCGAGAGCGCCAAGGCGAACGCCTTCTTCGTGCTGATCAAGATCGCGGTGCTGCTGTTCTTCTGCGTGGTGACGTTCACCGCGTTCGAGTCGGGCAACCTCGTGCCCTTCGCACCCATGGGGGTGGCCGGCATCACGGCCGCGGCCTCGCAGGTCTTCTTCTCCTACATCGGCTTCGACGCCGCGTCCACGGCCGGTGAGGAGGCCAAGAACCCCAAGCGGGACCTGCCGCTGGCGATCATCCTGTCCCTGGTCATCGTGACGGTCGTCTACGTGCTGGTGGCGCTGGCCGCGGTCGGCGCGATGCCGTGGACCGAGTTCGACAGGAACAACACCGAGGCGAGCCTGTCCTACATCGCCGACCTGGCCGTCGGGGCCACCTGGCCCGGTCTGATCGTCTCGTTCGGCGCGGTCATCGCCATCGCCAGCGTCGTGCTCACCGTCATCTACGGCCAGACCCGCATCCTGTTCGCGATGTCCCGCGACGGGCTCATCCCCCGCGTCTTCCAGAAGGTCAACCCGCGCCGGCAGGTGCCGATCGCCAACACGCTCATCGTGGCCGCGTTCATCTGCGTGCTGGCCGGGCTGGTGCCGCTCGGTCATCTCGCCGAGGCGACCAGCATCGGCACCCTGTTCGCCTTCGCCATCGTCAACGTGGGTGTGCTCGTGCTCCGCTACCGCAGCCCCGAGCTGCCGCGCAGCTTCCGCACGCCGCTGTTCCCGGCCACGCCGGTGCTGGGCGCGATCATGTGCGTCGTGGTGATGGCGGGGCTGGCCGGGGTGACCTGGGTGGCGTTCGGGCTGTGGATGCTCGTGGGCCTGGCCTGCTACTTCCTGTACGGCTATCGCCATTCGCGGCTGAATGCCGAGGTGCGCTGAATGAAGCTCGACGACGTGCTGGCCGGATACGTCCCGGGGAACGGGGGGCGTGACGGGCTCGCCCTGGCCGTGCTGCTCAGCGAGCGGGCGCACGCGCGCCTGACGGTGGCGACCGTCCAGCCGCCCGCCCGTACGACGCCGGGGCCCGCCAGGGCCGAGGAGAGCGCCTGGCGCGCCTATCTGCGCGAGCAGGCCGAGGCGACGCTCGCCCAGGCGCGCGAGCTGGCGGGCGGACGGGCCGAGTACGTCACGCACACCCACAGGGGCAGCGGGCGCGGGCTGGTCGAGCTGGCGCGCCGGCGCGCGGCCGACGTCGTGGTGATCGGCTCGGCCCCGGGCGGCGGCAGGGGGCGTGTCTCGGTGGGCAGCACGGCCGACCAGCTCCTGCATTCCTCCTCCGTCCCCGTCCTGCTCGCGCCGCGCGGTTACGGCGCCGAGTCGCCGGCCTCCTTCGACCGCCTGACCGTCGCCTACCGCCGCGGCCCCGGTTGCGACTCGGCGGTCAGGGACGCGGCCGGCCTGGCCGCGGCGCTCGACGTGCCGCTGCGGCTGGTCACGCTGGTGATCAGCAGCGGCAGGCGGGCGAGGATCGAGGAAGAGATGCTCGTACGCCTGCGCGACCAGGCCGCGGCCGATCTGGACGCGGCGGCGCGGGGCCGGCGGCCGGGGCGGCTCGTGGAGGTCGAGGTGCTGGAGGGCCGCAACGTGGCCCAGGCGCTCGGCACGACCTCGTGGCTGCCCGGCGAGATGATCATATGCGCTTCCAGTGACACCGGGCCACTCAGGCGGGTCTTCCTCGGGGACACCTCAATCAAGATCATCAGGGCTGCGACCTGCCCGGTCATGATTCTCACCCGGCGTCCCTGACCGGGGGGAATTTCCCGTCAAAATCGGACGAAGTCACCGTTGCCAGTGGGACATGAGGGGCGTAAGTGGCGTTCCATACCGGACCGGATTCGGCATCTTTTTTCCAATCAGCTTGACCTTAGGCGTCCACCCCTTTACCGTCACTGTGCGTAACCACACCGCGCGGCGTTCTGGGGTAAACCCAGGGCCATGGCTACCGATGGTGCCGAGTCTGGCACCAGACCCCCCGGTGGCCGGGGCATATGCCGCAAGGGAGCACAATCTACTGAGAGCGCTACATACGAGAGCCGGGGGGCCACACGATGCCGTCTGAGTACGCAAAGTCGCTGGGTGCACGACTCCGCGCCATCCGCACCCAGCAGGGCCTGTCCCTGCATGGAGTCGAAGAGAAGTCGCGTGGCAGGTGGAAAGCCGTAGTCGTGGGCTCGTATGAGCGTGGCGACAGAGCGGTGACCGTGCAGAAGCTTGCCGAGCTTGCCGACTTCTACGGGGTGCCCGTCTCCGAGCTGCTGCCGGGCGGAGCCGCCCCCAGCCCGCTCGGGCCGACACCCAAGCTTGTGATCGACCTGGAGCGGCTCGCGACGCTGCCCAAGGAGAAGGCCGGCGCCCTGGCCAGGTACGCCGCCACCATCCAGAGCCAGCGTGGCGACTACAACGGCAAGGTGCTGTCGATCCGCCAGGAGGACCTGCGCTCCCTGGCCGTGATCTACGACAAGTCGCCGAGCGAGCTGACCGAGGAACTCATCAGCTGGGGCGTCCTCGACGCCGAGGCGCGCCGGGCCGTGGAGTCGTTCTGACACCTTGAGGCCCGCCGTCCGAGGGCTCGCCGTCGCGTGACGGCGAGCCTGGCCGGCCTGGTTGCTCACGCCGCCGCGCCCGGGGCTCACGAAGGCCCTGGGCGCCGGCGGTCTTTCGCGTTCCACGACCCGCACCGCGGGCACGATCCCGCCCCGGCCGTCCCTCGCGTCGGGAAGCCGCCGCACATTCCCCTTGACGGCCCGTAGACGGGCCGCAGCAGCACGCACACCCGCTGGAGGGCCGTTTTGCCTTCGGAGGCTTCGGAGGCTTCGGAGGGGAGCCGTAGCGCCGCAGAGGGGCCATACCGCCACGAACGGTTAGATGTCAGCCATGGGGAGCCTGCCGGGCGCGCAGCACGGCGCAGGACCGCGGCCAGGGCGGACCCGTCTCGGACCTGGTCGTGGCATGCCGGGATCGACACTCGACCCCGGTCGCAGGGGCCCTCACCGGAGCCCGGAGCCGACCGGTCGGCGTGCGTCCGCGACACCTGCCGCGGCGGCACCTGGCGCGCACGCGTTCTCCCGGCCACCGGCATCGGCGACCGTCGTGATGCGCACCCGCGAGACTCAGCCGGCCAGCGGCACGCTGCCCGGAAGTTGCGGCTGGCTCGGGACGCCCAGCAGGCCCTCGATGGTCGAGACGAACGTCTCGGCCTCGGCGAGGATCTCGTCGGCGTCGGCCGCGCTGACCCGGCGCACCATGCCCGCCTCCGCGGCGGCGCGCTTGGCGGCGGTCGTGGCGAAGTAGGCGGCCCACTGCGCCAGGTGCGGCTCCGCCTCCGGCAACAGCTCCCAGGCGCTGCGCAGCCGCCTGCGCCGGCCTTCCATGGGCTTCGGACGGGCGGCCAGGATCGCCGCCGCCGCGCGCAGGGCCGCCAGGTGGGCGGCCACGTAGCGGGACGCCGGAGTTCGGGCGCCGGCCGCTTCCGCCAGACAGGAACGTGAATCGGTCAGGTGTGCCCGAACCGCAGCCGACAGCCGGGGCCCGGGCGTTTCTCTAGGCCGTGGTGCCATCTTGCGCGCCTCCTCTGGAGTCGTGGGCGGCGGCCGGCGTCTCCGCCGGTGGAGCCAACAATCGCAGACGCCACCGACATTTCCGCCGGGCCGGCCGGACGAGGAGCTTCCCCTCTCCCCGTCCGGCCAGGACACGCCCGATCGTCTCCGCCGACGACGAGGACGCGCCCTCCGCCCGTGGAGCCTGACCGCGGGCCGTTCGCCTAGGGAAGCGCACGGCCCGCGATCAGGTCCGGGTGACGTTGAGCCGCGAGCCTCACCGTCACTAGGTCGAACATAATTTCGATCACGCCCCGCTGTCAACCGATCCACGAACATAGGTTCGATGACCATGAAGGGAAAGCATCGACGCGCGACGGAGGCCGTCCGGCCGTACCGCGAACCGAGCAGGTCGGACCGGGCGGACCGGGCGGCGCGCACGAAAAAGCCGCCGCCGCGAGAATCGGGCCGCGGCGACGGCGAGGCGGTGTGTCAAGACGATGTCAGGGCGAGATCGAGATGGCTCCCGACGGGCAGAGCGTCACAGCGCGGCGCACGGCTTCCTCCAGCTCCTGCGGCGGCACGTCCTGCAGGAGCACCACCGTGCCCTCTTCCTCGCTCTGGTCGAACACCTTCGGCACCGTCAGCGCGCACATTCCCGCGCCGATGCACACCGTCGTATCTGCCTGGATTTCCATCGCGACCTACCAAGTGACAGGGAGGCGGTGCACTCCGTAAATGCTCATGTCTGAGCGCATCGGCACCTCCGCGGGCGTTACGGCCAAGCGTAGGCCAGGAAAGCGGCGCAGCAGCGCAGGGTAGGCGATGCGCATCTCCGCGCGGGCGAGCTGCTGGCCGAGGCACTGGTGGATGCCGTGGCCGAAGCTCAGGTGACCGCTCGCGGGCCGGGAGACGTCGAGCTGGTCGCCGTCGGGGAACCGGGAGGAGTCGCGGTTGACAGTGGGCAGGTGGAGGGTGATCGTCTCGCCGGCCTTGATCGAGGCGCCCTCGATCTCGACGTCCTGGAGCGCGGTGCGGATCGGGCCGAGGTGGATGATCGTGAGGTAGCGCAGCAGTTCCTCGACGCCGTTCTCGGCGACCGACGGGTCGTCACGCATGGCGGCGAGCTGGGCGGGGTTCGTGAGCAGCGCGTACGTCCCCAGCCCGAGCATGTTCGCGGTCGTCTCGTGCCCGGCGACGAGCAGCAGCATGCCGACCCCGGTGAGCTCCTCGTCGGTCAGCTCCCCGCTCTCGACGAGCCCGCTGAGCAGGTCGTCGGCGGGCTCCTTGCGCTTGCGCTGGACCAATCCGTGCAGGTACGCCGTGATGTTGCCGAGCGCCGCGATCGCGTCCTCGACCTTGGTCTCCAGGTTGGCCAGCACCTTGGTGTTGGCCTGGAACTGCACGCGCTCCTCGTACGGCACCCCGAGCAGCTCGCAGATCACCAGCGACGGGATCGGCAGCGCGAACTCCTGGACGAGGTCCACGGACGGCCCGGCGGCCTCCATGGCGTCGAGGCAGGCGTCGGTGATCTCGGCGATCCGCGGTTCGAGCATCTTCATCCGCCGCACCGTGAACTGCCCGGTCAGCAGCTTGCGGAAGCGGGTGTGCTCGGGCGGGTCCATGCGCAGGAAGAACCCGGGCGGCACCTTGAGCTTCCCCCCGTCGGCCACCGCCCGCATCCTGCTGGAGTCGATCGGGGGGTGCATGTCGTCGGGCGTGTTGCTGAAGTGCGGGCTCGCCAGGACCGCGCGGGCCGCCGCGTAGCCGGTGACGAGCCAGCCCTGGTGGCCGTCGGCGTAGGTCATGCGGTGGATCGCCGCCTGTTGCCGCAGCTCTTTGAGCTCGTCGGGCGGGTCGAGCGGGCGCTGGCGGATGGTGGGCAGAGTGAGTTCGGACATGTTCCGCTCCTTCCAGGCTCTCCCCTCCAGAAAACATCAATCAGTGCAAAATTGCAACGGGTGAAAAGAATAAGGGCGTGCAGTATAGTTCCGACATGGTGGAAGGACTGCGGGAGCGCAAGAAGCAGCGCACACGCCAGGCGCTGATCGAGTCGGCGCTCCGGCTGTTCGCGGAGAAGGGCTACGAGGAGACCACGCTCGCGGAGATCGCCGCGCAGGCGGACGTCTCGACCCGCACCTTCTTCAGCTACTTCGCCGGCAAGGAGGACGTGGTCTTCTACGACACCCCGTCCCGGCTGGAGCTGGCGGAGACGATCCTCAGGAGCAGGCGGCCCGACGAGACGGTCACCGGCGTGCTGATGAGGCTCATCGACGAGAGCTTCCGGCACATGGCCTCCTACGAGGACATCTCGTTCGAGGACTCGGCGCTGCGCGTGCGGCTGATCCTCACCGAGCCCGCGTTGCAGGCACGGGCGCTGCTGCTGCTGTTCGACACCCAGGTGAAGCTGGCCAAGGCGCTGTACGAGGCGTTCCCCCGGCTGACGCCGGTGGAGGCGTCGGCGGCGGTGGGGGCGCTGGTCGGGGCGATCAAGCTGACGGTGATGACCAACCTGGAGCACCAGAACTCGTTGCAGGACCTCGTCGACACCGCCCGCCTCGGGGCCGAGGTCGCGATCGCCGGTCTGCGTTCGCTCGACTGACGGAAGCCGCGTCCGGTTCGCCGCCTCTCGGTTGGAAAGTTCCGCGCACTGTCTGAGAAGCTGTTCCACGCGACGACGGGCGAGAGGGGAGCGCCGATGGCGGGGAGGAGCGGACCGGCCGGGCTGGTGCTGTCGGCTCTGGGGCCGGTCCTGGTGGCGGCATACGTGGGAGCCGGCCACGTGGCCATCCGGGCGGCGGTGCGGACCCAGATCGCCGGCCCCGAGTGGGCGGGCGGCCGGATCGACGCCTCGGGGATGACCTCCCTGGGCGTGGACGCGTGGCGGGTGACCTGGTGGACCGCGACGTTCGTCGGCCTGGTGGCGGTGGCCTACGCGGTCTTCGGGCTGCTGCTGCACCGCGCGAGCCGGGGCCGCACGCCGATCCTGGTGGTCTCCGGCGTGCTCAGCGTCCCGTACGCGCTGGGCGCGGTGTTCGCGATGATCAATCCCGTCGCGCTGCTGGCGTACGACTCCCCCGACTTCCTCGCCGGCCTGCCCGGGTGGCAGGGGTACGCGGCC
>NZ_SSXE01000099.1:46870-81533 GCF_021699195.1 Nonomuraea sp. MG754425 | reverse complement strand
ATCCATCAAGAAAACAATCTTGACGAGGTGTTGCATGAAAAATCATGCACTGGCTTTTAACACACTGTTGAGTTCTCAAGAAACGGACGCGTACATCCGCACCAGAATCCTTCTGGACCCCGGTGCGCGAGGCGCACATTTCATTTCCTTCATGCTACCAGATCCGGACGATCCTTGTCAAACCGCCCGATCCGGGAGCTTCCGGACTTGCCCCTCTCGGAGGCAACCCCCCTAACTTACTCCAACTTTCGGCTCTTGTCCAACCACGTGGCTGGAGCCACCCGAAAGTCGGGGTTCGTTCAGCGGGATGTCAGGCCCGATTGGCCCTGCGTTGAAAACTCTAGCAGCCTCTGAGACGAGGAAGGCCCGTTCTCGGCAACGAATGAGCCTTCCCTCGCTCGTACGGTTCAAACCCCCAGGGCCGCGAGCTGGGCTTCCAGCCTCGTGATGTCGGCGGACGCCTGATCGGCCCGGCTCCTGACCTTGGTCACGACATCCTCCGGCGCCTTGGACATGAACTGCTCGTTGCCCAGCTTCGCCGCGACCTGGGCGGCCTCCTTGCGCGCGACCGCCAGATCCTTCTCCAGCCGCTTGCGCTCGGCGGCCACGTCGATGGCGCCCGCGGTGTCGATCTCCACCGTGACGCCCCCCACCGTGAAGCGCGCGGTGGCGTTGAACGACTCCGGCGGCTCCGTCAGCCGCAGCAGGGACCTGATCGCCGGCTCCTGGCCCGCCAGCGGCGTGCCGGCCAGGCCGAGCCGCGCGGCCGCCTTCTGGCCCGGCTTGAGCCCTTGATCGGAGCGGAACCTGCGGACCTCCGTCACCAGCTCCTGCAGCGCCCCGATCTCGGCCTCGGCCGCCGGATCGGCGTGCCGGGGGTCGGGCACCGGCCACGCGGACACGACGATCGACTCTCCCCCGGTGACGGCCCGCCACAACTCCTCGGTCACGAACGGCACCAGCGGATGCATCAGCCTCAGCAGCGCGTCGAGCACGTGGCCGAGCACCAGCCTGGTGTGCTCCAGGCCCTCGCCGAGCTGGATCTTCGCCAGTTCGAGGTACCAGTCGCAGACCTCGTCCCACGCGAAGTGGTAGAGCAGATCCGAAGCCTTGGCGAACTCGAACTCCTCGAAGGCCGCGTCGGCCGCGGTGATGACGCTGCGCAGGCGCGACAGGATCCAGCGATCGGCCGCGGTCAGCTCCGCGCCCTCCAGCGAGCCGACGGCCGCGCCGTTCATCAGCGCGAACCTGGTGGCGTTCCAGATCTTGTTGCAGAAGTTGCGTGAACCGGCCGCCCACTCCTCGCTCACCGCGACGTCGGCGCCGGGGTTGGCGCCGCGCAGCAGGGTGAAGCGGGTGGCGTCGGCGCCGAAACGCTCGATCCAGTCGAGCGGATCGACGACGTTGCCGAACGACTTCGACATCTTCTTGCCGTACTGGTCGCGGACCATGCCGTGCAGCGCGACCACGCGGAACGGCGGCTCGCCGTCCATGGCGTACAGGCCGAACATCATCATCCGGGCGACCCAGAAGAACAGGATGTCGTAGCCGGTGACCAGCACGGACGTCGGGTAGAAGCGCTCCAGCTCGGGCGTGCGCTCGGGCCAGCCCATGGTCGAGAACGGCCACAGCCCGGACGAGAACCACGTGTCGAGCACGTCGGAGTCCTGCGTGTAGCCGGCCGGCGGCTGCTCGTCGGGGCCCACGCACACGACCTCGCCGCCGGGGCCGTACCAGACCGGGATGCGGTGGCCCCACCAGAGCTGGCGGGAGATGCACCAGTCGTGCATGTCGTCGACCCAGTCGAAGTAGCGCTTGGCCAGCTCCGGCGGGTGGATGCGGGTGCGCCCGTCGCGGACGGCGTCGCCGGCGGCCTTGGCCAGCGGCGCGACATTGACGAACCACTGCAGCGACAGCCGCGGCTCCACCACCGTCTTGCAGCGCGAGCAGTGGCCGACCGAGTGCAGGTACGGGCGCTTCTCGGCGACGATGCGGCCCTCGGCGCGCAGCGCGGCGACCACGGCGGGACGTGCCTCGAAGCGGTCGAGCCCCTCGAACGGCCCGTGCGCGGTGATGACGCCGCGCTCGTCCATGACGGTCAGCGACGGCAGCGAGTGCCGCCGGCCGATCTCGAAGTCGTTGGGGTCGTGCGCGGGGGTCACCTTGACCGCGCCGGTGCCGAACGCCGGATCGACGTGCTCGTCGGCGACGACGGGGATCATGCGGCCGGTGAGCGGCACCTCGACCAGCGTGCCGATCAGGTGGGCGTAACGCTCGTCGGAGGGGTGGACGGCCACGGCGGTGTCGCCGAGCATGGTCTCGGCCCGCGTGGTGGCCACCACGATCTCGTCGGAGTAGCGGATGGAGACGAGTTCGCCCTCGTCCTCGCTGTGCTCCACCTCGATGTCGGACAGCGCGGTCAGACAGCGCGGGCACCAGTTGATGATGCGCTCGGCGCGGTAGATCAGCCCGTCGTCGAACAGCTTCTTGAAGATGGTCTGGACGGCCCGCGAGAGCCCGGGGTCCATCGTGAACCGCTCGCGCGACCAGTCGACGCCGTCGCCGAGCTTGCGCATCTGGCCGAGGATCCGGCCGCCGGACTCCTCCTTCCACTCCCAGACGCGCTCGACGAACGCCTCGCGCCCGAGGTCGTGGCGCGACTTGCCCTGTTTGGCCAGCTCGCGTTCGACGACGTTCTGGGTGGCGATGCCGGCGTGGTCCATGCCGGGCAGCCAGAGCGTCTCGCGCCCCTGCATACGGGCGCGGCGCGTCAGCGCGTCCTGGACGGAGTGGTCGAGTGCGTGCCCGATGTGCAGCACACCGGTCACGTTGGGCGGCGGAAGGACGATGCTGTACGGCTCGCGCGAGCTGCCCGGGTCGGCGCGGAAGTAGCCTTCGGACACCCATCGCTCGTAGCTGCGGGTCTCGACGTCGGCCGGTGTGTATTGAGTTGGCAGCTCTGGCGTTGTCACAGGAACCAATTCTAGGGAGGCGGGCAAGCGAAACGCCCCATGGTTTCCACCACAGGGCGTTCGGGCACGGCCGGAGCGCTGCTCAGGCCGACTTCTCGCGCGGCGTGCGCTGCTGCTTGGCGGCGAGCTGGTCGCGCGGGACGAGTGTCGGGATCGCGTGCTCGATCACCGACTCGCGGGTGATGACCACCCGGGCGACATCCTGCCTGGAGGGCACCTCGTACATGACGGACTGGAGCACCTCCTCCAGGATGGCGCGCAGGCCGCGGGCGCCGGTGCCGCGCAGGATGGCCTGGTCGGCGATGGCCTCGAGGGCGCCGTCGGTGAACTCCAGCTCCACCCCGTCGAGCTCGAGCAGCTTGCGGTACTGCTTGACCAGCGCGTTGCGCGGCTCGGTGAGGATCTGGATGAGCGCCTCGCGGTCGAGGTTGTGCACCGAGGTGATGACCGGCAGGCGGCCGACGAACTCGGGGATCATGCCGAACTTCAGCAGGTCTTCGGGCATCACGTCGGCGAAGATGTCGGCGGTGTCGACCTCTTCCTTCGAGCGGATGATGGCGTTGAAGCCGATGCCCTTCTTGCCGATGCGCGACTCGATGATCTTTTCCAGACCGGCGAACGCGCCACCGCAGATGAACAACACGTTGGTCGTGTCGATCTGGATGAACTCCTGGTGCGGGTGCTTGCGCCCGCCCTGCGGCGGCACCGACGCGGTGGTGCCCTCCAGGATCTTGAGCAGTGCCTGCTGCACGCCCTCGCCGGAGACGTCGCGCGTGATCGACGGGTTCTCGCTCTTGCGGGCGATCTTGTCGACCTCGTCGATGTAGATGATGCCGGTCTCGGCCTTCTTGACGTCGTAGTCGGCGGCCTGGATGAGCTTGAGGAGGATGTTCTCGACATCCTCGCCGACGTAGCCGGCCTCGGTCAGGGCCGTGGCGTCGGCGATGGCGAAGGGCACGTTGAGCATCTTCGCCAGGGTCTGCGCCAGCAGTGTCTTGCCCGATCCGGTGGGCCCGAGCAGCAGGATGTTGCTCTTGGCCAGTTCAAGGCCGTCGTCTCTGCCCCGGTCGCCGGACTGCACCCGCTTGTAGTGGTTGTACACCGCCACCGAGAGGGCCTTCTTCGCCTTGTCCTGACCGATGACGTAGGCGTCGAGGAACTCGTAGATCTCCCTCGGCTTGGGCAGGTTGTCCCACTTGAGCTCGGAGGACTCGGAGAGCTCCTCCTCGATGATCTCGTTGCAGAGATCGATGCACTCATCGCAGATGTAGACGCCTGGACCGGCAATGAGCTTCTTGACTTGCTTCTGACTCTTCCCGCAGAAAGAGCACTTCAGCAGGTCTCCCCCGTCGCCGATGCGTGCCACCCCAGATACTCCTTTGCGTGGGACCGCCCTGCTCCCGCGAGCAGTGTCTCCGGACATCCTCCGGACTAGGCCGAACCGCTCAGGTTTCGACGTTACCGTCTTCTGGGCCCTCAGTGAGCCCCCTAGCGGCGAGTCGCACCGGAACGTGCCCTATTGGGCAGCGCTCCGGTGCGTCACGTCTCGTCTAGGAAGCTACGGCCTGAGCTCGTTTCTTCCTGGACGGGATGATGTCATCGATCAGACCATACGCCTTTGCCTCGTCCGCGTTGAGAATTTTGTCGCGTTCGATGTCCTTGCGGACGTCAGCGGATGGCTTGCCCGTGTGACGGGCCACGATGTCCTCGAGCAGCGTGCGCATGCGCAGGATCTCGCGGGCCTGGATCTCGATGTCGCTGCCCTGGCCGCCGCCCTCGGTGGACGGCTGGTGGATCAGCACCCGGGCGTTGGGCAGCGCGAAGCGCTTGCCCGGGGTGCCGCCGGCCAGCAGCACGGCCGCGGCGGACGCGGCCTGGCCGAGGCAGACGGTCTGGATCTCCGGCCGGACGAACTGCATCGTGTCGTAGATCGCCGTCATGGCGGTGAAGGAGCCGCCCGGCGAGTTGATGTAGATGCTGATGTCACGGTCGGGGTCGAGCGACTCCAGCGTCAGGAGCTGGGCCATCACGTCGTTGGCCGACGCGTCGTCGATCTGCACTCCGAGGAAGATGATGCGGTCCTCGAAGAGCTTGTTGTACGGGTTCATCTCCTTCACGCCGTAGGACGTGCGCTCGACGAAGGAGGGGAGAACGTAACGGCTCTCGATGTTCATGTCAGCTCCCCCTAGGAAACCGGGCCCACGGAGGGCACCTGACGGGCGCTGCGCACCACGTGGTCGATGAAGCCGTAGTCCTTGGCCTCTTCGGCCGTGAACCAGCGGTCGCGGTCGGAGTCGGACTCGATCTGGTCCAACGGCTGCCCCGTGTGGAACGCGATCCGCTCGGCCAGCGTCTTCTTCACGTAGAGCATCTGCTCCGCCTGGATGGCGATGTCGGCGGCGGTGCCGCCGATGCCGCCCGACGGCTGGTGCATCATCACCCGGGCGTGCGGCAGAGCGTAGCGCTTGCCACGCGCCCCCGCGGTGAGCAGGAACTGCCCCATCGAGGCGGCCATGCCCATCACAACCGTGGAGACGTCGTTCGGCACGTATTCCATCATGTCGTAAATGGCCATGCCCGCACTCACCGAACCGCCCGGCGAGTTGATGTAGAGCGTGATGTCGCGCTCGGGGTCGTCGGCCGCGAGCAGCAGCAGCTCGGCGCAGATCCGGTTGGCGATCTCGTCGTTGACCTCCTGCCCGAGCACGATGATGCGCTCGCGGAGCAGGCGCTGGTAAAGCTGGTCCTCAAGCCGGAAGGCGGAGCCGTTCTCACGGCCTCGAGACTCAGGCTGATAGAAGGTCGGCGGGCTGGTCACAGCGTCACCTTCCGATGCGTCG
The DNA here is from genome assembly GCF_021699195.1 of Nonomuraea sp. MG754425. Classification (GTDB taxonomy): domain Bacteria; phylum Actinomycetota; class Actinomycetes; order Streptosporangiales; family Streptosporangiaceae; genus Nonomuraea. The sequence goes on along the minus strand of NZ_SSXE01000099.1, from coordinate 75,721 downwards.
TAATCGATTGGCTTTGCTTGTGACCTTAACGCGCGCCGCCCACAGGTCATGCCCGGTCCCCCGGACTGTTCGCTGACGGCGCAGGTTCGGACTGATCGGCTGCTGCTGCCCTTCGTGGCTCTGTGTGGCTTTCGTCCTGGTTGCCGACCAGGGGCACATACCTGACAACCGGCACATATTTCGGCTGATGCCAGAGCGAAAGAAGGGAACAGTCGCCACATTGCGCCCGTCCCGGACGGCGGCGGGAGGCGCGAAGCCGCCGCTTCCCGCCCCCAGGGAGCCGCACACGGCGGAACGGGTGGCGCGAGGGGAAGGTTCGGCCCACGCCGCCCGCGATACCGGCAGCGGCCGTCTGAGCGCCTTCGGCGAGTCAGCCCTCTCATGGCGGCCGGGTGGACCCGGTGGCAGGACCGACCCTCGCGCGGGCGGCACATTTCCCTTGCCGGACAGCTCTGTCCACGCCCCGGCGAACGGCGGAAACGCGGTGAAAACGCAGGAGCCCCCGGACCCGTGAGGGGTCCGGGGGCTCCCGTGGCGTCTGAGCCCGAGCGGGCGGCTCAGGCGTCGGCCTTGTCCTCGGCGGGCTTGTCGGCGGCCTCCTCGGCCTCTTCCTCGACCGGCTCACCGTTGATCTCGGTGTAGATCGCCTTGAGGTCGACCTCGTTGCCGTCGGAGTCGACGACCTTGGCGGCGTCGCCCAGGACCGCCTTGGCCTTGTCGCGCACGATCTCGACCATGGCCAGCGTGAGCTGGTCGTTGTCGGCGAGGTGCTTGGCCAGCTCGTTGGGCTGCACGCCCATCTCCATGGCCCGGCGGACCACGAAGTTGGTCAGCTCCTGCTCGGAGACGCCCAGCTCCTCGGTCTTGACGATCTTGTCGAGCACGAAGCCGACCTTGATCGCGCGCGCGGAGTTCTTGTCGAACTCCTCGAAGCGCTCCTCCTCCGTCGTCTGGTACAGGCGGAAGAAGGCGTCGCGGCTGAGGCCGCTCTCGGACACCTGGTGGTCGAGGTTGTGCTTGCGAGCGTCGACCTCGGCCTTGAGCGCGCTGTCGGGCAGCGGGATGTCGATCTTCTCGAGCAGCGCGTCGAGTGCCTTCTCGCGGGACTGGACGACCTGGTCGATCAGCTTGTTGCGGCGGGCCTGCTCGCGGATGCTGGTCTTCAGCTCCTCAAGCGTGTCGAACTCGCTGGCGAGCTGGGCGAACTCGTCGTCGAGCTCGGGCAGGACCTTCTCCTTGACCGACTTGACGCTGATGATCACGTCGGCCTCCTCGCCGGCGTTCTCGCCGCCGACGAGCTCGGTCTTGAAGCCCTTCTCCTCGCCCGCGGACATGCCCTCGAGCGCGTCGTCGAGGCCCTGCAGCACGGAGCCGGCACCGACCTCGTAGGAGACCTCGCTGGCCTGCTGCTCCTCGATGTTCTCGCCGTTGATCTCGGCACGCAGGTCCATCACGACGAAGTCGTTCTTGACCGCGGCGCGCTCCACGCCGGTCAGCGTGGCGAAGCGCTGGCGCAGCGCGTCGAGCTGCGTGTCGACGTCCTCGTCGGAGACCTCGGCGGAGTCGACCGTGATCTCGGCGCCCTGGTAGTCGGGGACCTCGAAGTTGGGCCGGATGTCGACCTCGGCGGTGAACTCGATCTGCTCGCCGTCGTCGATCTTCGTGACCTCGATGTCAGGCTGGCTGACGGGGAACACGTCGGCCTCGTCGACGGCCTGGCCGTACAGCTTGGGCACCGCGTCGTTGAGGGTCTCCTCCAGCACTACCGCCCGGCCGAAGCGCTGTTCGATGATGCGGGCCGGAACCTTGCCAGGCCGGAACCCGGGGACGCGCACCTGCTGCGCGACCTTCTTGTACGCCGCATCCATGCTCGGGCGCAGCTCGTCGAACGGCACCTCGACAGTGAGCTTGACCCGGGTCGGGCTGAGCTCCTCGACAGCGGTCTTCACGGGAATGGTCTCCTTGATCAAGCTACGAGTGATCGCGGGCGCGTCCATCGGTTCGGCTCACGCGCCGCGCCCACATGAGCGGTGTTGGGCGTGCCGCTGGGCATGCTCCGCCACGGCGGCATCCAACGCCGTTGGCCAGTCTAGGGCAGATGCACACCCAACCACGACGCCGCCGCGGTCAGAACTCGTCCGCGATCGTCCGCAAAAGCTCGATCGTCTCATCCGGGGTGGTGCTGACGGCGCACAGCCGCTCCATCACCTCGGTGTATCGGTCCACGTCCTCACGCTTGTCCAGGTAGAGCGCGCTGGCGAGTTGCTCCACGTACACCACGTCGGGCAGGTCGCTGTCGGGGAAGCGCAGAACGCTGAACGCGCCGCCCTCCGCGCTGTGCCCGCCGAAGCTGAACGGCATGATCTGGATCGTGATGTGCGGCTGGCGCATCAGGTCGATGAGGTGTTCGAGCTGGGCCCGCATCACCTCGGCCCCGCCGATGGGCCGCCTGAGCGCGGCCTCGTCGATCACCGCCCAGAAGACCGGCCCGTCGGGCCTGTCGAACATCCTCTGGCGCTCCAGCCGGAGATCCACCCTTCTGGCGATCTCCTCCGCCCCGATGCCCGCCGAACCGGCGGTCACCACGGCCCTCGCGTACTCCTTGGTCTGCAGGAGCCCTGGCACGAACTGGACCTCGTAGGTCCTGATCCGGGCCGCGGCCTCCTCCAGGCCGACGAACGCCTGGAACCACATGGGCAGGACGTCGTTGAACCGGTGCCACCAGCCAGGCTCGTTGGCGGTGGCGACCAGGTCGAGTACGGCGGAGCGGGCCTGGTGATCCACGACCCCGTACAGGGTCAGCAGGTCCGCGACGTCGCGTTCTTTGAATCCCACCCGGCCGAGTTCCATCCGGCTGATCTTGGATTCCGAACCTCGGATGAGGTGTCCGGCCTCCTCACGGGTGACGTTCTTCGCTTCCCTGAGCTTGCGCAGCTGGGAGCCCAGGAGGATGCGCAGCGCCGTCGGCCCGGAACCCGGCTGGTTCTGCGTCACTTTGCCTCCTATCAAGGTCCGCACACACAGTGACACCACATTGCCGGGTATGACAAGGTCTCAACCTCGTGTCCGATTCGGAGATATATGCCCCAAACGTCGCTTGCTACTGCACAATGCAACTGCACGTGCATTTGGGTCTTGCAGGTGCAGCGTTCGTGACCCATGATGGCTTAGTGCATATTGGGCCAAACATGCACTAACCAAGGCTGAACGGGGAGGTATCGGCGGCATGGTGGAGGATCCTCTGGCCACTGCCGATTGCCTGCAGATCACCCGGGAGGTCGGCTTCGACCGGCTCCTCACGGGTGGCAAGCCGTACACGACCTCGTGCCCGTTGCCCTTCCAGGCCGACTCGGTGAAGACCGCGAGAGACGTCACCCGCAGGACGTTGCGCGGCTGGGGGCTGCACGACCTCAGCGACGACGCCGCACTGGTGGTCTCCGAGCTGGTCACGAACGCCGTCAGGTACGCGATGTACGCGGCGGGGCGCAGGGAGATCGAGCTGCTGCTGATGCGGGTCTCGCCCCACGTGCTGCTGGCCGTGGCCGACCCCAGCGACAAGGTGCCCACGCCCAAGGAGCCCGACTTCATCTCCGAGAACGGGCGCGGCCTCTACATCGTCGAGACCTACAGCCAGTGCTGGGGCTGGGACCCGCTGGCCGGCGGCGGCAAGGCCGTGTGGGCGCTGTTCCGCGCCGACGGCTGACCCTCTCCTCGTCAGGCGGGCGATCATTCGCCCGTGACCCCGTCGATGCGCTCGCGCAGCAGGTCGGCGTGCCCGTTGTGGCGGGCGTACTCCTCGATCATGTGGACCAGGATCCAGCGGTGCGTGCAGTCCTGCCCGTGGCGCTCGCCGGCCGCGTCCAGGGGCTTGGCGGCCGAGATGGCGCGGGCGTGGCCGATCTCCTCCTGCCAGACGTCGAACGCCTCCTTCACCGACGCGGTGCCGGCCTCCTTGAAGTCGGCGTCGTTGTCGCGGTCCTTGTCCCACAGCTTGGGCAGGTCCTCGCCGTTGAGCACGTTGCGGAACCAGGAGCGCTCGACGTGCGCCATGTGACGGACCAGGCCCAGCAGCGAGAGACCCGATGGCGGCGCGGACCGCTCGCGCAACTGCTCGTCCGACAGGCCCGCGCACTTGACGGCCAGGGTCGCGCGGTGCCATTCGAGCCAGTTGGTCAGCATGGCCGGCTCGTCGCCGGTGAAGGGCGGAGGGGTTCGGGTGTCTGTCACGAGGCCCGAGCCTATCGGCCTTCCGCCCGGCTCTCCCGCTGGAGGAGCAGGCACGCCCGCTCGCGGACGGCGTCGTCCCGGACGCCTGCCACGAACTCCTCGGGTGTGTCGCCACACAGGCGGCGTAGCTCGGCGGACCCGGCCGGCAGCGTTCACGGCGTCAGGATGCCCGGCCCGCGACCGCCGACCACAGCAGGGCCGTGTTCTGACGGCGTCCCCAGGCGATCACCAGGCAGAGCACGAGCAGGATCAGCGGCAGCACGACCCCGCCACCGGACACGAACGCCTCGGTCAGCACCGCGCCCGCCATCAGCCCGGCGAGCGCCAGCCCCGCGAGCCCGGCCAGCCGCGGCACCAGCAGCCCCACCACACCGGCCACCTCCAGCACCCCGATGAGAATCCGGAACCAATCGCCGAGGCCGATCGCCGCGAACGTGGAGGCGGACGGCTCGGCCCCCGCGAACTTCCCCAGAGCCGCCACCACGAAGACGCCGGCCACGACGATCTGCAGGACCCACATGACGGCACGCATGCTCACTCATCTCCTTGAAGTCGGTGCTTTCGACGCTAGGGACGAGAGCCCGCCGGGAGAATCGCTCCAGCTACCGTCCGGAGGTGTACTTAGCTCCACCCCACAGCCCTGGCCAGGGCAAATGCGCGAACCGGTGGAGTTGGACAGCGGGGCGGTCCACCAGGCAGGCTGTCCTTCATGACCGCCAGATCCGACAAATCCGACGCGCGGCTGCGCGACCTCGCCCTCCTGCGCCGCGTCCGCGACCGGATCGACCGCGACTACGCCCAGCCGCTGGACGTGGAGGCGCTGGCGCGCGGCGCCAACCTCTCGGCCGGACACCTGAGCCGGGAGTTCCGCGCCGCCTTCGGCGAGTCGCCCTACAGCTACCTCATGACACGCCGCATCGAGCGCGCCATGACCCTGCTGCGCCGTGGCGACATGTCGGTCACCGAGGTCTGCTTCGCGGTCGGCTGCTCGTCACTGGGCACCTTCAGCACCCGGTTCTCCGAACTGGTCGGCATGTCGCCCAGCGTCTACCGCCGGCGGGCCGCCCGGGACGGCGAGGGCATCCCGAACTGCCTGGCCAAGCAGGTCATGCGGCCGATCAGGAAGCGTGAGCCGACCTCGTCCGACGCCCGCATATCGTGAGCGGCATGAGTGTCATCATCTGCCATGCGTTCCTGCCCACCGACGACCCCGACAGCTCGCTCGCCTTCTACCGCGACGCGCTGGGCTTCGAGGTCCGCAACGACGTCGGTTACGGGACGATGCGCTGGATCACCCTCGGCTCGTCCGAGCAGCCGCACACCTCGATCGTCCTGACGCCGCCCACCGCCGACCCGGGCCTCACCGAGGACGAACGCCGCACGATCGCCGAGCTGATGGCCAAAGGCAGCTACGCCAGCATCGTGCTCGGGGCCTCGGACCTGGACAGCACCTTCGAACGGGTCCAGGCGAGCGGCGCCGAGGTCGTGCAGGAACCGGCCGACCAGCCGTACGGCGTGCGCGACTGCGCGTTCCGGGACCCGGCCGGGAACATGGTGCGTATCAACCAGCTCACCTGAACGAAGGCCCTCTCTCCTCGGCTGGTTCCCCGCCGAGAAGACGCAGCCTGCCGGGGAAGCGGGCACGGCGGGTGAGCCGGACGCCTTGCCAGGGCCACCGCCGTGGACACCCACCTCGTCACGCAGAAGGCCCCTCCCGAATCGAGAGGGACCTTCTGGCTGGTCGGGGCGACAGGATTTGAACCTGCGACTTCTTGCTCCCAAAGCAAGCGCGCTGCCAAGCTGCGCCACGCCCCGTTTCGCCGAGTGCGCAATCGCTCCGGGACTCCGGTACGCTTACGCCCTGACGACCGGATGAAGTCTAGACCAGAGTTCGACCGGTTCGCGCGGACGTAGCTCAATGGTAGAGCCCTAGTCTTCCAAACTAGCTACGCGGGTTCGATTCCCGTCGTCCGCTCCAGCACGACGAAAGGCCAGGTCATCCCGGTTCGCGGGGGCCTGGCCCGATGCTTTTCCAGGCCTCCTGCGTCGCTTCGGCCAAGACCCGCATCCGCTCGCCGTACGCCTCGTGCCCGTCGAGGACGAAACCCCCGTCACCGTACGGAAGCTCGCAGAAGCTCATGCGGAAGCGCTCGGGAGGCCCGCCCGCGGGCAGCGGCGCGTACGGCTCCAGCGGCAGCATGTCGTAGCCCGCGCGGGAGCGGTGGTTGTTGCGCGCCACCTGGTGCGCGCGGAAGCGGAGCAGGGCGTCCAGGCCGCGGTGCAGGTAGAACTGCAGCAGCCGGAACTGGCCGTCGAGGTGCTTGTCATGCCCCCTGGACGGGTGCTGCAGGAGGTACACGCAGACCACCACCGGGTGCCAGCGGTACATCACCGGGTCGCGCTGCTCCTCGGCCAGGATCGAGTGGTAGTAGTCGGCGCACGCGCCGAGCGGTCCGGCGGGCGCGCCGCATTCGCAGGGGGCCATGGCAGGGCACCCTAGCCGCGCGCGGGCGGCGCCGTCGAAGGCATTTCCCGGCCTCGTAAGCTGTGCTCGATGCGTGTGCGACCGATCTCTCATGAGGCTCTCGTCGAGGAGCTGGCCGAGCTGGTCTCGGCCCGGCCGCGGGAGTCGTGGGTGCGGGTGGCCGTGGACGGCGCGCCCGCCGCGCGGCCGGGCCGGCTCGCCGACGCGCTGGCCGGGCCTCTGCGGCTGCGGGGCCGGGCCGCGTTGCGCGTGTCGGCGGGCGACTTCCTGCGGCCGGCCTCGCTGCGGCTGGAGTACGGCAGGACCGATCCCGACGCCTTCTACGACGACTGGCTCGACGCCAAGGCGCTGCGCAGGGAGGTGCTGGAGCCGCTGGATCCCGGCGGGTCGGGGCGGGTGCTGCCGGCGTTGTGGGACAGCGGGATCGATCGGGCCTACCGGATGCCGTACACGGAGCTGACCCCCGGCGGGGTGGTGCTGGTGGACGGGGCGCTGCTGCTGGGCCGGGGCCTGGCGTTCGACGTGCGCGTGCACGTGTGGCTGTCGCCCGGCGCGCTGGAGCGCGGGACGCCGGAGGACGAGCGGTGGACCCTGCCCGCCTACGAACGGTACGAGCGCGAGGCGCGGCCCCAGGAGGAGGCCGACGTGGTGGTGCGCGCCGACCATCCCGGACGTCTCGCGGTACTGGTCGGCTGACCTCCGGACACCCCTCTGTGTCCCCTGGGGCGGGCGGGTCGTTCTGGCGTGGCGGACGCGGGCGGCGCAGACTGAGGCGGTGATCCCCAGCAACTGGTACAACATCGTTCCCGATCTGCCCGAACCGCCGCCCCCGCCGCTGCATCCCGGCACGCGGCAGCCGGTGGGCCCCGCCGACCTGGCTCCGCTCTTCCCGACGGAGCTGATCGCGCAGGAGGTCAGCACCGAGCGGTACGTCCCGATCCCGCAGGAGGTGCTGGACGTCTACCGGCTCTGGCGTCCGACGCCGCTGATCCGCGCGCACCGCCTGGAACGGGCGCTGGGCACGCCGGCGCACATCTACTACAAGTACGAGGGCGGCTCCCCGGCCGGTTCGCACAAGCCGAACACGGCCGTGCCGCAGGCGTACTACAACGCGCGCGAGGGCGTGCGGCTGCTCACCACGGAGACGGGCGCGGGGCAGTGGGGTTCGGCGCTGGCGTTCGCCTGCGCCCAGTTCGGCCTGGAGTGCCGGATCTGGATGGTTCGCGCCTCCTACGACCAGAAGCCGTACCGCCGTTCCTTCATGCAGGTGTACGGCGCCACCGTGCACGCCAGCCCCTCCCCCGTGACGGGCGCGGGCAGCAAGATCCTGGCGGACGACCCCGGTTCCACCGGCAGCCTGGGCATCGCGATCAGCGAGGCGGTGGAGGTGGCGGGCGCGACGTCCGACGCCCGATACGCGCTCGGCTCGGTGCTCAACCACGTCCTGCTGCACCAGACGGTGATCGGCGAGGAGGCGCTGGCCCAGCTCCCGGAGCTGCCCGACCTGGTCATCGGCTGCACCGGCGGCGGCTCGAACTTCGGCGGCCTGGTCTTCCCCTTCCTGCGCGAGAAGCTGGCCGGCCGCATCGGGACGGTGTTCCGCGCGGTGGAGCCGGAGGCCTGCCCGTCGTTCACGCGCGGCACGTACGCCTACGACTTCGGCGACACTGCCGGGTTCACGCCGCTGCTCAAGATGCACACGCTGGGGCACTCGTTCGTACCGGACCCGATCCACGCCGGCGGCCTGCGCTATCACGGCATGTCGCCGCTGCTGTCGCACATGTACGAGCTGGGCCTGTTCGAGGCGGTCACCCGCTCCCAGAGCGAGTGTTTCGAGGCCGGGGTGCGTTTCGCCAGGACCGAGGGCATCGTGCCCGCGCCCGAGCCCACGCACGCGCTGGCCGAGACGATCGCCGAGGCGCTGCGCTGCAAGGAGAGCGGGGAGGAGAAGGTGATCCTGACCGCGCTGTGCGGCCATGGGCACTTCGATCTCGGGGCCTACGACCGCTATCTGGCGGGCGAGCTGGAGGACTACTCGCTGCCGCAGGAGCGCATCGAGCAGGCGCTCAGCGAACTGCCCGGGTGAGCCGCCGGGGTGGCCGCCGGTAGCGGGCGGCCACCCCGTCCGTCATCGCGCCGTGGGGCGCTTGCCGTGGTTCGCCTTCTTCTTCTTGCGGGCCTTGCCCTTGCGTGCGCGCCTGGCCATAAGCTCACCTCCGGTGATCGGATGTGTCCTCACCGTCTCCTGCCACGTTGACCTGCGCAAGCACCCTCGCGCGAACTAACATTCCCCAACAATTCCGTGTCATAATTTGGTGGAATCTGTTGGAAGGAGCGGGCGTGCTCGCACAGCAGCGCCAGCAGGCGATCCTCGAACGCGTGCGCAGCCACGGCGGCGTCCGGGTGGCCGATCTCGTCCGCGAGCTCGGCGTCTCCGACATGACGATCCGCCGCGACCTCGAGGTGCTGGCCGAACGCGGCCTGCTGGAGAAGGTCCACGGCGGCGCCACCGCGCTCGGCCCCGGCTCCACCGAGGAGCCCGGCTTCACCGCCAAGTCCGCCCGCCAGCAGCAGGAGAAGGAGGCCATCGCCCGGCGCGCCGCCACCCTCGTACGTCCCGGCACGGCCGTGGCGCTGTCGGCGGGCACCACCACGTGGGCGCTGGCCCGGCACCTGGTCGGGGTGCCCGAGCTGACCGTGATCACGAACTCGATCCCGGTCGCCGACGTCTTCCACCGCAATCCGCGCGCCGATCGCACCGTCGTGCTGACCGGGGGCGTACGCACGCCGTCCGACGCCCTGGTGGGCCCCGTCGCCGTCGCCGCGATCCGCCGCCTGCACGTGGACACCCTCTTCCTGGGCGTGCACGGGATGAGCCGGCGGGCCGGGTTCACCACGCCCAACCTGCTGGAGTCCGAGACCGACAGAGAGCTGGTGACGGCCGCGACCCGGCTGGTCGTCCCCGCCGACCACACGAAGTGGAACACCGTCGGCATCAGCACCATCGCCGAACTGACCGAGGCCGACGTGGTCATCAGCGACGCGGGGCTGCCGGATGACGCACGCACCGAGCTGGCCGAACGGGCCGGAGAACTGATCATCGCGGAGGGCTCGTCTTGAAGCGCACCATCACCCATCTGGCCGACGGCCGGGAGCTGATCTACTTCGACCGGCGCGACGACGCCGACCGCAGCGCGATCGACCGGCGCACCCTGGAGCCCCGGCCGGTGGCCTCCGAGCTGCGCTACGACCCGCTGACCGAGGAGTGGATCGCGATGGCCGGGCACCGGCAGACGCGGACGTTCCTGCCGACCGGCGGCACGGCCGAGTGCCCGCTGTGCCCGTCGTCGGACACGCGGTCCACGGAGGTCCCCGCGTACGACTACGACGTGGCGGTGTTCGAGAACCGCTTCCCCTCCTTCTCCACGAATTTCGGCGCGTACGAGGAGCCGGGTGGGCTCAGCGAGGTCCGTCCGGGGGTGGGGAGGTGTGAGGTGGTGTGCTTCACCTCCGACCACTCCTCCTCCTTCTCCAAGCTGTCCGACTCCCAGGTGGAGCTGGTCATGGAGGCGTGGGCCGACCGGACGGCCGAGTTGTCCGGGATCGACGGCGTGGAGCAGGTGTTCTGCTTCGAGAACCGGGGTGAGGAGATCGGCATCACGATCGCCCACCCGCACGGGCAGATCTACGCCTACCCGTACGTCACGCCCAGGACGAAGCTGCAACTCGCCGCCGCCCGCCGCCACCCGCGGGGCAATCTGTTCGCCGACGTGCTGGCCGCCGAGCGGGCGGCGGGCACCCGCGTGGTGGCCGCCAACGAGCTGTGGACGGCCTTCGTCCCGGCCGCCGCGCGCTGGCCGTTCGAGGTGCACCTGTATCCGCACCGGCAGGTGCCCGACCTGGCCGCGCTCACCGAGGAGGAGCGGGCGGCGTTCGCGCCCCTGTACACGTCGGTGCTGCGGGCGTTCGACGGGCTGTTCGACATGGTGATGCCGTACATCGCGGCCTGGCACCAGGCGCCGGTGCGCGCGGGCAGGGAGCTGGGGTACCTGCGCATGGAGTTGTTCAGCATCAGGCGGGCGGCGAACAAGCTCAAGTATCTGGCCGGCTCGGAGTCGGCGATGGGCGCCTTCGTGAACGACGTGCTGCCGGAGGAGGCCGCACGCATGCTTCGATCACAGATAGATCACTAATGGATTTCTAGTTAAGGTCGCATTACTTGTGATCTACCACTAATATCCCCATATGCATCGGCGGTAACCGCCGTCGCACGCCTAATCCCGGGCGCCTCGCCCGGGAGCCGGGGACCCAAACCGCACCTGGGGTGAATCCGCTTCGGCGGTAGGGAAATCGCAGCTCCCATGCCCGAACCCGTCAGCTAACCCGGCCGGCAGAGGGAGAGGAACAACCACGTGGCGGCTTCGTCCCCCGCGAGTCTTGCCATCGGCCTCATCACCGCCGCCACCGTCGCCCTGTCGGCGGCTCCCACGCCCGCGGCCGCGGCGCCCAAACCGTCGGAAGCCCAGCTCCGCGCTCAGCTCAAGCAGCTCAACTCCAAGGTCGACAAGCTCATCGAGAGGTACAACCTCAAGCGCGTCGAGCTGGCCAAGGCCCAGGACGCCGCCAAGGCCGCCACGGCCCGGCTGACCACGGCCGAGCAGACGCTCACCGACGCGGAACAGCGCGTCGCCGAGATCGCCCGCCTGCGCTACCAGAACGGCGACCCCACCCTGATGACCGGCTTCCTGCACCCGTCGAACGCCAGTGGCGCCGCCCTGCTCGAACAGCTCACGGCCGAGCAGCAGGCCGTCGTGGCGATCGTGGCCAAGGCCCGCGACGACCGGCAGCGGGCCAGCGAGGAGGCCGCCGCGCTGGCGTCCCGGATCAAGGTCGACGCCGCCGAGGTGAACAAGCAGCGCGACGAGGCCGAGGACGTCATCAAGGACATCAGGAAGAAGCTGGCGGACCTGGTCCCGTTCGGTACGGGCCGCAACGCCAACGGCTCGTGGGCGCCCGAACTGCCGAGCGGCTCCGACAACATCACCGCGCGCACCCGGCTGATGAAGGCCCAGGTGGAGAAGAACTTCGCGCTGCCGTTCACGGTGGGCTGCTTCCGCTCGGGCTCCAGCGGCGAGCACCCGCTCGGCCGGGCGTGCGACTTCATGATGAGCACGGGCGGCTCGATGCCGTCTGCCACCAACAACGCGCTCGGGGACCGCGTCGCCGACTGGGCCCTGAAGAACAAGGGCAAGCTCGGCGTCAAGTACGTGATCTGGCGCCAGCGGATCAACCACGGGTCCGGCTGGAGCTCGATGTCCGACCGGGGCAGCATCACCGAGAACCACTACGACCACGTGCACATCTCGATGAACTGAGAGCAGCGCCTCCGCGCACGCGAGGACAGGCCGAAGGGTCAGGGCTGCTCAGGCGTTCGCGGGACGAGCAGACCCCGGTTGAACGCCTCGGTGACGGCGGCGGCGCGGTCCCCCACGCCGAGCTTGGCGTAGATGTTCAGAAGGTGGCTCTTGACCGTGGCCTCGGTGATGAACAGCCGGGCGGCCGCCTCGCGGTTGGTGTTCCCGGCCGCCACGAGTTCGAGGACCTCCAGCTCACGCGGGCTGAGCAGGTGCGGCGCGGGTGTCCTGACCCGGTTCATCAGCCGCGCCGCCACCGAAGGGGACAGCACGCTCTCGCCCTTGGCGGCGGCCCGCGCACCTCGCAGCAGATCCTCCCGAGGAGAGTCCTTGAGCAGGTAGCCGGTCGCACCCGCCTCGATCGCCGGAAGGACGTGGGTATCGGTGTCGTAGGTCGTCAGAACCAGCACGCGCGCGGTGACGCCGCGCCTGGTCAGCTCGGAGATCGCGGTCAGCCCGTCCATGCCCGGCATGCGCAGGTCCATGAGGATCACGTCGGGCCGCAGCTCCACGGCGAGCCGTACGGCTGATTCGCCGTCCGCGGCCTCGCCCAGCACCTCGAATCCGGGGGCGGAGGCGAACATGCTGCTCAGTCCGTCCCTGACGACGGGATGGTCGTCCGCGATCACCAACCGGATCGGGGTCTCGGCCGCGTGCTCGGTCATGCGTGGCTCCCGGCCGGCAGGGTGGGGACGCAGGCCGAGATCCCGGTGCCGGCGCCGGGCTCGGACTCGATCTGCACGGTGCCGGACAGCCTTTCGACGCGCTGACGCATGATGGTCAGGCCGAATCCGCCGCCGCTGGACGGCGGCCGTGCCGCGCCGTTCGCGGCCGTGCCGGCGTCGAGACCCGCGGGATCGAAGCCCTTGCCGTCGTCACGCACGTCCAGCGCCACCTCGTGCTCCAGGTAGGACAGTGTCACCCCGACCCTGGTCGCCTGCGCGTGCTTGGCCACGTTGGCCAATGCCTCCTGAGCCGTGCGCAGCAGCGCGAACTCGGCCTCCGGTGTCATCGGCCGCACCGTGCCGGTCGTCGTGACGTGCACGGCGAGCCCGTGCAGCTTCGACCATCGCCCGGCGACGTCGGCGAGTGCGTCGCTCAGGCGTGCGCTCTGCAGCGGCTCGGGCCGCAGCGCGTCGACCGAGCGCCGCGCCTCGGCCAGGCTCTCCCTCGCCAGGTTCTTGACGGCGTCGAAGGGCCGTCGCCACGGCGGCGGGACCTCGTGCCTCTGCTCGGCCGCCTGGAGCTGCGCGATGATCCCGGTCAGCCCCTGCGCCAGGGTGTCATGGATCTCGCGGGCCATCCGCCGGCGCTCGTCGAGCACGCCCGCCTCCCTGGCCTGGGCGAGCAGTTGGGCATGCAGGCCGGCGTTCTCGGCGAGCGACGCCTCCAGCAGCCGGTTCGCCCGGCTCAGCTCGGCGAGGGCCTGCTCGCGCCGCTCCTCCTCCTTCTCGGCGAGCCGCAGGACCCAGGCGCAGCAGCACATCATGGCGATGTTGAAGGCGACGATGGTCATGAGCATCGTCAGGCCGAAGGCGTCCGTCTTGGGGATGCCGGACGCCTGCGCCGTACCGGCCAGGACCGCCGCGCCGGCCACCCCCAGCAGCCGCGACGGCCAGCGCAGGACCGTGAAGGAGTAGATGTAGGCCGCGGGGGTGAAGAGCCCGAAAGCGGGATGCCGGGCCACCAGGATCGCGGTGATCACGAGCAGCCCCGCGACGAACACCCCCATGATCCGTGGCCGCTCTCGCCGGCCGGGACGCAGGGTGAACATGCCGAGCATCCACGCGGCCGCCAGCGCGCACAGGCCGAGGTCGATGAGCAGGGAGCCGCCCGCCCAGTCCTCCACGATCACCAGGATCGCGACAAGGAGCGCCAGCAGCGCGTACGGCACCACGTTGACCAGTAGTGACGGTGGCTGTTGCGCAATCTTCCCGCTCAAGACTCCCTCTCCCCGCGCGATTCTATGCCCGGCCGCTACTCCCAGCGGAACCAGCGGACCGCGACGAAAGCGCAGGCCACCGCATAGGCCGCCAGGGTCAACAGCGGCACGGCGGACGGAAAGTGACCCAGGTACGCGTCCTGGAAGGCCCCCATGCCCGCGCCGAGCGGGGTGTAGTGGGCGATGTTCCGCAGCAGCGGCGGCATCTGCGAGATCGGCACCCAGAGTCCGGCGAAGAACATCATCGGGAAGAACAGCACCGTGCCGATCGCCGTGGCCGCGCCACGTCCGGGCGCGAGCGCGGTGATCAGCAGGCCGATCGCGAGCAGCGCGGCCGCCGCGAGCAGCCAGGCGAGGGCGAAACCGGGAAGGTGCTTCGGCAGACCGACGCCGAAGCCGAGCCCGGCCACCGCGATGAACAGGACCATCGCGACGACCGCGATGACGAAGTTGGCCACGAGCTGGGCGGCGAGCACGCGGGCCGGGCCGACCGGCGTGGTCCGCATGCGCCGCAGCACGCCGTTCTCCCGGTATCCCGCGAGCGTGGTCGGCAGGGAGGCCGTGGCCAGGATGGCCAGATTGAACAGGATCAGCACCGGGACGTAGAGGTCGAAGTACGTCAGGCCGCCGGCGTCCGCCACGGGTTCCCGCAGATCGGAGACGCTGCCGAGGACGATCAACAGGATCAGCGGGAAGCCGATGCCCCAGAGGGGGCCGACCTTGTCCCGGACGCACAACGTGCTCTCGGCCTTGATGAGCCGCCACGTCGCGGAGCTTCGCTCGGCGGTGACGGGAGGTGGGGCGGTGCGCAGGGCTGACATGGGCATGAGGTCCTCTCTGTGATCTGTCACCGGTGGCCGGGTTCGGGGCGTCTGCCGGTCAGCCGGACGAAGGCGTCCTCCAGGCTTGCCTGCTCGACGCGCAGTCGTTCGGCCACGATCTGGTTGCGGGCCAGCACACCGGTGACGGCGTTGAGCGCGTTGTCGTTGCCGGTGACGATGACCAGCTCGCCCCGGCGGGTGACGCTGGAGACGTCGGGCAGGCTCGTCAGCAGGTGGTCGTCCATCGGCCTGGACGGGCGGAACTGGATCCGCTGTTCGATGCGCGCCCGCTCGGTCAGACCGGTCGGGGTGTCCACCATGACGACGCGGCCGGCGTCGATCAGCGCGAGCCGGTCGCACAGCCGCTCGGCCTCCTCCATGAAGTGGGTGACCAGCACGATCGTCACCCCTCGGGAGCGCACGCCCTCGATCAGGTCCCAGGTGTCGCGCCGGGCCTGCGGGTCGAGGCCGGTGGTGAGCTCGTCGAGGATCGCCACCTTGGGGCTGCCGATGAGCGCCAGCGCGATCGAGAGCCGTTGTTTCTGGCCGCCGGACAGCTTGGCGTACCTGGTCTTCGCCTTGTCCGTCAGGCCGAGGCCGTCCAGCAGCGCGCGCCAGTCGGCGGGCTCGGGGTAGAAGGAGCTGTAGAGCTCCAGGGCCTCGGCGACCTGCAGCCGATCGGGCAGGTGGCCGGCCTGCAACTGGACGCCGAGTCGCCGGGTCAGCTCGGCGCGGTCGTGGAGGGGGTCGAGCCCGAGGACCCTGATCTCACCGCGATCCGGCACGCGCAGGCCCTCGATGCATTCCACGGTCGTCGTCTTGCCGGCGCCGTTCGGGCCGAGGATGCCGAAGATCTCACCCGCCTGGACGGTGAGCGAGACATCATCGACCGCGATCTTGTCGTCATAGCGTTTGTGGAGGTTGCGTACCTCGATCACTGGTGGCATGCGCGCGTCCTCTCGGGCTCGGCCCATCGGAGATTGACGCACTCAGCCTGCTACGACCAGCACTTCTGCCAACACCGACCAGGAGACGGGACCTGGCTGCCGAACGGTGGAGGCGTCGACCCGACCGGGCGGTGGAGGCGATCCACCGATCGGTGGATCGCCACCCGCACGAGGTAAGTGGGCGAGCGGCAGAACCGGTCGCACCACGAAACAGCGGCCCACCATGACGACCGCTGTCCACGCGCCGCACGCCACGAGCCGCTCCCGGAGGGTGGGCTCGGGCCGGCGGGGTCAGTTCGTCAGCGTGAGCGGGTTGACCAGGTCGGCGTAGACGAGCAGGCCCGCCATGATCATCATCACGATGGCGATCGCGTACGTCAGCGGCAGCACCTTGGCGATGTCCACGTAGGCGGGCGCGGGCCGGCGCAGCACCTTGGCCCAGGCCCGCTTGATGCCCTCCCACAGGCCGCCCGCGATGTGCCCGCCGTCCAGCGGCAGCAGCGGGATGAGGTTGAACATGCCGATCGCCAGGTTGAAGCCGGCCAGCAGGTTGACGAAGATGGCGATCTTCTTCTCGGTGGACAGGTCGGAGGCGAGGATCTCGCCGCCCATGCGGCCCGCGCCGACCACGCCGACCGGGCCCTCGGGGTCGCGTTCCTCGCCGGAGAAGGCCGCGTGCCAGACGCCGACCATCTTCTCCGGCAGGTTGAGCAGTGAGCCGGCCACCCTGGCGGTCAGCTCGCCCATGTAGCCGACGACCTGGCCCATGCTCTGCTGCTGCATCTCCTCGGTCGGGAGCACGCCGAGGAAGCCGACGTTCTTGTCGATCTTCTCGGGGTCGTCGACGCTGGGGCGGTCCTGGGCGATGAGCGTGACGTCGAGCGTCATCGGCTTGCCGTCGCGGACGATCCCGAGTTGCACCGGGCCGGCGCCGTGCGAGCGGATCAGCGCGACGGCGTCCTGCCAGGAGCCGATCTCCTTGCCGTTGAAGGTGACCATGCGGTCGCCGGCCTTCATGCCCGCCTGCGCGGCCGGGGTGGGCCGGTCGGTCGCCTTGCACTCGGCGCGCTGCTCGGTCATCGGGATCACGCACGTGTTGGTCTCGGGCGAGACCACCGGGACGTAGGCGGGCAGGCCGATGCCCACCAGCAGGATGCTGAAGAAGATGAAGGCGAGCACGAAGTTCATGGCCGGGCCGCCGGACATGATGATGACCTTCTGCCACCACTTCTTACGGTAGAAGACGCGGTCCTCGTCGCCCGGCCGCACCTCTTCCTGGGCGGCGTCGCGGGCCGACTCGATCAGGCCCTGCCACGGGCCGGTCGCCGTGCTCCTGAGCTTGCCCGGGTCGTCGCCGGGGCGCGGCGGCAGCATGCCGATCATGCGGACGTAGCCGCCGAGCGGGATCCACTTGATGCCGTACTCGGTCTCGCCCTTGCGTCGTGACCAGGCCGTGGAGCCGAAGCCCACCATGTACTGGGTCACCCTGACCCCGAAGAGCTTGGCCGGCAGCATGTGGCCGAGCTCGTGCAGCGCGATGGAGACCATCAGCCCGAGGAGGAAGACGATGATCCCCACGACGTAGAGCCAGTTCATTCAGGCGCGCTCCCCGGCAGATGACAACTGCGGACGACAAGGACAGACGAAAGGATCGACAGCCCCAGAGTAGTCGAACTCCCCACGCCCCATGGCGTACTGCTCTTCCTCGGCATTGACAGTGTGCGATCACACGATCACTCTGGGAGAACGACGGAGGGGGACGTCTTGATCCGCATACTCATCGCCGAACACTTGCCGTTGGTGCGCCGTGGCCTGCTCGCCACTCTCGGAGCCGAGCCCGACCTGCGAGTGGTCGCCGAGGCCGGGCACGCGGAGGAGGTGGTTCGCGCGGCCCAGGCCGCGGAGGCCGACGTGGCCGTGGTCGATCTCGACCTGCCGGGCCCGGCCGCGGCACGCGAGCTGGCCGAGCACGTGCCGGGGTGCGGGGTGCTGATCCTCTCCGCCGCGCCCAACCCGGCGCAGGTGCGCGAGGCGCTGGCCGGGCCGGCGCTGGGGTTCATGAGCCTGTGCGTGCCGCCGGAGCGGCTGGCCGAGGGGGTGCGTCAGGTCGCGGCGGGACGGCGGGCCATCGAGGCCGAGCTGGCCGTGGCCGCGCTCCAGTGCGCCTCCAACCCGCTGACCAGGCGCGAGCTGGACGTGTTGCGGATCGCGGCGGGCGGGGCGCGCTCGACGGAGATCGCCGACGAGCTGTTCCTGTCGGTCGGCACCGTGCGCAACCACCTGTCGCGCATCATGTGCAAGACGGGCGCGCGCAACCGCCTGGACGCCGTACGCATCGCCAGCGACTGCGGCTGGTTGTGAGAGGCCGGACGGTGCGGGACCCGCGGACGAATGAGGACGGGACCCGGTGGAGCCGCGCCGCTCCACCGAGGCCCGAACACGAGGATCTCAGCACGGCAGGGCCGCTGCCAGTGACCGCCATCACGACCGGCCCGTGTGATACGTCACGGGTCGGCGGAGGTCAGGGACGCCAGATGAGCACCAGCGCGCAGTCGTCGTTGTGCCCCGAGGACATGGCGTTGACCAGCGCCCTGGCTCCGTCGCGGAAGCCGGAGGGCAGCAGCCGCTCCGCCTCGCCGAGCAGTCGGTCGAGGCCGGCGTCGATGTCGCGGCCGGGCTGCTCAATCAGACCGTCGGTGAACAGCAGCAGCGCGTCGCCCTTGCGCAGGGTGCCGCTGTCGGGCTCGCAGTGCAGGTCGGGCACCACGCCGAGCACCACGCCCTTGGCCGAGGCGACCTGCCAGTTGCCCGTGCCGGCGTCGAACTTCACCACCGGCGGGTGCCCGGCGGAGGTGATCGTGTAGTCGCCCGTCGCCAGATTGAGGCGCACGTGCACGGCGGTCACGAACCCCTCGTCGCCCCGCTGCCGGTGCAGGTAGGCGTTGCAGGCCGGCAGGAAGTCCTCGACCGAGCCCAGCAGCCCGCCGAACGTACCCGACAGCAGCAGCGCCCTGGTGCCCGCGTCGACGCCCTTGCCGGACACGTCGACCAGGGCGATCTCGACGGAGTCGCCGTCGCGCATGGAGACCAGGAAGTCGCCGCCGAACGACGACCCGCCCGCCTGCTTGAGCACCACCTTGCCGCCCCAGTCTTTGGGCAGCGCGGGCAACTCGCCCTGGCTCTTGAGCCGGTCGCGCAGTTCCAGCAGCATGGCGTCGCCGCGCAGGCCCTGCACGCCCAGCTTGCCCCGGGTGCGGGCCATGAGCGCGGCCAGCACGGCGGTGCACGCGATGGTCACGGTCAGGCCCAGCCCGACCCGGCCCGCGCCCAGGGCGGCCGCGACGTAGCCGAGCGAGACCCCCACGCCGACGAGCAGCTTGACCAGGCTGGGCAGCCTGAGCTGGAGCCCGCCGACGAGGGTGACCAGGATGAGCAGGGAGGGCGAGAACCACTCGTTCGACACCTCTGCCGCGAGGAACCCGATGACGAGGGCCACCACGATCAGGGTGGTGAGCAGGTTGCGGTCGCGGGCCAGCAGCACCCGCCGGACGAACCGCACGACTGGCACCAGACCCGGCACCCGTACCAGGGCCGCACGGACCCGTGGCGGGATCAGCGGCGCCGGACGGGAACTCATGATGCGCCTGACTGTATCGGTCTGACCCGTGTTTGGGCAGCCCACTTGACCAACGCCTTGATCATTAAGGGGGTATATTGGGTGGCCGTCCCTCTTTGCCCGCTCCTACCTTGGACGGATGACGTATCCGATCCGTCCGATTCAGCCTGCCGAGTGGCCGGCCTTCAACCACGTGCTCGAAGAGGCGTTCGGCTGGAACCCGCACCCCGCCCAGCTCGAGCGCAACCGGGCGATCACCGAGCTCGACCGGACCCTGGCCGCCTTCGACGGCGCGACCATCGCCGGTGTCACCTCCATCATCAGCCTCACCATGACGATCCCCGGCGGTCAACTCCCGGTCGCGGGCGTCACGGCCGTCAGCGTGCTGCCCTCCCATCGCCGCAGAGGCGTGTTGTCATCGCTGATGCGCAGGCAGCTCGCCGACATCCGTGACCGGGGCGAGGCCGTGGCCGCCCTCTACGCCTCCGAGTCGCTCATCTACGGCCGGTACGGCTACGGCAGGGCGGCCGGCGAGCTGAGCTTCCGCATCGACACGCACCGCGCCGCGTTCGCGCCCGGCGCGCCCCAGGACCCCTCACTGCGGCTCAGGGTGGCCAGGCCCGCCGACGTGCGCGCCGAGGTGGAGAAGCTGTTCGCCTCCGTCGTCGCCCACCGCCCCGGCCGGTACGAGCGCGCCGTCGGCTTCTGGGACCACGTGCTGGCCGACGAGGACCAAGCCCGGCGCGGCGCCGGCCCGCTGCGCTCGATCCTGGCCGAGGACGAGAACGGCGTGCGCGGCTACGCCCTGTTCCGCGTCAAGTCGGCCTGGGACGACTCGGGCATCGCCGACGGGACACTGCTGCTGAAGGAGCTGGAGGCGGCCGACCCGGCGGCGTTCGCCCTGCTCTGGCGCGCCGTGCTGGACCGCGACCTGGTCACCAAGGTCGAGACGGACGGCAGGCCGGTGGACGACCCGCTGCTCGCGCTGCTGGCCGACCAGCGCCAGGTCCGCGCGCGGTGGATCGACGAGCTGTGGGTACGCCTGGTCGAGGTCGACCGGGCGTTGACCGAACGGGCGTACGCGGCGCCGGTGGACGTGGTGATCGAGGTCGAGGACGACGTGTGCCCGTGGAACGCCCGCCGCTGGCGGCTCACCGCCGACCTGACGGGCGCCGAGTGCAAGCCCGTGGACGACGAGCCGGACGTCACGCTGCCGGTCTCCGCGCTCGGCTCGGCGTACCTGGGCGACGGCACGCTCGGCGAGCGGTTGCAGGCCGGCCTGCTGCGTGAGCACTCCCCCGGCACGGTGCGCCGGCTGGCCGCCGCCATGTCGTGGAGCCCGAAGCCGTGGGGCGGCCTGGTCTTCTGACGCCGGACCGAGTCTCTGGCCCGGCCCCTGACGCGGGCCGGGCTCTGGCGTAGGCTCGACGGCATGGCGTTGCAGAGCTTGCAGATCACGGCGGTCGTCGCCATGCGCGCCCGCGACGTGTCGAGACCGTCGAAGGAACAGCAGGAGACCGCCGACCGGCGGCCCCTGCGTGACGAGACGCCCAGGCGCGACACCAAGCGCAAGGGCTGAGGCCCGCACCGGTTCCCCGCGCCGCTCCGCAGCGGCGGCGGGGCCGGTGACGGGGGCTCAGGAGGGCAGCGAGGGCAACTGGCCGATCGTCTCGTAGGCGACCAGTTGCGCGATGCGCCTGCTGTGGCGCTCGCTGCCGGAGAACGGCGTGGTCAGGAAGACCTCCACGAACCTGGTGGCCTCGTCGAGGGAGTGCATGCGGGCACCGACGCTGACGACGTTGGCGTTGTTGTGCTCGCGGGCCAGACTGGCCGTCTCCTCGCTCCAGGCCAGGGCCGCGCGGATGCCGCGCACCTTGTTGGCGGCGATCTGCTCGCCGTTGCCCGACCCCCCGATGACGACACCGAGGCTGCCGGGGTCGCCGGCGACGCCCTCGGCCGCCCGCAGGACGAACGCCGGGTAGTCGTCGTCGGCGTCGTAGACGAAGGGACCGCAGTCGGTCACCTCGTGCCCGTGGTCCTTCAGCCAGGACACCAGGTGGTTCTTGAGCTCATAGCCGGCATGGTCGGCACCGATGTAGACACGCACCCGACCAGTCTTCCACAGCCCCGCCGATCGGGCTCGCCCGCTACAGTAAGGGGCCGTCCGGCAATCCGCTCCTTACACCGCGAAAGCAGACAGCCATGCGAGACATCCGCGTCATCGGCGACCCCGTCCTGCGCACCCCCGCCGAACCCGTGACGGACTTCGACCGCGAGCTGCGCCGGCTGATCGACGAGATGTTCCAGGCCATGTACGCGGTCGACGGCGTGGGCCTGGCGGGCCCGCAGATCGGCGTGTCGCGGCGGCTGTTCGTCTACGACATCGCCGGGCGGAAGGGACACGTGATCAACCCGCTGCTGACCGTGGACGACGACGAGCAGGTGCCCGACGAGGAGGGCTGCCTGTCGGTGCCCGACCGCCAGACGCACCGGCCGATCTACGCCACGGTCTCCCGCGCCGCCGGCGTCACCGTGGAGGGCCTCGACCGGCTGCAGCGCCCGGTGCGGATCAAGGCCCGCGGCTCGCTGGCCCGCTGCTTCCAGCACGAGACCGAGCACCTCGACGGCAAGCTGTACGTCGATCGCCTGCCGCGAACGGAGGCACGCGAGATCATGCTCAGGGCGTAGCGTGACGGAATGAGCGTACTTTCCGGAAAGGGCGCGCTGGTCACCGGCGGCTCCAGGGGCATCGGCAAGGCCATCGTGGAGCGGCTGACCGGCGACGGCGCGGACGTGGTCTTCTGCTACCAGCACTCCGCCGAGGCGGCCGCGCGGGTGGCCGAGGAGACCGGGGCGCACGCCGTACGGGCCGACCTCGGCGACAGGGCCGACGTCGAGCGGTTGTTCGCCGAGGCGCAGGCGCGGCTGCCCGGGGTGGACATCCTGGTCAACAACGCCGCCTCCGCCGAGATCCAGAAACCCATCGCCGACATCTCCGACGACGACTACGAGCGCATGTTCGCGGTCAACGTGCACGCCGTCTTCCTGGCCATGCGCTGGGCCGCCCGGGTGATGCGCGACGGCGGAAGCGTCGTCAACATCTCCTCGATCAACACGCAGGTGCCCGCCCCCGGCCTGACGCTCTACTGCGGCGGCAAGGGAGCGGTCGAGCAGTTCGCCAAGGTGGTGGCCCGGGAGGTGGGCGAGCGCGGCATCACGGTGAACACGGTCTCGTCGGGGGCCACCGACACCGACATGCTGCGGGCCGCCAACCCGCCGGAGGCGCTGGAGCAGACCAAGGCGCTCACCGCGCTGCGACGGCTCGGCCGGCCCGACGACATCGCCGCGGTGGTCGCGTTCCTGGCCGGGCCGGACGGGCGGTGGATCACCGGGCAGAACCTGCTGGCCGGCGGCGGCCTGCTCGTCTGAGCCGGGCCGCCCCCGCCCCTCAGAGCTGGAGCGACTTGACCTCGAGGTACTCCTCCAGGCCGAGTTCCCCCATCTCGCGGCCGACGCCCGACTGCTTGTAGCCCCCGAAGGGGGCCAGCGGGTTGAACCGGCCGCCGTTGATCGATACCTGGCCGGTGCGCAGCCGGCGGGCGATCGCCACCGCCCGCTCCTCGGTGCCCGCCCAGACGGCGCCGGCCAGGCCGTACTTGGTGCCGTTGGCGATCTGGACCGCCTCGTTCTCGCTCGTGTACGGGATCAGCGACAGGACCGGGCCGAAGATCTCCTCCTGCTCGATCGTCATCCCCGGCGCCACGCCCGCGAACACCGTGGGCTCGACGTAGAAGCCGCGCTCGTGCGGCCGGTCGGTGCCGCCGGCCACCAGCCGGGCGCCCTCCTCCTGCCCCCGGTTGACGTAGCGGGTCACGCGCTGGCGCTGGATCGCCGACACCAGCGGGCCGATCCTGGTGGACTCGTCGAAGGGGTCGCCGACCCGGTAGCCGCGCGCGGTCTCGACCGCCAGGCGCACGGCCTCGTCGTACTGGTCGCGATGGACGATCATGCGGCTCCACGCCGAGCACGTCTGCCCGGCGTTGACGAAGCAGTTGGCCACGCCGACCTTGACGGCCAGGGCGAGGTCGGCGTCGGGCAGCACGATGTTGGCGGACTTGCCGCCGAGCTCCAGCGCGACCCGCTTGACGGTCTCGGCGGCCAGCGCGGCCACCCTGCGGCCCGCGACGGTGGAGCCGGTGAAGGAGACCATGTCCACCCCGGGGTGGGCGGCCATGGCCTCGCCCACGACCGGGCCCCGGCCGCTGATCATGTTGAACACGCCCGGGGGCAGGCCCACCTCGTCGAAGATCTCCGCCAGCGCGTACGCGGCCAGCGGCGCGACCTCGCTCGGCTTGAGCACCACGGTGCACCCGGCGGCCAGCGCGGGGGCGACCTTGCAGACGATCTGGTGCAGCGGATAGTTCCACGGTGTGATCGCGGCGACCACCCCGATGGGCTCCCTGACGACCAGCGAGTTGCCGACGCGGGACTCGCGCGGATGGCTCTCGGCGAGCTGGGCGTAGGAGGCCAGCACGGTGGCGGGCATGAGCGTCTGCACCTTGAGCGCGAAGCCGAGGGGCGCCCCCATGTCGGTGGCGATCGTCCTGGCCATCTCGTCGGCGCGCTGGTTCAGCAGGTCGGCCGCCCGGGCGAGGAACTTGCCGCGCTCGGCCGCGGCCGTCCGCGACCATTCGGGGAAGGCTTTCCTGGCCGCCGCCACGGCCGCTTCGACATCGTCGGGAGAACCCGCGGGCACCCGGTCGATGAGCTCTTCGGTGGCCGGGTTGACGACCTCGACGGGGTCGTCCGATGCCGAAGCGGTCCAGGAGCCGCCGATGTACAGCTGACGCATGACCCCATCCTGACAGTGACTCAGGCCACAACGCGAGGGTCATGCCGAGCGGGGGATGTGCGCGTTCCCCCGCCGCCTGGTTGCCGGGTCCGGCGTATCCGCCGAACTGCGGATCAGTCGAACTGCGGGCGCCTGGTGCGGGTGCGCTTGAGTTCGAAGAAGTCGTCGTACTGGGTGACCATCAGCACGCCGTCCCAGAGCCGGCCCGCGTCCTCGCCGCGCAGGATCCGGGTGATGACGGGGCCGAAGAAGGCGTTCTCGCCGACGCGGATGATCGGGGTGCCGACCTCCTGGCCGACGAGGCCGATGCCCTCGTCGTGGGAGGCGCGGATGGTGTCGTCGTGGGCGTCGGAGTGCATGGCGTCGGCGAGGGCGCGGTCGAGGCCGGCGTCGTCCAGGGCGCCCTCGATGACCTCGCGCAGGCGCTCGGGGTCCTTGACGCCCTCGTTGTGCAGGCGCGTGCCGAGGCCGGTGTAGAGCGGGCCGATGACCTGGTCGCCGTGCTTGGCGGCGGCCGCGGCGATCGTCCTGATGGGCCCCATGGCCCGGGCGGCCCTTTCGAGGTAGTCGGCGGGTACGTCCTTGTCCTCGTTGAGGAAGTAGAGGGACATCATCCGCCAGCGCGGTTCGACGGGGCGGACCTTCTCGACTTCGAGCAGCCAGCGGGAGGTCACCCACGCGAACGGACAGGAGGGGTCGAACCACAGGTCCACGGGAATCTTCTCAGTCATGTCTGCCCGTAACCTGAGGTGGTTCGGGTCCTATTCCCGGCATGGCACGATACCGACAACCCCGACGAAGTGGTGAAAAGGAGCGCAACTTGGCAGGCAACCTGACCCGGGACGAGGCTCGCGAGCGCGCCCGGCTGTTGAAGGTCGAGTCGTACGAGGTCGCACTCGACCTGACGGAGGGAGAAGAGCGCTTCGAGAGCGTCACCACGGTCCGCTTCACCAGCGACACCGCCGGGGCCTCCACGTTCGTCGACCTGCACGGCGCCGAGGTCCGCAAGGTCACGCTCAACGGCGCGGAACTGGACGTGGCGGCGTACGACGCCGAGAAGGGGCGCTTCCCGCTGCCCTCGCTCGCCGGGACCAACGAACTGGTCGTGGACGCCTCCTGCGCCTACATGCGCACCGGCGAGGGCCTGCACCGCTTCGTCGACCCCGTCGACCAGAAGGTCTACCTGCACAGCCAGTTCGAGACGGCCGACGCGCACCGCATGTACGCCTGCTTCGACCAGCCCGACCTCAAGGCCACCTTCCAGCTCACGGTGCTCGCCCCGGCCGACTGGGAGGTCGTCTCCAACGCCGCTCCGTCCGCCGTCGAGGAGCGGTCCGCCGCCGTCAAGCGGTGGGAGTTCCCGCCCACGCCGGTCATCTCCACCTACATCACCGCGCTGGTGGCCGGTCACTACCACAAGGTGACCTCCGAGCACGACGGCATCCCGCTCGGCATCTACTGCCGCTCCTCGCTGGCCGAGCACCTCGACGCCGACAACATCCTCGAGGTCACCCGCCAGGGCTTCGACTTCTTCCACCGCGTCTTCGGCGTGCGCTACCCGTTCGGCAAGTACGACCAGCTCTTCGTGCCCGAGTTCAACGCCGGCGCGATGGAGAACGCGGGCTGCGTGACGTTCCTGGAGGACTACGTCTTCCGCTCCCGCGTCACCGACGCCGTCGTCGAGCGCCGCGCCGAGACGATCCTGCACGAGATGGCGCACATGTGGTTCGGCGACCTCGTCACCATGCGCTGGTGGGACGACCTGTGGCTGAACGAGTCGTTCGCCACCTACATGTCCGTGCTGGCCCAGTCCGAGGCCACCCGCTGGACCAAGGCGTGGACCACGTTCGCGAACGTGGAGAAGTCCTGGGCCTACCGCCAGGACCAGCTCCCCTCCACCCACCCCATCGCCGCCGACATCCCCGACATGCAGGCGGTGGAGGTCAACTTCGACGGCATCACGTACGCCAAGGGCGCCTCGGTGCTCAAGCAGCTCGTGGCCTACGTCGGCCTGGACAACTTCCTGGCCGGCGTCCGCGACTACTTCGCCGCGCACGCCTGGGGCAACACCGAGCTGGAAGACCTGCTGAGCGCCCTGGAGCGGACCTCGGGCCGCGACCTGTCGGCCTGGTCGAAGGAGTGGCTGGAGACCTCCTGGGTCAACACGCTGCGCCCCGAGTTCGAGGTGTCCGGGGGCCGGTTCACCCGGTTCGAGGTGCTCCAGGAGGCCCCGGCCGAGCACCCGACGCTGCGCTCCCACCGGATCGCGATCGGCCTCTACTCGCTGGCCGACGGCAAGCTGACCCGTACCGAGCGGGTGGAGCTGGACGTCGTCGGCGCCCGTACGTCCGTGCCCCAGCTCATCGGGGTGGCGCAGCCCGACCTGGTGCTGCTCAACGACGACGACCTGACCTACGCCAAGGTCCGTCTCGACGAGGACTCGCTGCGCACGCTGATCGACGGCGGCATCACCGCGTTCGCCGAGTCCCTGCCGCGCGCCCTGTGCTGGACCGCGGCCTGGGACATGACCCGCGACGGCGAGATGTCCACCCGCGACTACGTCAAGCTGGTCGTCTCCGGCGCGGGCACGGTCACCGACCTCACGGTGCTGCAGACGGTGCTGCGCCAGGCGCGCCTGGCGGTGCAGCAGTACGCCGACCCGGCCTGGCGCGACGAGGGCCTGTCGGTGCTGGCCACCGAGCTGCGCGCGCTGCTCGGCGCGGCGGCGCCCGGCTCCGACCACCAGCTCGCCTTCCTGCAGGCGTTCGCGGCCACGGCCGTCTCCGGCGCCGACCTCGACCTGCTGCGGGGCATCCTCGACGGCACCTCGGTGCCCGAGGGCGTGAGCGTGGACGCCGACCTGCGCTGGACGCTCGTCTCCGCGCTCGTCTCCGGCGGCCGGCTGGCCGAGGCCGACATCGACGCCGAACTGCAGCGCGACCCCACGGCGAAGGGCGAGCGCTCGGCCGCGACGTGCCGGGCCGCGATCCCGACGGCCGCGGCCAAGGAGGCCGCCTGGGCCGCGATCGTGGGCGGCGACCTGGCCAACGCCATCTCCCGCGCCACGATCGCCGGCTTCCAGGACCCGCACCACCCCGAGCTGCTGGCCCCCTTCCGCGAGAAGTACTTCGCGCAGGTCGGACGGCTCTACCAGGAGTGGACGTTCGACCAGGCCTCGACGTTCGCCGTGGGGTGCTTCCCCTCGCTGCTCATCGAGCCGGAGACGGTACGCGCGGCGCACGATTTCCTCGGCTCCGCCCAGCCGCCGCAGGCGCTGCGCCGGCTCGTGCTGGAGGGCGCCGACGGCATCAGCCGCGCGCTGCGCAACCGGGAGAAGGACGCCGAGTCCGCGTGATCCGGTGACACCCGGCGCGACCGGCCCCCGACACGACGTGGGGGCCGGCTGCGCCGACTTGACGATGGCATACGGGGCGCGGTGTTAGCCTCGAAACGTGCTAGGCCCGGGGTCCTCCCTCAACGATCGCTACCTGCTCGGCGCCCGTCTCGGGGGCGGCGGCATGGGCGAGGTGTGGCGTGCCGACGACGTCGTCCTCGGGCGCTCGGTGGCCGTCAAGGTGCTCATGCCCGCGCTCAGCGAGGACCCCACCTTCGCCCAGCGCTTCCAGAACGAGGCCAGGGCGATGGCCACGCTCACCCATCCCGGCGTGGTCGACGTCTACGACTACGGCACCTGCGACGTCGGCGGGCGCCGGGTCAGCTACCTGGTGATGGAGCACATCCAGGGCGAATCGCTCGACCGGGTGCTGCGGCGCGGGCCGATCGGGGTCGCCGCCACCATGCGGCTGGTCGCGGAGGTGGCCGACGCGCTGGCGGCGGCGCACGCGCAGGGCATCGTGCACCGCGACGTCAAACCCGCCAACCTCATGGTCCGGCCGGACGGCCGCGTGGTGCTCACCGACTTCGGCATCGCCCACTCGGCCTCGGCCGGGCAGCTCACGGCCACGGGCACGATGCTCTGCTCGGCCGGCTACTGCGCGCCCGAGATGGCGACCTCCGGTGACGTGTCCCCGGCGGTCGACGTGTACGCGCTGGGCGTGGTGGCGTACGAGTGCCTGAGCGGGCACCTGCCGTTCCGGGGCGAGACCCCCATCCAGATCATCTTCAAGCACCTCCACACGCCGCCCCCGCCGCTGCCCGACGAGGTGCCGGCCGGGCCGCGGCAGGTGGTCGAGCGGGCATTGCAGAAGGCGCCCGAGTCGCGGTGGCGTTCGGCGCCGAAGATGGCCGAGGTCGCGCGCAGGGCGCTGACCGCGCCCGGCGAGGCCGTCGCGCCGCACCCCTCCGGCACGCTGGAGGAGGCCGGCACGTTCGGCGCGCTCGAGGCGCGGCCCGCCGCCGGCGATCCCGCGCCGACGGGCGGATACGCGACGGGCGCCGTCACGGGCAGGTACGTCCCGGGGCCGCCCGCCTCCGCCGCGACCGGGGCCTCGACCACCCCCGCCCCGACAGGTTCGGTCCGACGACGGCGGCGCACGGCACAGGCCGTGGTCACCATGACGGCGGCGGTGCTCGCGTCCGCGGCGGTG
>NZ_SSXE01000099.1:0-46865 GCF_021699195.1 Nonomuraea sp. MG754425 | reverse complement strand
CCCGCCGAGCCGACGGCCCGCGAGGAGGTCCCCGTGCCCGCCGCCACCACCAGCGGCAGCACGGCCGAGCCCGTCCCCACCACGCCGACGGCCACCGAACGCCGGCCCACGACGCAGCCGGCCAAGCGCGTGCCCTCCCCGCGGGCGACGCGTACGGCGACGATCGTGCCCTCCCCCAGCCCGACCGTCTCCGCCTCCGTCCCGGCCGAGAGTCCTTCGCCCGCGCCGACCACCTCCGAGCCCGAGCAGCCGACGGAGGCGCCCACCACGCCGGGCCCGCAGGAGCCGACGTCCGAGCCCACGGCGGGCCACCCGACCGGCGACATCCAGTGCATCCGGGCCCCGTGCCCGTGACACCGGGCGTTCCCGCCCGGTTCGCCGCCGTCGCCGGTGGGCGCCGGGCCGCGGCCGTCGTCGTGAACCGGGCGCTCCCGCCCGCGTCCGTCTGATGTCCGTAACCGTTCGCTGATCGTGAGAAAGTCGTCGCGTGGACTCGACTCGTGAGCTGTTCGTCGCCCTTGCCCGCCGCTACGCCTTCGCCGACCTCGGCGCGCTCGCGCCGGCGGAGGAGATCGCGGAGGTGTGCGAGTTCGGGCAGCGGCTGCTCTCGCTCGACGCCGAGGACTTCGCGGCCGAGGCCAGGGTGGTGCCGGCCGACCTGCGGCGGCGGGCCAGGGCCTGCCACATGCCGCAGACGCCACGCGAGCAGCCACGGGGGGCGCTGGAGTCGCTGCGGCCCGCGTACGGGCTGCTGCTGGAGGTCATCGCCGTGCGCTGGCACCGGCGCGAGCTGAGCACCATGATCGCGGCGGTGCACATCGCCAGCGAGTACCTGCCGCTGCTGGCCTTCGAGCCGCAGCTCGGGCACGCCGGCGACCCGGCCAGGTGGCCGGCGGGGCTGAGCGCGGCGGGCAGCAGGTTCGGCGTGATCGGCGACCGGGAGTGCGACCACACCAAGTCCGAGCAGTCGGCCACCAACCGCACGTTGCGGGTCTCGATCGAGCCGGGCCAGGGCTGGCGCGCGTACTTCGACCGGCTGCACAGCCAGGTGGCCGGCGCGCTGGGGGTGTGCGTGGCCACCTGCCGCAACCCCTGCACGGCCATGGACTGGATCGATCCCGAGCCGCGCGCCGACCTGCAGTCGCGGGCCCGCACCGCGCTGGCCTTCGCCGAGACGCCGCTCGTCCGGCTCCGCCACGCGGCCCCGGTGGGACACGGGTTCGGGGTGCCGTCGCCGGAGGAGGTGCTCGACGCCTGGGAGCGCAGCCGCGCGGCGCTCGACAAGAACCCGATCGGCACGGCGGCGCTGAAGGACGACGGCTTCCCGCTGCCGGGCCTGCCCGCGCTGTTCTCGGCGGTCGCCGGCACGCCCATCGCGCCGTCCACCCTGCTGCGCGGCGTCAGCGAGCACGTGGTGTCGCTGCTCGACCGGCAGCCCTGAGCCGCCCGCGCCCCAGGCCCTGGTCAGCGGCGGGCGGTGGCCTGCTCGCCGAGTGCGCCGATCCCGTACAGGAGCCCGCCGATCAGGTCGCCGGCGCTGAACGCGGTGGCCATCGACAGGGCCGTCATCCGGCACGCGCCGTCGCTCAGCCGCCGCCGGGCGTTCTCGCCCGTCACGATCTCGAGCGCCCGTCCGTTCGGGTCGACGTAGACCACGACGGCGTCGTCGGCGTCCTGGCCCAGGGCGGCGTGCAGGCGTTCGGCGAAGTGCCGCCGGCCGCCCACCGGCTGCCCGAGGAACACGCCGAAGCGCAGCCCGCTGCGCCGTTCCGCGGTGTGCAGGGCCTGTCTCACGTCGTCGCCCTGGGCGGCGGTCAGTCCTTTCACGGTCACCTCACCATCCCGCGGACGCGCCGCCGGCCCGCATGCCGGGCTCGGCCGTCTCCGCCGCGCTGACCCAGTCGTGCTCGGGCTCCTCCGACCAGTGCGCCGCCCTGTCGGCCAGCACGAGACCGGACGTGCTCACCCCGCGCTCGCTCCTGGAAGGCCCTCCCAGCCACACGGGACCGGCCTCGATCCGGCGCTGCGCGCCGCGCCCCGGCACCATGACGAGCAGGGTGATCAGCACGAACAACCCCATGGACGCCCCGATGAGAAAGAGCAGAATCTCCGCCGCGCTTTTCACACCAAGACCGTAAACCTCGTCGGCGCGCCCGGCCAGACCCGTCGTGACTGTCGTGCAGTCACAGGTTAAGATCTTTTACGGCGGGGCATCTCTAGAGAAGAACAGTAGATATACCCCGAAAGCATGCGTGGAACACGATGAGCTGGGCCATAAAACTATGGACGCGGCAACACTAGGAATCAATCGAAACCCCGGGCTACGGTGAGTTGCGTGGACTCCGACAACCAGCGAGAAGACGGTCACAACACGTCACCGATCTGGGTGAGCGACCGACCAGAAAGTGAGCAGACCGCTGCCGCGAAGCCTTCGGCGCCCACCTCCACGTACGCGCCTGTAGAACGCGCGTCCGTGGGCAGCCTGCTGCAACATCCGACCTTCCGCCGCCTGCGCAATCGCGCGATCGTGGCAGTGGTCGCCGGCGTGGCAGTGGGCTTTCTCGTGCGCGACTGGCGGGTGGGCGTGACCGCGGGTGTGATCGCGGCCGTGCTCGAAGCGGTCTATCGCGCGAGATCCAGTTCGTCCGTACCGGCGTGGCGGCGCACGTCCGTGGCCGAGCGCCGTACCGAGGCGCAGTTGCGCAGGCTCGAACGCAGCGGTTACCGCACACTGCACGCCAGGGCGATCCCGGGCAGCGAGGCCCAGATCGACCACCTCGTGGTGGGCCCGACCGGCGTGTACGCGGTCGACTCCGAGAAGTGGGACCGGCGGCTGCCGGTCCGCGTGCAGATGGGCAAGAAGCTCTATCACGGTCCGTTCGACATGAAGCCCCGGCTCACCGAGGCCAAGTGGGAGGCGTCCCAGGCCAGCGAGCTGATCAGCGAGTCGTTCGGCCGTGAGATCTCCGTCGTGCCCTCCCTGGCGATCTACGGGCCACCGGTCCCGTGGAAGATCATGAACATTCGCGGGGTGGACGTCTACCAGGGCGACCGCGCCCGCAAGTGGATCACCAAGCGGGAGCGGGCGCTGACCACCGCCGAGATCGACCGCATCTACGACATCGCCGCTCAGGTGCTGCCGGCCCGCTACGGCGAGGGCTGATCCGCTTTTCCGCCGGCCGCCGACCTCACGTCGAGGTGGGCGGCCGGTCGCTTATCCCCCGGCCTCCTCAGCGGTAGATCTCCGGGATCGAGCCGCACCAGGAGAACAGCTCGCCGCGGGTAGATCCGGTGATGTCGCCGCAGGCCCCGACATGCGTGGGCCGGTCCGCGTCCTTGACGTGCAGAATCAGCACGGCCTTGTCCACCGGGTACTGCCGGGGCGAGTCGGTGCCGAAGTCGAGCGCCCCGGTGGCGCCCTCGATGGCGTGGCCGCTGGAGTCGGGGGTGTAGAGGGTGCCGAGCTGGCGCCAGACGGTGTAGGAGTTCACCGGCACGCGGTGGCGCATGCCGCCCAGCCGGCGGATGGCGGTGATCATCGTCTCCGTGGCGTCGTACGACAGCGCGGCGTGACCGTCCAGGGTGCGGCCCGGCCCCGGCTCCTCGCACTCGAAGGGGAACGTGGCGAACAGGTCGGCGTAGAAGCTGTGCCGCTGCGGCTGCCCGCACTTCCTGGGCGCGGCGGCAAAAGACTCGTAGTAGTAGTCGATGCCGCTGACGGCCGCCCTGAGGCGCACGTCGGCGACGTACCGGGTGACGTCGTCCCCGCCGAGGATGACCGGGTGCGAGCCCGCGCACTTGTCGGCGACGCCCTTGACGAACGCGGCGAAGTCGGGGATGCCGCGTCCGGCGAAGTACACCAGCCCGTCGAAGCCGCAGGCCGACACCCCGGCGTCGCGCGGGTCGCCCGCGTAGGGGTCGTCGCTGCGGTCCGCCGGGGTCGGCTTGGCCGAGCCGATGGCCGTGTAGCGGTGCCCCTCGACCGCGAAGCCGCGCTCCTTGAGCCGGGCCAGGACACGGGTCTTGAGGTTGGAGACGTAGTAGTCGGTCTCGTCGTGGGAGTAGTAGACGCGGGCCCGGCGGCTCACCTCGCCCTTGCCCGCCAGCGAGGCGGCGAAGGCCGCGGCCACCCACGCCTGCCGGGAGTTCTGCGGCGCGACCTGGAAGTAGAACGGCGAGTCGTTGACCAGGCGGTCGGCCGACAGCGTGGAGGCCACCATGGGCAGCCCCGCCTCGCCCAGCTCCTGGATGGCCGCGACCGTCTCCTGACGGCTCTGGTCCAGGCCCACCACGCCGACGATGGGCGCCGCGCCGTCCTGGTAGCGCAGCAGCAGCCGGGCGATCCGCGACCCGTGCTGCATGCGGCCGCCCGCGTTGGCCAGCAGGATGCGCACCAGCGGCTCGCTGGGGCCGACGGAGCCGTTCTGCCGCCTCTGGGCGATGGCCACGCCGGCCAGGCCCTCACGGGAGGCGGCCAGCGTGTCACGGTCGGTGGAGGTCAGCGCCGCCAGGTAGACGATCGTCACGTACGGCCGGTCGCTGCTCTCGTGGAGCCGCTCGGCCCGCTCGTTCTCCTGCCTGAGCACGGCCTGGACCCGCTCGATCTCGGCGTTGCCCGGCGAGAACAGGTAGTCGGGCTCGGCCACGCCGACGCACTCGGTGCCGGCGAGTTGCCTGCCGCTCTCGGTCCACGGCGTCCACAGGCCGGTGGCGCAGGCGCTGCGGTGCCAGGCGGCGGTCTGGCCGGCGTACGCGCCCACCGCGCCCGCCAGCGCCATCCAGAACAGCGTGATGGCGATCCACGACGACCACCAGGGGGCCACGCGGGCGGGCGGCACCCAGGTGAGGTCGGCGACGTCGTAGCGGGACAGGTCGGGCGGCAGCGGCGGCGCGGAGATGGCCAGCGGGGTCCGCAGCACCCGCTGCCAGTCCGCCGCGCTGTCGGCGGTGACCAGTTCCCGGCGCCAGCGGATGAGCATCCACAGGGGTTCCTCGTCGTCCTCCAGCCGGACGGTGTCCGGTGTGTAGGAGACCACCACGACCGGGTCGAACCTGTCGAGGCCGGCCCGCCGCTCCTCCAGCAGCTCGACCAGCTCGCCGCCGTGCTCGTTGAGGAGCAGAAGGGGGTAGAAGACGTGGGCGGCGCCGCGTACGTGGGCGGGCGAGCGCCGGTACTGCCGGGCGAGGTCGTCCATGAAGGCCCGCAGCAGCAGCCGCGCGACGCGGCCCTCGTCGGCCGGGTCGAGGCCGGCCAGCAGGGCGGGCACGCCGGGCGCCTGGCGGTCGTCGTGCGACAGCGCCCGGCGCAGCCAGCGGAAGCGCCCGCCGAGCACCGGCACCCGCCCGCTGAGCCGCAGGTCGTGCAGGAAGCCGGGCAGCAGCCGCAGCAGCACGTTGACCGGGAACGGCACGTGCTCGGCCCCCGTGCCCGCCGTGTCCACGCCCCAGCCCCAGTTGCGGTCGGACTCGCGCAGGACGCGGCGGGCGTGCTCCTCCCTGGCGTGGGTGTCGGCGAGCTGCTCGACCAGCGTGGCGACCAGGCGGTAGCGCGGGAAACGCAGCCGGTTGCTGCGCAGTTCGGCGACGATGCGGGCGAGGATCTTCGGCACCGGCTCGCCGGGCTGGACGTCGGGGTGGGCGCGCGGGATGTCCGGCGAGATCACCTGCGTGGCGGCGGCGTCCTTGGGCGCGAGCGCCCTGGGCCAGCCGGCGGCCTCGCTGAGCCGGACCAGCGGGATCCCCCGGCGGCCGGTGTGCTGCCTGGCCTCGGCCCCCTCCCGCCGGCCGGACAGCAGCGATCGTCTGGCGACGTGCGGTGAGTCCTGGACGCCCTCGCCCATGGCGGGTCTACGGCATAACCGGTCTATCGTGTGAATGAAGTTGCCGACCCTCGCGGGGTCGTCGAGCATGGCTGCCCCGTGGCTCATCTGATCTCTGTAACACGAGTTCGGCCGCCGGCGACGTCGTTTGCGGCACGATCCGGTAACCAACCGTCCGATGCGTGGACACGCGTCTCATTTACCGGGCAGTGGCCGTAACATGTGAAGACTCACCGACGATGGGAGATGCCCAATGCCCGCCCTCAGGTCACGCACAGTCACCCATGGCAGGAATATGGCCGGTGCCCGGGCCCTGCTCCGGGCGACCGGCGTAGCCGGGAGCGACTTCGGCAAACCCATCATCGCGGTGGCCAACAGCTTCACCCAGTTCGTGCCGGGCCACGTGCACCTGCGCGAGGTGGGCGACGTGGTCTCCGCCGCGATCAGGCAGGCCGGGGCCATCCCCCGCGAGTTCAACACGATCGCGGTCGACGACGGCATCGCGATGGGCCACGGCGGCATGCTGTACTCGCTGCCCTCCCGCGAGCTGATCGCCGACGCCGTGGAGTACATGGTCAACGCCCACTGCGCGGACGCGCTGATCTGCGTGTCCAACTGCGACAAGATCACGCCCGGCATGCTGCTGGCCGCGCTGCGGCTGAACATCCCGACGATCTTCGTCTCCGGCGGCCCCATGGAGGCCGGCAAGACCCCGGGCAAGAAGCTCGACCTGATCGACCCGATGATCGCCTCCGCCGACGACTCGGTCTCCGACGCCGAGTTGCTGGAGATGGAGGAGAACGCCTGCCCGACCTGCGGCTCGTGCTCCGGCATGTTCACCGCCAACTCGATGAACTGCCTGGCCGAGGCCATCGGCCTGGCGCTGCCCGGCAACGGCACCATCCTGGCCACGCACAAGGCCCGCAAGACCCTGTTCGAGGACGCCGGCCGCCAGCTCGTCGAGATCACCCGCCGCTACTACGAGGAGGACGACGAGTCGGTGCTGCCGCGCTCGATCGCCACCCGTGAGGCGTTCGAGAACGCCATGGCGCTCGACGTGGCGATGGGCGGCTCGACCAACACGATCCTGCACATCCTGGCCGCCGCCCGCGAGGCGCAGGTCGACTTCGGGCTCAAGGAGATCAACGAGATCTCGCTGCGGGTGCCGTGCCTGTGCAAGGTCGCCCCGGCCACGGCCAAGTACCACGTCGAGGACGTCCACCGCGCCGGCGGCATCCCCGCCATCCTGGGCGAGCTCGACCGGGCCGGGCTGCTGCACCGCGACGTGCCCACCGTCAACGGCGGCACGCTGGCCGACCTGCTGGCCCAGTGGGACGCCCTGTCGCCCACGGTCAAGCCCGAGGCCGTGGAGCTGTGGCACGCGGCCCCCGGCAACGTGCGCACGGTCAAGGCCTACTCCCAGGACAACCGCTGGGACGACCTCGACCTCGACCGCGAGGCGGGCTGCATCCGCGACCGCGAGCACGCCTACTCCGCCGACGGCGGCCTGGCCGTGCTCTACGGCAACATCTCGCGCGACGGCGCGGTCGTGAAGACGGCCGGCGTGGACGAGTCGATCTGGAAGTTCAGCGGCCCGGCGGTGGTGTTCGAGTCGCAGGAGCAGGCGGTCGAGGGCATCCTCGGCGGCCGGGTCACGGCCGGCGACGTGGTCGTCATCCGCTACGAGGGCCCCAAGGGCGGCCCCGGCATGCAGGAGATGCTCTACCCGACGTCGTTCCTGAAGGGCAAGGGCCTGGGCAAGGTGTGCGCGCTGGTCACCGACGGGCGCTTCTCCGGCGGCACCTCCGGGCTGTCGATCGGGCACGCCTCGCCCGAGGCTGCCGAGGGCGGCACGATCGCGCTGGTCGAGGACGGAGACATCATCGACATCGACATCCCCGGCCGCTCGATGGAGCTGCGCGTGCCCGAGGCCGAACTGGCCGCGCGGCGCGAGCGGCTGGTGGCCGAGCTGGGCGGATACCGGCCGCGTGACCGCGAACGGGCGGTGAGCGTGGCGCTGCAGGCGTACGCGGCGATGACGACGTCCGCCTCGACGGGCGCCTCGCGCGACCTGTCGCAGCTCTCGCGGTAACGCTCCGCGTTCCTGTGCGGCGGGCGGACCTCGGTGCTCGCCTGCCGCACAGTGACCTGTCTTCCCGGACAGACTTTCGAAAATTGTCGGTGGCGGTCCGTATTCTATGGGTATGACGACAGTCGTGAAGCACGATACTCGCCCGCTGACGACCGCCGAGATCGCCGCCCTCGCCCTCTCCCTCGCCCACCTCGGAGCGGGGCCCCAGGCCGTCACCGCACGGCGTGGCCTGCAGCACGTGTTCGAGCACCTCGACCTCGACGACGACGTCATCGCCGCCACCCTCACGACCCTGACCGAGCCGCTGCCCGTCGACGTCGCCTCCCGCGCCCGGCTGATGGCCGACGCCATCACCAGCCGGCTCATGATCCGTCTGCACTACCGCGACGCCGCGGGCGCCGTCACCGTGCGCGACGTCGAGCCGGTGACCTGCCTGGTGCACCGCGAATACTGGTATCTCGTCGGCGTGTGCCGGCTGCGCAGGGCGATCAGGGCGTTCCGGTTCGACCGGATCATCGCGGTCGAGCCCACGCTCACGCCGTCGCGGCCGCACCTGGCCGACCGGTTCCTGCCGTTCCAGCGCCGTAAGCGGCGCACCACCCCGGCGGCCGAGCGGCGACTGACCGCCTAGCAGCAGCCCAGCAGCGGGGCGCCGCCCCGTACCGGCCGGTCGGCGGGGGCTTCAGGAGGCGCAGCAGCCGCCACCGCAGCACCCGCCGCCGCCACCACCGGCCCTGGGCGCGGCGGCGCCACCCGTCATGGAGACGGTGGACAGCAGCTTCACCGTGTCGTCGTGGCCCTCGGGGCAGGCCGCCGGATCGTCGGAGGCCGACATCGGGCGGGACACCTCGAACGTGGAGCCGCAGGAGCGGCATCGGAAGTCGTAGCGCGGCATGCGCTCATCTTAACCGCGGCCGGTGTAGGCGATGTGGGCGTAGTCGGCCACTGGTTCGTAGCCGATCGCCCGGTAGACGGCGTTGCTGGTGGGGTTGGCCAGGTCGGTGAACAGGACGACCTGCTCGCAGCGCTCGGCGAGCGCCACCTGGCTGGCGTGCGCGGTGACGGCCGCGCCGTAGCCGCGCCTGCGCCGTGACGGCGGCGTGTACACCGGGCCGATCCGGCAGACCCCGCCGACCGCCGGGGACAGCGCGGCGAGCGAGACCGGCGCCCCCTCCGCCTCCCACACGAACAGTTCCTCGTGCTGCAACCGCCGCGCGACCACGTCGGCGACCTCGCCGTGGCCCATCCCCGTCTCCTCGCCGAAACCCTGGTACCAGCTCACCAGCAGCGGGAAGTCGACCGGCACGGCGAGCCGGCCCCGGCCGGGGACGTCGGGGACGGCGAGCGCGCCGAGCCGGTAGAGCCGCTCGGAGACCACCAGCCGCGGCGCGCCGAGCAGCCGGGTGGCCTCGTCGGTCACCTCCCGCGGGCCCACGAACACCGGCAACTCGCCGCCGAGCGCCTCGACCAGGGGCGCGACGGCCTCGACGGGCACGGCGAAGAGCCCGGCGGGATGCGGCGGCGTGTGGAAGACCGCACCGCGGACCGCGCCGCCGGCCGTCCACCACCCGAACAGGGGATCGCGTACGGGCATGCCCGCCCGCAGGTTCGCCAGGACGGTCAGCGGCACCGTGTTGCGCACCGGGTCGCCGAGCAGGAACGGCTCGGCGACCCCGGCGTACTCCTCGACGGCCGAGGTGAAGGTCCACATGCCTGCACATGGTGTCAGGCGGCGAACCCCGGCTCAAACGTGTGTCAGGCCGCTGCCTCCAGGTAGGGCGCCCATTGCGGGTCACCGACGAGCGAGGCGCCGATGAGCCGCCAGTGGGCGCCCCGTGGCACCGCGGGGCTGACACGAAGCGTCCACCCCAGCTCCTCCAGGTACTTGTCGGCCTTTCTGTGGTTGCACGTGGTGCAGGAGGCGACGCAGTTCTCCCACGTGTGGGTGCCGCCCCTGGACCGAGGGATCACGTGGTCGATGGTCTCGGCCTTCAGCCCGCAGTAGGCGCAGCGGAAGTCGTCGCGCCGCATGAGGGCGGCCCTGGTCAGGGGGATGCGGGATCGGTAAGGGATGCGGACATATCTGCGGAGCCGGATCACCGAGGGCACTTCGAGCGTACGGCTGGCGGACCGCAGCACCGTGCCCCGGCCGTCACGGTGGACGACGTCGGCCTTCTCCCGCAACACCAGCACCACGGCGCGGTGCAGCGAGAGGGTGGTCAGTGGCTCGTAGGTGGCATTCAGCAGCAGGACCTGGCGCATCATCGGGCCTCTTCCCGCTGCGCGCGTATCAAAGGGGACATGCCGCGGCATGTCCCGGCTGGCGGCCCCTCCTGGGGCACTTGTGCTTCCGTCACGTGGACCTCCGCCGGACGGTCCAGCGGATGGTCACCACGGCACCGTCCTGTCACCAAGTCTGGCGTTTGCACCGTGGTCCCCGCCACCCCAAAATCCTCATGCCGGGCTGACCATAGGGACTCACGGTACGTTTTATGCCCGCTCTACCAGCGCTTTACGCATGCTCATTGGCAGTAGGGTTCCGTGCATGACGCGAGAGCCGTACCCAACAGCACGTCGCGACGACATCGTCGACATCCTGCACGAAACACCCGTCCCCGACCCCTACAGGTGGCTCGAGGACCCCGACAGCCCCGAGACCAAGGGGTGGCTGCTCGCGCAGGCCGAGTTGTTCGCCGCGAAACGCGGACCGCAGCGGTTCAAGAGCCGCATCGCCGAACTGCTCAGGTCGGGGTCGGTGGGCGTCCCGACCTGGCGTGGCGAACGGTACTTCTTCTCCCGGCGCACCCCCGACCAGGAGCACGCCGTCTACTACGTGGTCGAGCCCGACGGCACCGAGCGGGCGCTGATCGACCCGATGGCGATCGACCCGTCCGGCCTGACCACGCTCGACGCGGTCCAGCCGGACAAGGAGGGGCGGCTGCTGGCGTACCAGATCTCGGTGGGCGGTGACGAGGAGTCGATCGTCTACATCATCGACGTGGCCACCGGCCTCCGGGTCGAGGGGCCGATCGACCGCTGCCGCTACTCGCCGATCGCCTGGCTGCCCGGCGGCGAGGCGTTCTACTACGTCCGCAGGCTGCCGAGCACCGAGGTGCCGGAGAACGAGACGCAGTTCCACCGCCGCGTCTACCTGCACCGCGTCGGCACCTCCACCGAGGAAGACGTGATGATCTTCGGGCAGGGCCTGAAGATGACCAACTACTACGGCGTCTCCGTCTCCCGCGACGGCCGCTGGCTGCAGGTCTCGGCCCACGAGGGCACCGCGCCGCGCAACGACGTCTGGGTGGCCGACCTGACCGCCTCGCCGATCGAGCGGCCGGAGCTGAAGGTCGTCCAGGAGGGCGTGGACGCGCAGGTCGGGCTGGCGTTCGGCCGCGACGGCAAGCTCTACGTGCACACCGACCGCGACGCCTCCCGGGGCCGGGTGTGCGTCACCGACCCGGCGGAGCCGGGCTACGACAACTGGCGCGTGCTGATCCCCGAGCACCCCGAGGCGGTGCTCAGCACGTTCGCGATCCTCGACGACCTGGAGCGCCCGGTCATGCTGGTGGGCTGGACCCGCCACGCGATCAGCGAGATCACCGTGCACGACCTGGCGACCGGCGAGCGCATCGGCGAGGTGCCCACGCCGGGGCTCGGCTCGATCGGCGGCATCGCCGAACGTCCCGAGGGCGGTCACGAGGCGTGGTTCGGCTACACCGACAACACCACGCCGCCGACCATCCAGCGCTACGACGCGCGGACCGGCGAGACCACGCTCTGGGCCGCCTCACCGGGCGCGGTCGAGGTGCCGCCGGTACGCACCGAGCAGGTGGTCTACCGCTCCAAGGACGGCACCGACGTCCGCATGCTGGTCATCTCCCCCGTCGGCGAGCAGAGCGGCCCGCGGCCCACCATCCTGTACGGCTACGGCGGCTTCGGCCTGTCCATGACCCCCGGCTACTCGGCCTCGGTCCTGGCCTGGGTGGAGGCCGGCGGCGTCTACGCCATCGCCAACCTGCGCGGCGGCGGCGAGGAGGGCGAGGAGTGGCACCGGGCCGGCATGCTGGCCAACAAGCAGAACGTCTTCGACGACTTCCACGCCGCGGCCGAGCACCTCATCGCCACCGGCGTGACCACGCCCGCCCAGCTCGGCATCTCCGGCGGCTCCAACGGCGGCCTGCTGGTGGGGGCGGCGCTGACCCAGCGCCCCGACCTGTACGCGGCCGTGGCCTGCTCCGCGCCGCTGCTCGACATGATCAGGTACGAGAAGTTCGGCCTCGGCGCGACCTGGAACGTCGAGTACGGCTCGGCCGACGACCCCGAGCAGTTCGGCTGGTTGCGCGGCTATTCGCCGTACCACCATGTCGAGGAGTCGGTGGCCTACCCGGCGACGCTGTTCACCGTGTTCCAGTCCGACACGCGCGTGCACCCGCTGCACGCGTGGAAGATGTGCGCGGCGCTGCAGCACGCCTCCTCGGCCGACCGGCCGGTGCTGCTGCGCAACGAGACCGAGGTCGGCCACGGCGCCCGCTCGATCAGCAGGTCGGTGGACCTGTCGGCCGACACGCTGACCTTCCTGGCCGGGCACACCGGTCTGTAGTCTCGAACGTATGAGCGTGCGGCCGGGTCC
Source organism: Nonomuraea sp. MG754425 (assembly GCF_021699195.1). GTDB lineage: Bacteria > Actinomycetota > Actinomycetes > Streptosporangiales > Streptosporangiaceae > Nonomuraea. The sequence goes on along the minus strand of NZ_SSXE01000099.1, from coordinate 34,321 downwards.
GGTCATGGTCGAGGCGGTCCCCAGCGCCGCCCTGCGGCCCTACGTGACCCGGCTGTGCGCCTACCGCGAGCACTACGCCGCACCGGTGACCCGGTCGGAGACGGCGATGCCGGGGGCGGTGCTCATCCTGGCCTTCGGCGCGCCGATGGAGGCCGACGGGCAGCGGGTCACGGCGTTCGGCGGCGGCCTCGGCGACCGCTTCACCGTCACCCGCACCGCCGGGCCGGCCGAGGGCGTGGAGGTGTTCCTCACGCCGTTCGGGGCCCGGCGGCTGTACGGGCTGCCGATGCGGCACCTGACCAACCGGGTGGTGCCGGTCGCCGACCTGCTGGGCCGTTGGGGCGAACTGGCGGTCGAGCGGCTGGCCGCGACCGCGTCGTGGCGGGGCCGGCTGGCGCTGGCCGACCGGCTGCTGCGCGAGCGGATCGCGGCGGGTCCCGTGCTGGGGCCGGAGCTGCCGTGGGCGTGGGCGCGGCTGTTGGAGTCGGGCGGCCGGCTCGCCGTGTCGTCGCTGGCCGAGTCGCTGGGCTGGAGTCACCGCCATCTCGTCGCCCGCTTCCACGACCAGGTGGGGCTGCCGCCGAAGACGGCCGCCCGGGTGATCAGGTTCGGCCGGGCGTTGCGGCTGCTGCGCTCGGGCACGGCCCCGGCCGAGGCGGCGGCCGAGTGCGGCTTCTACGACCAGGCGCACCTGAACCGCGAGTTCCGCGTGCTGGGCGGCACCACGCCAGGTCAGATACGTCCAAGACCCGGGGCCGTCGCCGGGGCATCGTGGGCCCCATGACACGCACCGTTTACGCACTCGCCCGCTACCACGACTGCCAGGCCGCGATCGACTTCCTGACCGGCGCGTTCGGCTTCCGCGTGCACGAGGCCGCCACCAACGACGAGGGCGTGGTCCACCACGCGGAACTGCTCGTCGGCGACGACATGATCATGATCGGCCAGGGACGGCCCGGCGGCCCCGGCGTCTACGTCGCCGTGGACGACGTGGACGCCCACCACGCCCGCGCGAAGGCGGCGGGCGCCACGATCACCATGGAACTGGTGGAGCAGCCGTACGGGTCGCGCGAGTACGCCTGCCACGACCCGCAGGGCAACCCCTGGTTCTTCGGCACCTTCCGGCCCTGAGCCGGCCCCTCTCAGCAGCCGGCCCTCTCAACGGGGGAAGACGACCGTCTTGTGGCCGTCGAGCAGCACCCGCTGCTCGGCGTGCCACCTGACCGCCCTGGCCAGGGCCACGCACTCGACGTCGCGCCCTATGGCCACGAGGTCCTCGGAAGAGTGGCTGTGGTTGACCCGGGCCACCTCCTGCTCGATGATCGGCCCCTCGTCGAGGTCGGCGGTCACGTAGTGGGCCGTGGCGCCGATCAGCTTGACCCCCCGGTTGTGCGCCTGGTGGTAGGGCTTGGCGCCCTTGAACGACGGCAGGAACGAGTGGTGGATGTTGATCGCCCGCCCGGCCAGCTTCTGGCAGAGGTCCTCCGACAGCACCTGCATGTAGCGGGCCAGCACGACCAGGTCGACCTGGTAGTGCTCCACCAGCGCCAGCACCTCGGCCTCCTGCTTGGGCTTGGTCTCCGAGGTGACCGGCAGGTGGTGGTAGTCGATGCCGCTGGACTGGGTGAGCGGACGCAGGTCGGGGTGATTGGAGACGACGGCGGCGATCTCGATGTCCAGCGCCTTGGACCGGACGCGGTAGAGCAGGTCGTTCAGACAGTGGTCGAACTTGCTCACCATGATCAGCACGCGCGGTTTGCGCGCCACGTCGCGTAGCTTGAAGTCCATGGCGAAGTCGGGGGCGAGCGCGGCGAAGGCGGTGTTGAGGTCGTCCTCGCCCAGCGGGCCCGCGAACTGCACGCGCATGAAGAAGCGCTGCGCCACTCTGTCGCCGAACTGCTGGCTCTCGATGATGTTGCATCCGTGCCGGGCGAGCAGGCCGGACACGGCGGCCACCACACCGGGCCGGTCGGGGCAGGACAGCGTCAGGATGTATTCGGCGGGGCTGGTCATGCCTTCACTCTCGAGGACGTGGGTGATCGAACGCCGTCGCGGCCGGCGGTCTCCGGTCGAGCGTACCCGTGGCGCCGGGCTCCGGGGCCTGGACCCCCGATCGCCGTGGGCGCATGTTCATTCTGGGTAGTCGTCTGGAAGCGCTGAGGAAGCGGATGTGACGGACGGGGCGGCGAACGCCCCTTCGCAGCGAGCGGGTCCCGCCGGGACGGGACGGGATGGAGTGCGCGCCCTTGGACGCCCTCGTGCTGATCGTGGTGGCCGGCCTGTTCGCCGTCGTGTCCGGGGTCAACGACGGCGGCGCGCTCCTCGCGACCGGGCTGAAGCTGCCCGTGGTGCGTCCGGTGACCGGGATCGCGGTGCTGACGGTGCTGGTGGCGGTCGTGCCGCTGATGACGCATCAGGTGGCGCTGACGTTCGTGACCCGGCTGGGCTCCTTCGAGGGGCCCGGCGGCCGGATCGCGGTGACCATCGCGGTCGTCTCGGCGCTCGCCGTCGTCTGGGTGCTCAGCGCGAAGGGACGGCCGACCAGCCTGACCCTGGCCGTGGTGGGCGGGCTCACCGGGGCGGGCCTGGGCTGGGAGCTGCAGATCTCCGCGCACTGGGTGGTGCTGGTGCTGGCCTTCGGGCTGGCGGCGCCGTTCGCGGGCGGGCTGCTGGCGTGGCCGATCATCCGGATGCTGGTGACCACGACCACCGCGCGGGGGCTGCGGGGCTGGCACTGGGCCGGCTTCCTGCTGCAGACCTTCGCGTACGCGGCCAACGACGGCCAGAAGATGCTGGCCGTGTTCATGATCGCGCTGGGGTTCACCGGCGCGCCGCTGGAGTACACGGTGGCGGTGGCCGTGCTGTTCGCGTTCGGCGCCATGTACGGGCTGCCCCGGGCGGGCCGCACGCTGAGCCGCGAGATCATCGTCTCCCGTCCCCCGCACGGGGTCGCGGCGGAGCTGGCGGCGGGCGTGGCGGTGATCGGCTGCGCGGCGGTGGGCATGCCGGTGAGCATGACCCAGGCCATCGCCGGGGGTCTCGTCGGCGCGGGCGTGGCGCAGGGCGGCGGCCGGGTCCGCTGGTACGCGGCCGTCAAGATCGTCGTTGCCTGGCTGCTGACGCTGCCCGCCAGCGGGCTGCTGGGCTGGGGGCTCGCCCTGCTGGTCAAGGGGTTCGCGAGCGTGGAGCTCTCGTGAGGGAGGGTGAGTGTGAAACGGCTGCGGCGGATCAGGGACCTGATGACCGGACGCATGGACGGCGCGCTGCTGGAGGCGCTGCTCGGCCAGTTGGAGGCGACCAAGGAAGGAGCGTGGCTGGCCATGGCCATGATCGGTGGAGAGGTCGGCAGGACGGGCGCGCACGAGGAGATGCGCTCGATCGAGCACCTGGGCGACGAGGAGCGCGCCCGGCTCGTCGATGAGCTGAAGAACGCCCTGGTCACGCCCATCGACCGGGAGGACCTGTTCCGGCTGTCCCGCTCGATCGACGACGTGCTCGACTCGCTGCGGGACTTCGTCCGCGAGTCGCACCTGTACCGGGTGCCGGACCAGATCCGCTTCACGCCCATGCTGGACCAGGTGATCGTGGGCGTCGAGGCGCTGGAGGGGGCCGTGCGCAGCCTCGCCGCCCGCCCGTCGGCGGTCCCGCACGACGCGCTGGAGGCGAAGAAGGCGGGCGGGGCGATCCGGCGCATGTACCAGTACGAGATCTCCCGCATCTTCTCCGGCGAGATCACCGCGGACGCGATGAAGGAGCGGGAGCTGGTGCGCCGGCTGGAGATCGTGGGCATGGCCATCGGCGAGGCCGCGGACGCCATCGCCGACGGGGCGATGAAGCGGTGAGCGCCCGGAGAGCGCGTCCGGCGTCAAATGATCTTCTCGGGCTTGGTTGCCCGCACCCCGATTCCCGGGCTGCAATGTGAAGGTGATCAACGAGCCCGGGACGACCGGCGGACCGGCCGAACGCCCCCGGGTGGCCGTCTCCTCCTGCCTGCTGGGCGAGCTGGTCCGGTACAACGGCGGGCACAGCCGCGACCGGTTCCTGACCGACGAGCTCAGCCCGTACGTGGACTGGGTGCCGGTCTGCCCCGAGGTGGAGGCGGGTCTCGGGGCCCCGCGCGAGTCCATGCGCCTGGAGGAGTCCGAGAACGGCCCGCGCCTGCTGACGCGCACGTCGCGGGTCGACCTGACGGACCGCGTGATCGCGCTCGCCGAACGCCGCGCCGCCGAACTCGACGTGGACGGCTACGTCTTCAAGGCCAAGAGCCCCACCTGCGGCATCCACGGCGTGCCCGTCTACCGGCCCGGCGGCGCCCCGGCCGACCGGCGCAACAAGGGGTTGTTCTCCGCGATCGTCATGGAGCGCCATCCGCTGCTGCCGGTGGAGGACGACGGCCGGCTGCACGACCCGCTGCTGCGGGAGAACTTCGTGGAGCGGGTGTTCGCCCATGCCCGGCTGCGCGCGCTGCTCGGCGGCGACTGGCGGCCCCGCGACCTGGTCGCCTTCCACGCCCGGCACAAGATGCAGTTGCTCGCCCACGACCCGCGGCTCTACCGGGAGGCGGGCCGCGTGGTGGCCGGCGCCGGCGCGCGACCGCGCGAGGAGGTGGCCGCCCGCTACACCGAGGTGTTCCGGAGCACGCTCGCCACCAAGGCCACCACGGGCAAGAACGTCAACGTGCTGCAGCACTGCCTGGGCATGCTCGACCTCGACCCGGTCAGGCGGGCCGACGTGGTGGAGGTCATCGACGCCTACCGGGCGGGCCTGGTGCCGCTGAGCGTGCCGACGACGCTGCTGCGCCATCACGCGCGCGGCGAGGCGGCGGCCTGGGTGCGCGACCAGACCTACTTCTCCCCCTACCCCGACGCCCTGCGCCTGCGCAACCACGTCCCGGGGTAGCCTCTGGCCGCATGAGCGACATCGACGAGCGTCCCGCCGCCCGGGTGGTCTGCCTCGACCGCGACGGCCGGGTGCTGCTGATGCACTGGTACGACGAGATCGCCGGCTCGGACGTCTGGGAGCCGCCGGGCGGGCGGCTCGAACCCGGCGAGACGCACCTGGAGGCGGCCAGGAGGGAACTGGCCGAGGAGACCGGGCTGCCGGGCTCGGCGGTGCTGGACCGCCACGTCGAGGTCGAGCGCGACTTCCGGTGGCTGGGCCGGCGCTTCCTGAAGCGGGAGCTGTTCTACCTGGCACGATTCGCCGGACAGCGGCCGCCGGTGGACCCCGGGGAGCTGACGGAGGAGGAGCGGTCGGCCTTCCGCGGCCACGTGTGGGCCGAGAAACTGCCGGACGGCGTCGAACCCGCCGACCTGGCGCAGGTCGTCGAACGACTCACCGCAGACCCCCGCTGACGCTCACCTCATCGGGCCGGGCGGCTCACCTCAGCAGCCCCGCCGAACGCGACCCGCGCCCCCAGAGCGGCTCACGGCAGACCCAGCCAAGAGCGGCCCTCGACGGGGTCGAGCGGATCACCGCGGAACCGCCGCCGGCGCGGCACAGCCCCCAGCGGGCCGGGCCGCTCATCGCTGAACCACCGCTGACGCGGCACGGCCCCCAGCGGGCCGGGCGGCTCATCGCGGGTTCCCTCAGTGGCCCAGTGCCGCCGAGGTTTCCTCCATGAGGCCGCGCAGCAGCGGGCCGGCGACCTTCTCGTGCTCCGCCTCCACCGGCAGCCCCTGGCCCACCCGCTCGCGGTAGACCTCGCGCTCGTGCGGCTCGGTGTAGGGCATCGCGGTCATCGCGACGACCACGCTGACCCTGGTGCCGCCGTGCGGCTGGACGGCCACGGCGTGCGTACGCAGGCAGGTCTCGTCGGGTGCGCCGTACCAGCCGCACTTGATCGCGGCCCCGGGCCAGCCGAGCGCCTCCCGCGCGCCGTACGCCTGCGACCGCTCCACCTCCCCCATCCACCCGAGCACGGCCTCGGCGTCCGGGTCGCCCGCGAGCGCCGCCTGTGCGAGCACCGCGTACGCGGCGGCCACCTCGTGGGCCGCGACCTCGACGGAGCCGAACCTGGACGGGTCGCCGTTCGGCGGCGTCCACGCCACGCCGGTGCGTTCGCGCAGGTCGTCGAGGATGACCCGCGGGCCGATCGCGAGCCACAGGTTGAGCGTGTCGGCGTTGGAGGAGACGACGACGGCGGGCTCGGCGTGCCGGCGCCACCGGGCGGTGTCGGGGATGCGGGCGGCGCACACCCACGCGTACAGGGGTTTGAGCAGGGAGGCGCAGCGCAGGCGGGTCAGCCCCGATCTGACGCTCACGTCGCGGGCGGGCGGCCCGCCGTAGCCGCGTCTGATGCCCGCCGCCTGGGCGCTGGCACTGTGATCAAGGTCGCCGAGCAGCTCGTTGAAGCCCACGGACCCAACCGTAGCCGTACGAGGCACCCGCCGGCGCGCAGTCAGGCCAGCGCGGCGTCGAACCGGGCACGCAGGTCAGCCAGGCGTTCGACGGGTTCGCGGCTGAAGACGAGCCGGACGTATCGGGGGGCCACGGTCTCGCCCCACGCGGTCATGGGGGTGGCGGCGACGCGTCCGCGTTCGAGCAGGCGGGCGGACAGGGCGGTGGCGGTCAGTCCCAGGGCCTCGGCGTCCACCAGGCACGACCAGCCGCCGGCCGCCCGTACCAGCGGCAGGCCGGCGAGCTGGGTGGCAACGGCCGCGTGGCGGGCCTGGTACTCGGCCGCCGCCTCGGCCACGCCCGACGGCCCCCTGAGCGCGGCAGCGGCGCCGAGCTGGTGGAATCCGCTGGCCACCGTCGTGTTGTAGACGGTCGCCACCATGATCCGGGACATGATGTCGGCCGGGCCGGCGATCCAGCCGATCCGCCAGCCGATCATGCGGTACTCCTTGGACACCGAGCCGATGATGATCGTCCGCTCGGCCAGGCCGTCCACCTGGCACGGGTTGATCCTCGGGTGCCCGTCGAAGACGAGGCGCTCCATGGCCGCGTCGTAGACGAGGTACGCGCCGGTGCGCTCGCAGACCTCGGCGACCGCCGCCCAGTCCTCCCGCTCGAAGACGACGCCCGACGGCATCGACGGGCTCATCAGCAGCAGCACGGCGGCCCGGCGCACCTCGGCGAGCGCCGCGCGGTCCAGCCGCCAGTACCCGCCGTCCACGTGCAGCGGCACCAGGCTGGGACGCGCGCCCGACAGGCGTACGCGCTGGAGCAGCCCCGCGTACGTCGGGTCGGTGAGCATCACCGGGTCGCCCGGCTCGGTGGTGGACAGCAGCACGGGCATGACCGCCGACGTGCCGCCCGAGGTGATCGTGATCTGCCGCAGCGGGTCGTAGTCGTGCCCCGTGCGCGCCCGCAGTTCCGCGGCCACCGCCGTGTTCAGCTCCGGCAGGCCGGTGAACGGCAGCCAACTGTTGCCCGTGCCCTCGGCCAGCGAGCGCCGCGTCGCCTCGACGGCCTCGGGCGGGGGCGGGACGTCGGTGTCGAGGTTCTCCATGCGCAGCACGTCGGGGTCGTCCCCGGCAGCGGCGGCCACCTTGTCGATGTCGATCGGCTGCACGTGCGCGAATCGGGAGTTGGGTCGCATGACGAGCACCTCCGCCAGAGCCGTGTTCCGTATATGGAACATCCTCCGCGGCCTCTCCCCTGTCAAGGCGCCCGCCGAGGGGCTCAGAGACCGCGCGCGGCCACCGAGGCGACGAGCGCGATCGGCACCAGCGCCGCCACCGCGAGCGCGGCCACCAGCCGCCGCCACCGCGGCGTCCCGGCCTCCGTCACGTACGCCGCCAGCGCCCCCGCCACCGCGCACACCGTCCCGACCAGGACCGCGTCCAGCGGCGACGCCGGCCACGACGGCACGGACTCGCCCGCGAGACGGAACACCACGAGCATCCCGGCCGCCGTCAGCGCCACCCGCCGGCCCGGCCGCACGGCGACCCGCTCCAGCGCGAGCGCGGACCCGGCGAGCAGGGCCACGCTGATCACCACGACGACGCCCAGCGCGGGGGCCAGGCAACCCCAGTCCGCGCAGCCGACGCCCGCCCAGGCCAGCCGCACGGTGGCCCACCAGAACACCCCGAGGGCGGCGCACACCGCAGCCGCCCGTCCCATCCGCCCCCGCATCCCCCAATGCTCCCATCAGGAGAGCTGCGCGGCCCTCCGGTCGTCCGCCTCGGCCTCGGCCTGACGTCCCAGGGCGCGCAGGGCGACCGCGCGGTTGGCGTAGAGGTCGGGTTGCGGCTGGAGCTCGATGGCGCGCGTGAGGTCGGCGGCGGCCCCTTCCAGGTCGCCGGTCTCGTACCGGAGCACTCCCCGGTTCCCCCAGGCCGCCGCCAGCCCGGGGGCCAGCTCCAGCGCCCGGTCCAGCGCCGCGCCCGCCTCGGCGGGCCGGCCCGCCTCCGTCTCGACCTGGCCCAGCACCGTCAGCAGGTACGGGTTGTCCGGGGCCAGCCGGAGCCCGGTCTCGACGTCGGCCCTGGCCTCGTCGTCCCGGCCGCGGCCGGCCAGCAGCCCGGCCCGGTTGATGTAGGCGTCCAGGTACTCGGGGTCGAGCTCGATCACCCGGTCCAGGTCGGCCAGCGCCGCGTCGGCCTCCCCCAGCACGACGCGCAGCTCCGCCCGGTTGTAGTACGCCTCCGGCAGCGGCGGCCCGGCCCGCAGGGCCTGCTCGAAGTCGGCCCGCGCCTCCTCGTGCCGGCCCAGCTTGAACAGCAGGTTGCCCCGCTCCACGTAGGTGTCGGGGAAGCCGGGGTCGATCGCGACCGCCGCCCCGTAGTCGTCCAGCGCCTCCTTGGCCCGGCCGAGCCCGGACAGGAGCTGCGCCCGGTTGGCCAGCAGCACCATGCGGTGCTGGCGGTGCCGCTCCCCCAGCTCACGGGCCAGTTCGATGGCCGAGTCGACCAGGGCCAGCGCGGCGTCGAACCGTCCGTGCCGCAGCTCGATCAGCGCCAGGCCGTTACGGTCGAAGCCGAGCTTGAAGGCGCGCTCGGCGGGGTCGGGCAGGATGGTGGAGATCGCGATCGCCTCGTTGATCCAGCCCCTGGCCCGGACCAGGTCGCGGGCGGCCGGGTCGGGGTGGCGGGCGTCGAGCATGGCGGTGCCGTACGCCGCCGCCGCGTGCATCGCCGGGTCCTGGCTGGTCAGGCGCACGCGGTCCCAGATCGCGCGGGCCTCGCCGGTACGGCCGAGCCCGCCGAGCGCGGTCGCGGTGCGCTGCGCGAAGCGCCACCAGCTCGCGCCACCGGGCGGCGTGGCCGCCATCCCCTGCTCCCCCAGCTCCGTCACGGCGTGCAGGAAGCCCTCGCGCACGCAGCGGTCGACGAGGGCCCACAGCTCGTCCACGTCCCGGGTGCCGGGCGGGGGCGCGGGGCCGCCGGAGCACACCATGATGGACAAGGTGCCGGGCGGGATGCGCCGTGTCATGACGTCGAGCAGCTCGACGTCCGTCGGGTCGGCCTCGGCGGCGTTGCACACGGCGATCGCCCCTCCGGGCCGCACGGCGTCGCGGACGAACTCGGCGAGCCCGTTCGCCAGCCGCAGCGTACGGCGGGGCGCCGGCACGAGGATGCGCTCCTCGTCGGACAGCTCCGCGTCGATGCCGCCCCGCCGGGCCGGCACGATCCCGGCCAGTTCGGGCGCCGCCGCGAGGATCTCGATGTCGTGCGCCGCCACCAGCCCCGGGGCGGACCCCAGGGCCGGCGGCACCAGGTGCCGCAGCAACGCCGCGGCGACGGTGTAGGGGCCGCGCGGCCGGCGATGCGCGTCGATCAACGGCATCAGCAGCCGGACGGCCCCCCACCGGGCGGGCGGTTCGCCCCGCACCCTGAGGTGCGACCTCTCCTCGGTCACCCCTTGTGAATGACGCCGGAGGTCCCGGCCAGCCTCGCGGTACCAGGCTTACGGACGAGGATGCGCTTCATGGATGTGCCTCTCCACTCGGGGTTGAACCCCAATTATTGGGTCACTCCACCGAATATCAAGGTTTATCGCAAATAAGTGGGAGACGTATGGATAAAAAGCACTTGCCTTTTGAATGGGATATCTAACCTATGGGGCCCGAAACCAGTGCTGCACGCCCGTGGTGTGCGCCTGCTCCGATTCCTCCATGAGGGCGCACAGGCACCGGCCGAGCAGGGTGACCGACTGGCAGCAGCCGGGCCCCGGCAGGTTCCTCGCGCGCACGATGTAGCTGGCCCGCTGGATCAGCCGCTCCAGGCTGGGCTCCGCGCCGCCCTTGAGCGAGCGGGTCTGCCAGGGGCACGACGTGACGTCCGGGCAGGCGTCCTTGTCGAGGTAGGGCGCCGGGCCGCCGGCCAGGCGCAGCGGATCTTCAGGTTTCGTCCGGAGATCGGCCAGCCGCACACCGGCCCTGCGCGCGACGACCAGCAGGCGGCGGCGTTCTTTTCCCCGTTTGACGGCTCTGGTGGGCAACGCCAGCAACATCGCGCCGCCCATCAGCAGGCCGCCCACGATCATGCTCCACCCGAGCCGCTCGTCGAACCAGATCACCGCGATCGCGGCCACCCAGAGCGGCTGTGAGGACATCAGGATCTGGCTCGGCACGGCCGACAGGTGTGCCTGCGCCTGGGAACGGGCCAGGAAACCCAGCGCGCACGAGATCACGGCCAGGTGCAGCATGGCGATCCAGTCGGCCCCGCCGGAGGGCAGGGTGATCCCGTCACGAACGGCGAAGACACCGGTGAGCGCGCCGATCGTGAAGAGCTGGATCACCGTCAGCGCGTACGCGGGGAACCCGGCGGGGTTCTCGGACAGGTGCTCCAGGAGCAGGGTGTGCCCGGAGTAGAGGGCGGCGGCGGCGAGCGTGACCGACAGCGCTATCAGCGAGATCTGGTGCTCCTCCACCCCGCGTACGAGGGTGAAGACGGCCATGCCCGCCAGGGCGAGCGCCACGCCCGCCCAGATGCGCCGCCGGACCGGCTCCTTGAAGATCAGTAGGGACAGGATGGGTGTGAAGATCACGCTGCAGCCGACGGCGAACCCGGACACCGCCGACGGCAGTCCGTGCAGCGCCGCCGCCTGGCCGGCCTGTCCGACCCCGAACATCACCCCGAGCAGCACCCCGTTGACCCAGGTGCCCCGCGACAGCCCCCGAAGGCAGTGCGGCTTGATGAGGAACAGCGTCAGTGCCGCGAGCAGGTAGCGCTCGGCGAGAAGATCTTCGACCGGTAAACGATGGATGAGATCTTTCATCAGCGGGAACGCCGACCCCCATGCGGCGCTCACGAACAACAGAAGCACGGCTCCCCGAAGGGGGCGGGAGGCGGGCATGTCTGCCATGGGAAAAGCATGGCACCACGTTTCGCAGCCTTTGATGTACGGGGAGCGCCCGGTGATGGTTGTCTACAACCGGGTGGTAAGAGCCTCACCCGCCGGCTCGTAGTTCCTTATCCGCGAGAGCTGATTTACGGCCTTTCCGACATATCGTTCTTGCGAATTCGACGAATGATGTCAGGGTCGATGACCGGGGAACCGTCACCCAGCGCGACGAACCGAGAGCGACGCGTCCGGGATCGGCGAGCCGCGACGAGCGGGCCGAAACGCGCGAAGACCGGCGCACCGGGAAACGAGCGCGCGGGGAAACGGACGCAGGGAGAGCAGCGTCGGGTACTCAGCCTCGGCGGCGACGTCACACCGAGCGGGCCCGGGAGAGGTCACCGGGAAAGCCGGAGGGCGGCCCCAGGAAGGGGTGGGGCCGTACGGCGATGCGTGCTCTAGAGATCGAGCAGCATCAGCGGAAGCAGCCGTTTCTCACCGTAGATGACCGTCAGGCCACCCACCTGCTCCCTGGACAGCTCGCGCCACCCCTGGCGCTCGTACAGCGCCAGCGCGGCCTCCTGGTTCAGCGTGGTGTCACCCCGGACACTGTGGAAGCCCAGCTCCACGGCACGCCGCTCCAGCGCGATCAGCATGGCCGCGCCGAAACCGCGGCGCTGGAACTGGGGATGCACCCGCAACCGGCAGAGCTCCGCCGTGCCGGTGTCGACGGGTTTCAGCCCGCCCATGGCCACCACCCGCCCGGCGACCTCCCCGACAAGGAAGTCACCGCCGCAGGCGAGGTAGATCTCCTGGATGCGCGGGAAGTCGTCGTCGTAGTAGACGCCGTCACCGGGAACCAGGCCCACCTCGGCGAGGCAGATCCGGTGGAGTGCGAGGATGGTGTCGAGATCTGACCACCGATAGCGTCTGATCGTCAGCTTCACCCACCGCCCCCTTTCAACTCGGGTTGTCGCGGCCGCCGGAGCGCGGCCGACAGTTTGTCGAGACCCGGTACCGACGGGTCCCGGGCCAGGATCAGCTTCTCGAGTTGCAGCCCGGGGCGCAGGATGAGGTCGGTGAGATACTCGTCGCCGACCATGTTGAGCGCCCTCGTGGCGATGGCCACGGCCTCCTCGGCGTCATCGTCGATCAGCCGGCACTGGGCCTGGTCGAGCCTGATCAGCGTCTGGTCGAGGATGTGGTCCTCGTACTTCTCCAGCGCCTGGTCGAGCACCACCTCGGCCTCGATCGTCTGGCCGAGCTTGGTGAGCACGTCACCCTGGTAGAAGTAGAGCTGCTTCTCGGTGTAGCCGAAGGCGACGTCCTCCTGGTCCTCCGGGCGCATGTGGGCGAAGGCGTTCCTGGCCCGCGCCAGGGCGCGCTTGGCCTGGTCGACGATCTCCTTCTTGCTCTCGCCGTTGGACATCATGGCCAGCGCCCTGGCCTCGACGACCGGAGCCATGGCCTGCGCCGCGCACGGCGTGGAGCCGGCCATGTCGCGGCTCTTCTTGGCCAGGCTGAGCGCCTCGCGGGCGTCGCCGAAGTAGAGGGGGACGAGCGACTCGCGGGCCGCGATCCACGCGCGCAGGGCCCGGTCGCCGGTCTCGTCGGCCGCGGTGCGCCCGGTGCGGAAGAACGAGCGCGCCAGCCGGTGATCGCCCAGATTGATCATGATCATGCCGCTCAGCCCGGAGAGCTGGGCGGCCATCCGGCACAGGCGCTCCTGCAGATCGATGGGCTGACGCCGGGCCATCGCCGTACGCACGGCGCTCAGCTCCAGCAGCACGTCGCACAGCAGTCGCAGCGGGGCCGTCGTCGTGTACTGACGGCCGAAGCTGATCGTCGCCTCTTCCCACTGGTCGAGCATCGCGGCGGACACGGTGGCCGAGACCAGCGTCTCGTCCATCCGGCGCCTGATGCCCTCGCACGCTCCGAGCACCGGCCCTTCGAGGTCGGCCAGGTTGGCGTCGGCCTGCAGGGAGTTTAAAAGCGTCCGGCGGAGGATGTTCTCGTCCTCCTCGTCCTCCGGGTCGGTCTCCATCGGCTGGATCAGCAGTTCCCGGTCGATGGCCTGGTTGGCCGCCCGGTCCTTGGCCTCCGCGCCGGGCCCGCCCGGCGTCTTGTGGCCGTGACCGCAGATGCAGGGCGAGTCGTAGCCCAGCGCGCCCGGCTCGACCCGGTAGACCGCGCACAGGTAGTGCAGGTATTCGGGCCCCGGCCGCTTGAGACCGCTCTCGTACGCCGACAGCAGCGTCTCGCCGATGCCCGGCGACGCCTTGCTGTCGCGCTCGAACAGCGCTCTGACCTGCTCGATGACATCGGCCAACGCGATGCCGTACGCGAGGCGGTGCGCTTTGATGCGACTCGTGCCGAACTGGCCCGTGCACGCTTCGTGGATCTCATCAGCTATCTGAGCCGACGTGCGCCCGGCGGCCAGGCCCTTGGCCCTGATCCGCCGGGCGATCTCCGTCTCCCTGTGCTGTCTGCCGGACATCCCGGCCCCTCTCCCGCATGTCTCGACCGGTCCACAACTGGTGACTCAGCGTAGCCCTAGAGTTGCCCTGCGCCTACCCATGACTATGAAGCAATGCCGAGTTGATTGGAACGCCTTCAATCAGCCCGCGGATAAGGATCGTCCTCCCCGGGTTTGGTTCTTACAACCCATGTGTCAGAAGCGACGCCCCGAAGGCCGTACCCCTCGTTGCGCCCGCTCTTGACTTGAGCCATCTTTGGCCCACCAGCAACGATTCCTGAGGGAGGAACGAACGGTGGGGGACGAGAACTTCGAGCACTTGGAGCGTCTGGTGGCCGAGCTCGGAGCGCGCGGGTTGCTCGCTCGAGTGGTCCAGGCCCAGAACGGACGCAGGTTCGTCAGGGTCATCAACCCGAACGCGACGAGCCTGACCGAGAACGTCACCTGCCGGCCGGCAACCGTCTCGGACATGCCCGACTGGTGGTACTGCTGGTCCTGGGGCGAGCGGATGCACACGGCCGACGACCCTGCCGGAGCCGCGACGAAGGTCGCCCGCGTACTCGCCGCCGTGGGGGAGTGACGACGCGGTGAACCGGGTGGAGCGCAGCCACCACGGCTCACCGCGTCCCACGGCGGCTTCTGGGAGCCGGCGGAGTGGCCGGTGCGGAGGGCCCGCACGCAGGGCCCTGGGCCACTCCGCCGGTTCCGGCCCGCGCAACGATCCGGCACGGCTCCGCGTACCGTGCCCGCCAAAGCCACCCGTCCGGTCCGCCGCGCGGGTGTTCGGGGGGTCCCTTCCGGAACCGCCACGGGACATGCTTCCGGGTGTGTGTCCCGCGGCGAGCCGCACGTCATCGGAGCGTCGTCTCTCGCCCTCCGCGGCCCAGAGAGACGGCGACCCCGTCTTCCCCGGCGTGATGTGACGGCGGGCGGTTCTGTCGGCGGTATTTTTGGATCGAAACGGTCCAAGAAGTTGGCCGAACCGCTTCCGGAGGGGGATCCACCTAGTGTTACTGCTGGTGACGCCGTCGCCACAGCCTTCGTCGACCTCGGTGCTGCCCGACGCCGACAAGGTGATTTCAGATGTGTCAGTGACCTGCCAAAACGATCCGGTGTGCTCTACGCTTGCCGGGATGTTTTACAACGCGCCGTGGGCACCACTGGCGGCGAGCGCCGTCGTGGTCGTCCTGATCGTCCTGCTCGCGTTCGTGCTCCGCAACGTCGCGCACCGGGTCATCACGCGCGTGGTCAACCGCGCCGCCGCGGGTGGTTCCATCACCAGCCGGTTCCGCAAGGGCATCGCGACCGACGGCATCGACGTGCTGCTGCACGAGCGGCGCAAGCAGCGGGCCGAGACGATGGGGTCGGTGCTCAAGCACGTCGCCTCCGTCGTCATCCTGGGCACCGCGGTGCTGACCGTGCTCGACCGGCTGACGATTCCCATCGCCCCGCTGCTGACGAGCGTCGGCATCCTCGGCGTGGCGATCGGCTTCGGCGCGCAGGAACTGGTGAAGGACTTCATCGCGGGCATGTTCATGCTGCTGGAGGACCAGTACGGCGTGGGCGACGTGATCGACGCGGGCCCGGCCATCGGCACGGTCGAGGCCGTGACCCTGCGCATCACCAGGCTGCGCGACGCGGACGGCCGCGTCTGGTACGTCCGCAACGGCACGATCACCCGGGTCGGCAACGAGTCGCAGGGCTGGTCACGCGCGTTCATGGACGTGCCGGTGGCCTACGACGCCGACGTGGTCGGCGTGCGGGTGCTGCTCGAGCACGTCGCCGAGGAGGTCTGGGCCGACCCCGAACTGCGCGAGTCCAAGATCGTGGAGCCACTCACGGTGTACGGCGTCGAGCAGCTCTCCGACAGCTCGCTGGTGTTCCGCATCACGGCCAAGACGCTGCCGGCCGCGCAGGCGGAGGTGGCCCGGGAACTGCGGATGCGGGTCAAGACGGCGCTCGACGACGCGGGCATCCCCATGGTCGCCAGCGCCTAAGCTAGGAACCGTGACAGAGACCTCCTTTTACGACGCCGTCGGAGGCGAGGAGACCTTCCGCCGCCTCGTGCACCGCTTCTATGAGGGGGTCGCGGACGACCCGATCCTGCGGCCGCTCTACCCGGAGTCCGATCTGACGGGCGCCGAGGAGCGGCTGCGGGGCTTCCTCATCCAGTACTGGGGCGGCCCCAAGACCTACAGCGAGCAGCGCGGGCATCCCCGGCTGCGGATGCGGCACATGCCGTTCGTGATCGGGCAGCCCGAGCACGACGCCTGGCTTCGCCACATGCGCGATGCGGTCGACACGCTCGACCTGCCGGAGGAGCTGGAGACCCGGCTTTGGGACTATCTGGTCTACGCGGCGCAGAGCTTGGTGAACTCGCCCACATAACGGGGCATGACACGCCACATGGATATCCCCTGGTGGCGTGACGCCGTCGTCTACGAGATCTACGTTCGCAGCTTCGCCGACGCCTCGGGAGACGGTGTCGGCGACCTGCCCGGGGTGCGCGAGCGCCTGCCGTACCTGCGCCGGCTGGGTGTCGACGCGATCTGGCTGACGCCGTTCTACCGCTCCCCCATGGCCGACCACGGCTACGACGTGGCCGACTACCGCGACGTGGACCCGCTGTTCGGCACGCTCTCCGACTTCGAGGCGCTGGTCGCCGACGCGCACGAGCACGGCCTCCGGGTGATCGTGGACATCGTGCCCAACCACAGCTCGTCCGAGCACCCGTGGTTCCAGGCGGCCCTGCGCGGCGAGGGACGCGATCGGTACGTCTTCCGCGACACCACCAACAACTGGCAGTCCACCTTCGGCGGCACGGCCTGGACGCAGGTGGCCGACGGGCAGTACTACCTGCACCTGTTCGCGCCCGGCCAGCCCGACTTCAACTGGCGCAATCCCGAGGTGCGCGAGGAGTTCCTCGACGTGCTGCGGTTCTGGCTGGACCGGGGCGTCGACGGGTTCCGCATCGACGTGGCGATGGGCCTGTACAAGGCGGAGGGGCTGCCCGACGTGGGCGACCAGTCGTTCAGATCGGTCTCGCCGGTGTGGGGGCAGCCGGAGGTGCACGGCGTCTACCGCGAGTGGCGGCGGGTGCTGGACGGCTATCCGGGCGAGCGGATGGCCGTGGGCGAGGTGTGGACCGACAGCCCCGAGGACCTCGCGCGCTACGTGCGGCCCGACGAGCTGCACCAGAGCTTCAACTTCGCGTGGTTGCAGGCGCCGTGGTCGGCGGCGGCGTTCCGGAAGGTGATCGACGACACGTTGGCCACGGTGCCGTTCGCGACGTGGGTGCTGTCCAACCACGACGTCGTGCGCCACCGCACCCGCTACGGGACGCCGGAGCCCGGGGTGGGCCTGGCGCGGGCCAGGGCGGCGCTGCTGACGATGCTGGCCCTGCCCGGCTCGGCCTACCTCTACCAGGGCGAGGAGCTGGGGCTGCCCGAGGTGCGCGACCTGCCGGACGCGGCCAGGCAGGACCCGGTGTTCTTCCAGTCGAACGGCGAGCAGAAAGGGCGCGACGGGTGCCGGGTGCCGATCCCGTGGACGGTGGAGCCGCCCTCCCACGGGTTCTCGCCGGGCGCGGCGGAGCCGTGGCTGCCGCAGCCGGAGTCGTTCGCGGAGCTGAGCGTCGAGAAGCAGGAGGGGGTCGCGGACTCGACGCTGGAGTTCTACCGGCGGGCGCTGACCCGCCGTCGCGAGCTGGCGGGCGAGCTTCCCTACACGTTGCGCTGGCTGGACTCGCCCGAGGGGACGCTGGTCTTCGCCCCCCAGCCCGGCCCGGCCAGCTCCCCCGCCGCGAGGTAGGCGAGCCCGTTGCCCGCGACGGTCATCACCGAGGCCAGCACGAGCATCGCCACCCCGAGCGCGCTTGCGGTGTACGCGCCGGCGACCAGCAGGGCGAGCACCGCGAGGTTCCACAGGGTGAGCAGCAGCAGGGGCCGCATGCGCAGGCCGGTCCTGTCGGACCAGCGGCCGGCCGCGATGCGGATGGCGGCCCCGCCGATGGCGGCCACCCCGAAGAGCCGGCCGGCCGCCACGTCGTCCCAGCCGTAGGTGGTGACCAGGCAGTCCACGCCGTACGTGCTGACCACGACCTGGGGCACCACGTGCAGGGCGCTGGTGGCGTGCACCCGCCAGAGCGCGGGCTGCCGGTACGGCGAGGCGGCCCGCTCGTCGTCCTGCCCGGAGGCCGTGGGCGGCGGATCGGCCATGAACAGCGCGGCCAGCACGGCGGCCAGGAGGCTCACGCCGGAGCAGAGCAGCAGCACGCCCGGCAGGCCGTGGTCGCGGGCCATGGGCGGCAGGGCGAAGGCCGCGGCGGCCATGCCGAGGGTGAAGGAGACCTGGCGCAGGCCCATGGCGACGCCGCGCTCCGGTGGCCGGAACCAGCGCAGCACGATGCGTCCGCCGCCGACCATGGCGGCCGAGCCCGCCGCGCCCGCCAGGGCCAGCAGCACGATCACCGCCCAGGTCTGCTCGACGAAGGCGGTGGCGGCGAACAGCGCGCCGGCCAGCCCGACGCCGAGGCCCAGGATCAGGCGCTCGCCGTACCGGTCGGCCAGCACGCCCCAGGCGACGAGGGCGCCCAGGATCCCGAAGGCGGGGGCGTTCGTTATCAGGCCGCCCACCGGAAGTAAGACGTTGAAATGTCGCAAAATTTCGGGCATGACCAGGGGCAAGCCGAACAGCCCCATGGCGACGCTGGCGTGCGCGTTGACACCCAGCGCCAGCATCCACCAGCGTCTCATACCGCCGCGAAGCGCTTCAGATGGGCCAGTTCGCCCTCGGTGAGCCGGCGTGGACCGGCCCGTTCGACGTCGTAGGCGGCCATGACGGACATGGCGGTGACGTAGAGCCCCTCGTCGTCGCGGATCTCGTAGCGCAGGGTGAACCGTACGGCCCTGACCTCGGTGACCCAGGTCTCGACCCGCACGGGCGCGGCGCGGAAGCCCAGCGGGCGACGGTAGTCGATCTCGTGCCTGGTCACGACCAGGCCCTTGAACGGATCGTCGCCCGCGTTGTACGGATCGATGTGGAACATGCCGAAGCGGGCGTCCTCGAGGTAGTCGAGGAAGCGCACGTTGTTCACGTGCCCTTGGGAGTCGACGTCGCCGAATCTCACCGTGCGCGGATAGATGTGCCGTTCGGCAGGGGTGCGTTCAACCACGTCCGCAACCGTACCCGTCCTGGCTAGGTGGCCTTGCGCCGGGCCAGACAGGACAGGACGGTCAGCACGGAGATCGCGGCCATGCAACCCAGGGCCCAGCGGTAGCCGGTCACGAGTTGCTCGACCGCCCCGCCCGAGAGCTGCGCCAGCGTCCCGGCGAACACGCTCTGGTGCAGCGCGGCGGGCAGCGGCGCGGTGATGATCGACAGCACCAGGCCGGTGCCCACGACGTTGCCGGTGTTCTGCAGCATGAGACGCATGGCGTTGACGATGCCGAGCCGGTTGGAGGGCAGGCCGTCGAGGATGGCGGTGGTGTTGGAGGGCAGGAAGACGCCCGAGCCGAGCCCGATGAGCACCAGCCCGATCGCGACGGCCGCGTACGGCGTGTCCGAGGACATCACGCAGAGCATCACAACCAGCCCGCACGTGGTCGTGGCGGCCCCGGCCACGGCGAGCGTGCGGGCGCTCGTCAGACGCTGCAGGAAGCCGGAGCTCACCGACCCGATCATCGCGGCGATGGCCAGCGGCAGCACCTTCAGCCCGGCCTGCACGGGCTCGTCGCCGCGCACGGCCTGGAAGTAGAGCGCGATCAGGAAGACCATGCCCATCCGGGCGACCGCGTTGAGGAACGAGGCCAGCGTGCCGAACGCGAACGCCCGCTCGCGGAACAGGCCGAGGTCCACCACCGGATGCGCCGCCCGCGACTCCCTGACCAGGAACAACGGCAGCCCGACGAGGAAGGCCGCCAGGCCGCCGAACACCAGCGGATGGTCCCAGCCGAGCCGGGTGAACTCCGACAGCGCCAGCAGCAGCCCGCCCAACGTGGCCAGGACCAGCACGTTCCCCGGCCCGTCGAGGCCGCCTTCGCGCTCGCCGGGGGTCGGCCGGGGCAGCACGAGCACGCCCCACAGCAGGCAGAGCAGCCCGAACGGCACGTTGAACCAGAACACCCAGCGCCAGCCCAGGCTCTCGGCCAGCACGCCGCCCAGCGTGGGCCCGATCAGCCCGGCGATCGAGAACGAGGCCACGTACACGCCCATCCCCTCGCCCAGGCGCTCGCGCGGGAAGGCGTCGCTGATCAGGGCGGCGCTGTTGGTGAGCAGCATCGCGCCGCCCACGGCCTGCAGCACCCGCATGAACACGATCATCCACGCGTTCGGCGCCAGCCCCGCCAGCAGGGCCGCCAGCGTGTACGTGGCCAGTCCTAACAGGTACATCCGGCGTCTGCCGAACAGATCGGCCAGCCGGCCGAAGACCACCATGAGCACGGTCGTGGTCAACTGGTAGCCCAGGAGGATCCAGCTCGCGGCCGTGGCGCCGGCGCCGGTGTGCCTGGCGATCTCGGGCAGCGCGACGTTGATGGCGCTGCCGCTGAGGCCGGTCAGCACGCTCGCCAGGCTCACGACCGACAGTGTTCGCCAGGCGTCGCGGGTGGATGTGGTGGTGGTCGTCGCCGGCAAGGGCTCTGTCCTTTCTAGATTTTAATACTAGAATCCAATTCACATCGTCAGCCGGTCAAGGATCGAGGTGTCGGATGAGCGGGATCGTCGAAGGACGCGTGGTGATCGTCACGGGTGCGGCCAGGGGCATCGGACGGGGACACGCGCTGGAGTTCGCCAGACAAGGTGCGAAGGTGGTGGTCAACGACCTCGGCGCGGAAGTGGACGGCACCGGCTCGTCCGGGGCAGCGGCGGAGGTGGTGGCGGAGATCGAGGCCATGGGCGGCCGGGCCGTCGTCAACGGCGAGGACGTCTCCGACTTCGACGGCGCCGAACGGCTGGTGCGCGCCGCCATCGACCACTTCGGCGACCTCGACGTGCTGGTCAACAACGCCGGCATCCTGCGCGACCGGATGCTCGTCAACATGACCGCCGACGAGTGGGACTCCGTCATCAAGGTGCACCTGCGTGGCACCTTCGCGCCGCTGCGGCATGCCGCGGCCTACTGGCGTTCGAAGGCGAAAGCGGGCGAACAGGTGGATGCCCGGATCATCAACACCACCTCGTCCTCGGGCATTTACGGTAACCCGGGCCAGGGCAACTACGGAGCCGCCAAGGCGGGCATCGCCGGCCTGACCGTCATCGCGGCCAGGGAACTGGAGCGCTACGGCGTCACCGTGAACGCCGTCGCCCCCGCCGCCCTGACCCGCATGACCGAGAACCTGCTGCCCGCCGGCGCCACCGGCGCCGACCCCGACGACATCGCGCCGCTCGTCGTCTGGCTCGCCAGCGCCGAGGCCCGCGCGATCACCGGACGGGTGTTCAACGTACGCGGCGGCAGGATCAGCGTGGCCGAGGGCTGGCACGCCGGCCCCGGCGCGGACAAGGGCAGCCGCTGGGACCCGGCCGAGCTGGGCGCGGTCGTCCCCGCCCTCGTCGACAAGGCCGCGCCCAACGCGCTCACCAACGGCCGCATCCCCGGGCGGGAGGACTGACGATGGCACTCGACCACTCGCTCGTCGGCGAGGACGGGCCCCCGCACGAGCGCACCTGGACCGCCAAGGACACCATGCTGTACGCCCTCGGCGTCGGAGCGGGCACCTCCGAGCTGGAGTTCACCACCGAGAAGGGGCAGCGGGTGCTGCCGACCTTCGCCGTCCTGGCGGCGCAGGCACCCGGACGCCGGCGGCTCGGCGACTTCGACCCCGCGCTGCTCGTCCACGCCGAACAGGGCTTCGAGCTGCACCGCGAGCTGCCGCCCGCCGGAGGCGTGCGCACCTCCTCCCGGGTCACCGGGATCTACGACAAAGGCTCGGGGGCGCTGGTCACCTCCGAGGCGCGGGCCGTCGATCCCTCGACCGGGGAGCTGGTGATCACCTCCCACAGCTCCGTCTTCATCCGGGGCGAGGGCGGCTTCGGCGGCGAGCGCGGGCCCCGCGACACCTGGGCCCCGCCCGACCGGGCCCCCGACCACAAGGCCAGCTACCCGACGCTGCCCGAGCAGGCGCTGCTCTACCGGCTGTCCGGCGACTACAACCCGCTGCACAGCGACCCGTCCTTCGCCGCCAGGGCCGGGTTCGATCGGCCCATCCTGCACGGGCTGTGCACGTACGGGGTGACGGGACGGGCGCTGCTGCACGCCGTGGCGGGCTCGGACCCGGGGCGCTTCAAGGGGATGTCGGGGCGGTTCTCCAGCCCGGTGTTCCCCGGGGAGTCGCTGACGGTGTCGATCTGGGTGGACGGGGCGGAGGTGTGGTTCCGGACGTCCAAGGACGACGGGACGGTGGTGATCGATCGAGGGCGGGCGACGATCGCCTGAGGGTCCGGCTCCTGGGCGTGATGACCGCCCAGGACCGTCCACATCACGCCGGACGCCACCGCACCACGTCCCGCCGACCCGGCGCCGGTCATGTCCGCGACGTGCGCGGCGCAGGCCGGGACGCGGGGTGCAGCCCGGCGAGCGGGGCAGGCCGCGACGGCCCGGCAACCCGCCCGCCGGGCGAGCGGGCTGCCCAGGCGAACGGGTTTCCCGGGCGGGTGGCTTGCCTGGGTGAACGGCTGGCCCGAGTGGGCGGCTTGCTCAGGGGAACCGGTTACCCAGGCGAACGGGGTACCCAGGCGAACAAGTTGTTCCCAGGTGGGTGGGTTAGGGGTGGTTGAGGGTGCGGAGGGGGTCGAGGCGGTGGATCAGGGTGACGGCGGCCTCGATGACCTCCTGGGCCTCGTCCTCGCTGTCGGACGTGGCGACCTCGCGCGCGGCCTCGCCGATGATGCTGGTGAGCACGGCCACCGTGAAGCGGTCGAGGGGCTCGCCGCCGGCCCCGAGTAGCACGGCGTTCTGGCGCACCCACTCCCGGCCGCGCGTGCGGCGGATGAGCTCGAAGCCGGGCGGGCCGTCGCCGTCGATGAAGAGCCGGACCAGGTCGCGGCGTTCCCAGGCGCCCGCGAGGTAGGCCCGCGCCCCCGCGATGAGCAGTTCCACCGGGTCGGCCACGCCCTCCTTCTTGGCCTTGGCCACGCTGGAGGCGGACGCCTGCTCGTGGGCGACCTGGTGGTCTTCGTAGAGGGCGAGGAAGAGTTCGGTCTTGCCGCCGAAGTGGTGGTAGAGGCTGCCGACGCTGGAGCCGGCGCGGGCGACGACCTCGGAGACGTTGGCCTCGGCGAAGCCGTGCTCGCTGAAGACCTCGCGAGCCGCCTGCAGCATGCTCTTGCGGGTCTGCGCCGTCCGGCTCCACTCCCACGAGGACTTACGTACCATGCCAGCCATCCTAGCCCGCCAAATTCTAGAATCAGATTCTTGACACGGGCCCGCATCGGTTGGAATGTCTTCCTAGAGAACAATTCTAGAAATTTGCCAGGAGGCGGCTGTGGACTTCTCTCTCACCCCGGAGGAACGGCAGATCCGCGACACCGTCCGCGCCTTCATCGAGAAGGAGGTCATGCCGCTGGAGCCCGAGGTCCTGCGCAACGAGCGCGAGGGCCGCCCGGCGCTGGCCCCCGACGTCCTGCGCGACCTTCGCGCCAAGGCCAGGAAGTCCGGGTTCTGGGGGATCAACACCCCCGAGGAGTACGGCGGCGCGGCGCTCGGCCCGATCATGTCCGCGATCATCGCCATGGAGATCGGCCGGACGTTCGTGCCGTTCTCGTTCGGCGGCAGCGCCGACAACATCCTGTACGCCGGCACCGACGAGCAGAAGCGGCGTTATCTGATCCCGACCATCGAGGGCGAGCGCCGCTCCTGCTTCGCCATCACCGAACCCGGCGCCGGCTCCGACGCCCGCAACATCCGCGCCAAGGCCGTGCGCGACGGCTCGGAGTGGGTCATCAGCGGCGAGAAGACGTTCATCACCGGCGGCAACGAGGCGGACTTCGTCATGGTGTTCGCCCTGGCCGGGGAGCACGGCGTCACCTGCTTCCTGGTCGACCGCGACATGGGCTGGAAGTCCGAGCCCATCCCGACGATGGGCCAGTGGGGCCCGGCCTCGCTGGTGTTCGAGGACGTCCGGGTGCCGGAGGAGAACATCCTCGGCGAGCTCGGCAAGGGCTTCGAGCTGGCCATGCAGTGGATCGGCCAGGGCCGGTACATGATCCCGGCCCGCGCCATCGGCTCGTCCGAGCGCATGCTGCAGATGGCCGTCGACTACGCCAAGATCCGCAAGTCCATGGGCCAGACGATCTCCAACTACCAGGCCATCCAGTGGATGATCGCCGACTCCCAGGTGGAGATCGAGGCGGCCAAGTGGCTGACGCTCTACGCGGCCTGGCGGGTGGGCCAGGGCCTGGACGCCCGGCACGCCTCCTCGATCGCCAAGCTGAACGGCGCCGTCATGGCCAACCAGGTCGTGGACCGGGTGCTGCAGATCCACGGGGGTATGGGCTACACGAAGGAGCTGCCGATCGAACGGTGGTACCGCGAGTTGCGGCTGCTGCGCATCTTCGAGGGGACCGACGAGATCCAGCGCCGTACGATCGCCCGCAACCTCATCAAGGGCCACGCCCGGCTGGGCCTTATCGGGGAATGACGCACATGTCGGTAGGGGAGCTGTTCAATCCGCGTTCGATCGCCCTGGTCGGGGCCACGGACAAGTCGGGATGGTCGATCAGCACACTGGCCAACCTGCGGGCCCACGGGTTCCCCGGGCCCGTCCACCTGGTCAACCCGCGGGGTGGGGTGGTGCACGGCCAGCCCGCCTACCGGAGCCTGACGGAGCTGCCCGAGCCGGTGGACCTGGCGTACGTGATGGTGCCGACCGCGGCCGTGCTCGGCGTGCTGCGTGAGGGGGCCAAGCTGGGGATCCGGTGCTACGTGATCCTCACGGCCGGGTTCGGGGAGTCCGGGGCCGAGGGGGCGCGGCTGGAGGCTGAGGTCACGGCCTTCGCCTCCGAGAACGGGCTGACGATCCTCGGGCCCAACGGCAACGGGTACATCAACGCCGCCGCCGGCGTGACCCCGTACGGGCTGCCCATCCCCCGTCCGCTGCTGCGCGGCGCGGTCGGCGTGGTGCTGCAGAGCGGGGCGCTGGCCAGTTCGGTGCTGGGGTTCGCGCAGGCCCGCAACGTGGGTGTGAGCCTGCTGACCTCGATGGGCAACGAGTCGGTCCTCACCGTCACCGACGTGCTCGGCTACCTGGTGGACGATCCGGCCACCAAGGTCATCGCGCTGTTCCTGGAGACGATCAGGAACCCGGCCGAGTTCTCCCGCGTGGCGCGACGGGCGCTGGAGGCCGGCAAGCCGATCGTGGCGCTCAAGATCGGGCGCAGCCGGCTGGCCTCGCACACCGCGCAGGCGCACACCGGCGCGCTCGTGGGCGACGACGACGTCATCGACGCCGCGCTGCGGCAGCTCGGCGTGATCAGGGTGCGCTCGCTGGAGGACCTGATCATCACGGCGGGCCTGCTGGCGTCCTCGGGGCCGCTGCCGGGACGGCGGGTCGGGGTCGTCACGCCGTCGGGCGGCGCCTCGGAGATCATCGCGGACCGGGCCGAGGACGAGGGGCTGGAGCTGCCGCCGTTCGCGCCGGAGACGGTGGCGCGGCTGGCGGAGATCGTCCCGGCGTTCGGGACGGTGCAGAACCCCCTCGACGTCACCGGCTACGTGCTCATCGACCGCACCCTGCTCGGCCGGGCGCTGGAGGCGGTGAGCGCCGATCCGGGGATCGACGTCGTCATGCTGCTGTCGGAGCCGCCCAAGCTGGCCCCGCCCGACCCGGCCCCGGTGCTGGCGACGTACTCGGCCAGCGCGGCGCGGATCGCCTCGTCGCCGGTGCCGGTCGTGGTGGTGAGCAACGTCCTGACCGACGTGACGGAGTTCGGGCGCCGGGTGCAGGAGGAGACCGGCTTCCCGTACGTGGCGGGCGGGATCGAGCACGGGCTGCACGCCATCGGGGCGGCCGTGCGGTGGTCGGAGCTGCGGGCCCGGGTGCTGTCGCGGCCCACGCCGCTCCCCCGCACCGCTGCGCCACCCGCCGGGGCGAGCGGGACGTGGACCGAGCACCGGGCCGCCGCGCTGCTGGCCTCGGCCGGGCTGCCGGTGGTGCCGTCGGAGGCGGCCGGCGACGAGTCGGCGGCGGTGGCGGCGGCCGAGCGGCTGGGTTATCCCGTGGTGCTCAAGGCCGCCGCCGAGGGGCTCGCGCACAAGAGCGACGTCGGCGGGGTCCGGCTCGGGCTCGGCGGGGCGGAGGACGTCCGGCGGGCCTACCGGGAGATGGCCGCCGCGATCCCCGCGCTCGACGGCGTGCTCGTGCAACCGCAGCGCGGCGGCGGGATCGAGCTGCTGGTCGGCGTCGTACGCGACCCGGCCTGGGGGCTCACGCTGGCCGTGGGGCTGGGCGGGGTCTGGGTGGAGGTGCTGCGCGACACGGCCCTGCGGGTGCTCCCGGTGGACGCCGGCGAGGTGCGCGCAGCACTGTCGGAGCTGCGTGGGGCCGCGCTGCTGACCGGCGTCAGGGGCGGCGAGCCGGCCGACCTGGACGCGGTGGCCGGCGTGGTGGCCCGGATCGCGGCGTTCGCCGAGTCGCTGGGCGACGGGCTGGAGTCCCTGGAGATCAACCCGCTGCTCGTCCGGGGCTCGGCGGTCGAGGCGCTGGACGCGCTGATCACCTGGCGCCGACGGTCAGGGCAGGCGGTTGGCCAGCACCAGGGTGGCGGCCGAGGCGAACATGCCGCCGTTGCCCAGCACCACGCTCAGCTCCACGTCCGGCACCTGTGCCGCCGCCTCGCCGCGGAGCTGGCGCACCGACTCCTGGATGGCGAACATGCCGTACATCCCGGTGTGCGTGTACGACAGCCCGCCGCCGTTGGTGTTCAGCGGCAGCCGGCCGCCGGGCGAGGTGTGGCCGTCGGCGATGAACGCGCCGGCCTCGCCGCGGCCGACGAAGCCGAGGTCCTCCAGGCCGTAGATGGGGACGTGGGCGAAGGCGTCGTACACCATGAGGTGGTCCACGTCCTCGTGGGTGATCTTGGCTTCGGCGAAGGCGGCCTCGCCGGACAGGCGGAAGCCCTTGGAGGTGGTGAAGTCCTCCATCTGCGAGATGATCGGCGACTCGGCGGACTCGCCCGAGCCCAGCAGGTAGACCGGCGACCGGCGGGCCCGCTCCTCGGAGGTGACGACGAGCGCGCCCCCGCCGTCGGTGACCAGGCAGCACTCCAGCAGGTGGAAGGGGTAGGCGACCATCCGCGAGGCGAGCACGTCCTCGACCGTGATCAGGTCCTGGTACATGGCCCGCGGGTTGAGGTGCGCCCAGCGCCGCTGCGCCACCGCGACCTCGGCGAGTTGCTCGTGGGTGAGGCCGGTCTCCTTCATGTAGCGCAGCGCCGTGATCGTGAACGACGTGGACGGCCCGACGACCCCGTACGGCAGCTCGAACTGCCCGAGCAGCGAGTCGGCGCCCATCCCGAACCGTCCGGCCCCGACCCGCGACCGCCCCGACTCCCCGTGGGTGATCAGCACCGTACGGCACAGTCCGGCCCTGATGGCGGCGGCCGCGTGCCGCACGTGGAACAGGAACGACGAGCCGCCCACCCCCGTGCCGTCCAGCCAGGCGGGGGTGATGCCGAGGGCGTGGGCGATCTGGATCGGGCCCGGGGTGCCGACCGTGGCGATGCCGTCGATGTCGTGGATGGTCATGTTCGCATCGGCGAGGGCGTTCCTGGCGGCCTCCAGGTGCAACTGGGTCGTGGAGTGGCCCGGCAGGCGGCCCAGCTCGTCGGTCTCGGCGGCGCCCGCGATCACGACGGTCATCGGGCGCCTCCGGCGGGCTCGAAGAGCGGCACGCTGACGTCCCCGCGTTGCTCGAACACCACGCGCAGCTCCATGTCCAGCGGCAGGTGCTCCGGGGTGGCGGGCACGCCGACGATGTTGGTCATCATGCGCACGCCCTCCTCCAGCTCCACGACGGCGATCGGGTACGGGGCCTCGTTCTCGAAGCCGGGCGCGGGGCGGTGGTTGAGCACGTAGGAGTACAGGGTCGCGCGTCCGCTGGCGCGGACCCATTCGACCTGGTCGCCGCCGCAGCGGGGGCAGCTCGGCCGCGGGTAGAAGTAGTGCCGCGCGCACGGTCGGCAGCGTTGGATCCGCAGCTCTCCCGCGGCCGTGCCGTCCCAGAACGGCTGGGTCTCGGGCGTGGGCTTAGGTGCCGGCTTCATCGGCCTCCCCAATCCTAGTTCTAGAATTCCACTCTAGATCTAGGTTCTGCCGCGGCTCAAGGCCCCAGGAGGCCGTTCAGGGACTCGGGACGCCGTTGCCGTTCCTGCCGCGCCCGGCCAGCACGTCCTCCAGGGCCGGACGCGGCTCGCCCGGGTCGCGCCCGCCCGGCTGGGCGAGCTGGATCAGCACCCCGTGCGCCTCCTTGGGGTGCAGGAACACCTCCCGCCAGCGCGCGTCGGACCGGTTGAGCCCGTGCAGCCGGTAGCCGCGCTCGGTCAGCCTGGCCACGGCCGCGTCCAGGTCGCTGACATGGAAGTTCAGGTGGTGGACGCCGCCCCGGCCCCTGGTGAGCTCGAAGAAGCTGTCGAAGAAGGTGGATCCGGCCAGCGGCTCCATGAGTTCGACCTTGCCGCCGTTGCCGTAGGTGAGCTGCAGGGTGCGATACCCGGCGGCCCGGTTGTCGCCGCCGCCGCCGAGATGCCGGCCGCCGAGCAGGTCGCGGTAGATCGGCAGCAGGTCCCTGATCCGGGGCGCCGCCACGGCCGTGTGGTCGAAGTGCACGTCCAGGCCGTCGAGTTCCAGGTCCACGCGGGGGGCTCCTCACTTCGGAAATCCTAGAATTTCATTCTAGCCGCTCACCCTTGACGGACACCGGAGGTGAGGCGCAGCATCACAGAAATGAATTCTAGAGCTAGCTTCTAGAACGCACGGGGGCCCAGCCCGACCAGAAAGGCTAGCCATGAGGCTGTCCTACGTCCGCGAGCTCGACGAGTACCCGACCGGCGCACGCCGCATGAAGATCCTCACCATGGCCGTGCTGGCCATCCTCATCGGCTCCTACGAAGGGCAGATCGCGCCCGTCGTCCCTCTGCTGCTCAAAGACCTCGACATGACGCTGACCACCTACGGCGCGGTGTCCGGAGCGGCGGCCGTGGCCGGGGCGATCGCCTCCATCCTGGGCGGCCGGCTCACCGACCGGGTCGGCAGGGTCCGGCTGCTGATCCCGCTCATGGCGCTGACGGCCGTGTGCTGCTTCGCCATGACGCTCGTACACAGCCCGCGCGACCTGCTGATCGCGCGGATCGTGCTGGCGTTCGTGGACGGCGTCGCCATGGCCAGCACCGCCCCGCTCATCAGGGACTTCTCCCCGCGCCTCGGGCGGGCCCAGGCGTTCGGCTTCTGGACCTGGGGCCCCGTCGGCGCGAACTTCCTGGCCGCCGCCATCGCCGGCTGGACCCTGCCGATCTTCAACGACTCGTGGCGCTCCCAGTTCGTCATCATGGGCTGCTTCTCCCTCGTCATCTCGGTGGTCATCGCGCTCAACATCGCCGACCTGTCGCCCGAACTGCGCGCCCGCATCCAGCACACCGAGCGGGCCGCCACCGACGTCGTGGACCTCACCCAACCGGCCCGCGTCCGCTCGCTGTTCCTGCGGCGCAACATCTGGGCGCACGTCGTCGGCATCTCGCTGTGGCTGGTGCTCTACCTGACGCTGTCGCTGTTCGGGCAGACGATGCTGGTCGGGGCGCTCGGCGTGAGCAGCGCGGAAGCGTCCACGATCATGGCGGCGTTCTGGAGCCTCAACCTGATCACGCTGATCGTGACCGGCCGGCTGTCCGACCGCACGCAGCTCCGCAAGCCGTTCTGCCTCGGGGGCACGGTCTCGGCGGTACTCGTCACGGCGTACCTGGCCGTCTCGCTCGGGCAGGAGGGCGTCTCCACCGGCGAGCTCATGGTGGTCGGCGCGCTGCTCGGCGGCTCGCTCGGCGTCACGTACGCCCCCTGGATGGCCAACTACTCCGAGGACGCCGAGGACGCCGACCCCCGGCTCCAGGGCACGGCGTGGGGGCTGTTCGGATTCCTCAGCAAGGGCATCGCCGTCATCGGGCTGCTGGTCATCCCGCACGTCGTGGAGGCCACGAACTGGCAGACGTGGCTGTTCGTGGCGCTGGGCTGCCTGGTGCTGTTCCTCCCGGCGGTGGTGATGTTCAACGGGCCGTGGCGGCGACGTCCCGCCACCGCTCCCGCCACCGTCGGCGCCGGCCAGGTGGAGAGCTGAGGCTCCCCCTCACCCGGGGGGCTTCACAGGTGGGGCACAAGGCTCCTCCAGCATCTCCCCGGGTGTTCGGGCGGGAGGAGTTCAGGCGTGCTCGAGGTGCTCGGGGTCGATCACTGGGGCGAGGAGGCGTACCTGGCGCTGGTCGGTGCCGGCCCGCTGGCGGAGAACGAGCCGGCCGGCATGACCACCGTCGAACCGGACGTCCTCGGCAAGGTGCTGCGGCGACTGGCGGACCGCGGGCTGATCAGCCGCCTGCCCGGTCAGCCGGCACGCGGAGCCACAACGACTCCCGACACGCGCGAGCACGACAGTCCCCAACCCGGGGAAGCACGACGACCCCTGACACGCAGAGGCACAACCACTCCCGACACGTGCGAGCGGGGCAGTCCGCGGGGGCACGACAGCCCCTGGCTCGAAGGAACACAGCGACCCCGACACCCGGCCGTCCAGCCCCGTCCCGCAGGTGCACGGCGAAGGTCCGTGATGCCCGCACGCCCACGACAGGACCCGCCCCTCACACGCGAACGACCCATGAACCATAGGTGTGATCCATGGGTCGTCAACCCGCCGGAAACCGTTTGCCCGAACGGCCCGGCGGAACGAGTGATCAGTCGCGGTGCAGCTTGCGGTAGGTCACCCGGTGCGGACGCGCCGCATCAGCACCCAGCCGCTCGATCTTGTTCTTCTCGTAGTCCGCGAAGTTCCCCTCGAACCAGAACCAGTTGGACCCTTCCTCCCAAGCCAGGATGTGGGTCGCGATGCGGTCGAGGAACCACCGGTCGTGCGAGGTGATCACGGCGCAGCCCGGGAAGTCGAGCAGCGCGTTCTCCAGCGACGACAGCGTCTCGGTGTCGAGGTCGTTGGTGGGCTCGTCGAGCAGCAGCACGTTGCCGCCCTGCTTGAGGGTGAGCGCCAGGTTGAGCCGGTTACGCTCGCCGCCCGACAACACCCCGGCCTTCTTCTGCTGGTCGGGGCCCTTGAACCCGAACGCCGCGATGTACGCCCGCGACGGCATCTCGACGTTGCCGACCTTGATGTGGTCGAGCCCGTCGGAGACGACCTCCCAGACGTTCTTGGTGGCGTCGATGCCGCCCCGGCTCTGGTCGGCGTAGGAGATCTTGACCGTGTCACCGACGATGATCGCACCGGCGTCGGGCGTCTCGCTGCTGGTGATCATGCGGAACAGCGTGGTCTTGCCGACGCCGTTGGGGCCGATGATGCCGACGATGCCGTTACGCGGCAGGTCGAACGTGAGCCCCTCCATCAGCAGCCGGTCGCCGAACCCCTTGGTCAGCTCGTCGGCCTTGATCACCGTAGTGCCCAGGCGGGGGCCCGGCGGGATCTGGATCTCCTCGAAGTCGAGCTTGCGGAACTTGTCGGCCTCGGCCGCCATCTCCTCGTAGCGCTGGAGCCGGGCCTTGCTCTTGGTCTGGCGGGCCTTCGGGTTGGAGCGGACCCACTCCAGTTCGTCCTCGAGGCGCTTCTTGCGCTTGACGTCCTTCTGCCCTTCGACCTTGAGCCGCTGGGCCTTGGCCTCCAGGTAGGTGGAGTAGTTGCCCTCGTACGAGTGCGCGCGGCCCCGGTCGAGCTCCAGGATCCAGCCGGCGACGTTGTCGAGGAAGTAGCGGTCGTGGGTGACGGCCAGGACCGTGCCGGCGTACTTCTCCAGGTGCTGCTCCAGCCACTGGACGCTCTCGGCGTCGAGGTGGTTGGTGGGCTCGTCGAGCAGCAGCAGGTCGGGCGCTTCCAGCAGCAGCTTGCACAGCGCGACCCGGCGGCGCTCGCCACCGGACAGCTTGCTCACCTCGGCGTCGGGCGGCGGGCAGCGCAGCGCGTCCATGGCCTGCTCGAGCTGACTGTCGAGGTCCCACGCGTTGCGGTGCTCAAGCTGCTCCTGCAGCTTGCCCATCTCCTCCAGCAACCCGTCGCTGTAGTCGGTGGCCATCTGCTCGGCGATGTCGTTGTAACGCTGAAGCATCGCCATCGTCTCGGCGACGCCTTCCTGGACGTTGCCGAGGACGGTCTTCTCCTCGTTGAGCGGCGGCTCCTGCTGGAGCATGCCGACCGTGAAGCCCGGCATCAACATGGCATCGCCGTTGGACGGCTGCTCCAGGCCGGCCATCATCCGGAGCAGCGTCGACTTCCCGGTGCCGTTCGGCCCCAGGACACCGATCTTGGCTCCGGGCAGGAACGACAGGGTGACGTTGTCAAGCACAACCTTGTCGCCGTGCGCCTTGCGCACGCGCTGCAGCGTGTAGATGTACTCCGGCATGCCCTCTAGCTTAGGGGCTCCCGAACCTGGCTTCCGCCGCTCCTCCCGAGCGGCGACCGTACCGGCACGAGCCACACGGACGATCGCCGCTCCCACCACGTCCATGACGCCGCCGTGCCGCTCTGCGAGAGAGACACCCGCCGTCACCGACGCACCGAGAACACGTGCTCGCACCACAGCCGGCCCACGGTTGGAAGCCCGAGCCGAGGGGCCGAACGATCAGGAGGCGAATGTCACAAGCACGACGAGCGCAGAGGCGGCGATCCGGAAGCGGACCTCGAACGCACGAGAACCCCGAACACAACGATCATGAACCAGCGCACGCGCCCGTTGACCGAGCCGCCGGCCGATCACGAGCCGAGCAGGGGCTCCATCAGGGGTCATCCATGCGGAGAAGAACCAGGTGGGAGAGGCGGATGAAACCATTCAAGCGCAGAGAGGGAAGGGTGTCAGGGGCTGGTGTCGTCGGCGATGGGGCGGGGAGGCGGCTGGACGACGGGGATGCAGACGCGATCCCGGCCGAGTTCCTTGGCGCGGTAGAGAGCCAGGTCGGCAGCCGCCAGCAGGTCGATGAGATCGTCACCGTGCACGCTCATCAGCGCCACCCCGACCGAGATCGTGACCCTGACCAGGGTCTCGTCCACCGGGATGGTCATGTGCCCGACGCGGACCCGCAGACGTTCGGCGACCCGGCGAGCCTCGTCGATGTCGGCCCCCGGCAGCAGGACCACGAACTCCTCACCCCCGAACCGGCCCACCACGTCGTACTCGCGAAGCTGGCCCCGCAACGTGGCGGCCACCCCGACCAGGACCTGATCGCCGACGAGGTGGCCGTGAGCGTCGTTGACGCGTTTGAAGTGGTCGATGTCGACGATCAGGAGCGCCAGGGTGTCGCCGGTGCGGCGGGCCCGGACGATCTCGGTGTCCGCCTCACGCTGCCAGGCCGCCGCGTTGAGCAACCCGGTCTTGGCGTCCGTACGGGCCGCGGCCTGGAGTTGGGCGTGCAGGAGGCTGCGTTGCAGCAGCACCACCGGCGGCAGCGCGAGCAGCAGCAGGCCCAGGTTGACACCGCAACTGATGGAGACCGTGACCCCCAGGCACAGCTCGACGATGTCCAGCCTCATGCTCTCCCGGTCCCACAACACCTCCTTCCACGGACTCTCGGGGTCGGCCGTGTGCGCGGCGATGGCGATGAGGGCGATGTTGAGCAGGGAGAACAGCACGGCCGCCGCCACCGCGTAGAGGATCGGCAGCGCGCTGCCCCGCGACAGCGCCCACGGATCGTCCACGAGGTGATGGAAGACGAAGGACGCCGTGCACCCGGCCAGCCCGATGGCGGCGGAGCTGAACACGCGCCGGTAGACCACCGTCGCCCGCACCCGCAACTGGAGCAGTATCTGCAGGACGATGGGCGCGAACAGCGCGTAGACCGGCGGCAGGAGCAGCGCCACCGGCAACCACCAGGCCGACAGCAGATCACGTGACACACCGGCGGGCATGCCCAGCCGCCTGCTCGCCTCGATGCACACCGCACCGCAGCCCATGAGGGCGATGAACGTGAAGATGTCCCGCCACTGGAAGGCGGTGGACGAGGACAAGAGCACGATGGCGGCGAGATCAAGTGCGACAATCGCACACAGATACACCACAAGTGGCCGACGTTGCCCCAGCAACGGCCAACGATCGGCCAATGTTGACACACCGTCGTGAGACTTGATCGAAGCGTGACTGGTCACCACCATCCCGTCTCCCCTCTGACTAACGATGTGTAACACAATAATTGCGGAGTGTGCGTCGCGCGACGGGAACCGCTACGTTGGCAGGACCACGCCCGCTCACTCCACGAGCGGGCCGTGATGAAGAGCAGTGCCGGAAAGGAGCAGCCATGGTGCGGGGCGTGACCTGGACCTGACAGATGCTCTAGCCATCTGACGCGGGCAACACATCATCGGCCGCCCCTCGGGGTGAAAACGGGAACCCGGCCGATGCCCCCTCCCCCTCCATCCCGACGAAATCCCCTTGTAC
>NZ_SSXE01000098.1 GCF_021699195.1 Nonomuraea sp. MG754425 | reverse complement strand
CCCTGCCCCGAGCCGAGGCCCGTGCCAGGGCCCGCCCCGTGACCCGCGCCGAGGCCGCCGCCAGGGCCCGTGCCGGGAGGCGGCATGGGTGGCGGCGGGCCCGTGGCCGGGCGGATGGCCGGGAGTGGCTGCGTCACGCCGCCGACGGGCTCGCGGTGGGCGGGCGGCCAGACCTGGTGGTCGGGCGCGGCGTGCCGGGGACGTCCGTCGGGCGCGCCGAAGCCGTGCGGCGGGTTCCCCGGGTGCTGCGGCGGCCCCTGAGGAGGCGGCCCACCATAGGGGGCCGGTCCGGGCGGGAAGGCGTGGTCGGGGTACGACGGCCCGTACGGAAGGTCCGGCCCGTCGGGCGGCACGACCCGGCCACGCCGTCCACGACGCGGCAGAGCCTCCTGCTCCGGCGGCGCGGCACCGGCACCGGCACCGGCACCGGCACCGGGGCCCGAGCCCAGACCGGGCGGCGGCACACTGCTGGCCGGGGGCACCTGGCCGCCCGGCGCGGTACGGGGGTCCGGCGGCGGGTTCTCCTCCTGCCGCTGGTCGTTCCGGGGAGCGAACCAGTCGCGCTCGTCGTTCGTGCTCATGTCCCGATCACTTCTTCACGGAGTAGACGGCCTGCGGCGAGGCGGCCAGCTTGCGCGCGGCTTCTTCGTCCAGCCCGAGATCGACCTCGACCTGCGGCCGGTACGGCTCCACTAGGACCTCCATGCCGAGCCCCAGCACGACGCTCGCGCCCGGCAGCGCCGAGGCGGGCACCTCGAAGAAGAACCGCCCGCTGACCCAGAGGTCCGGCTGCACCCAGATGTTCGACAGGGAGAGGCTGTTGTCCACCCGGTCGGACGCGTCGAATCGCTTGCCGTCGGCCGTGACGAGGACGGCCTCCCGCATGTGGTACGGCTGGAGGCTCGACTTGGCGGAGACCTCGACGACGAAGAACAGGTGATCGGTCTCGACGGTCTTGGTGTTGCTCTCGATCGCCTTGGCCGTCGAGAAGGAGTCCACCCGGGCGGTGAAGCGCCGCGCGTCCACGTCCTCGCCCTTCGCGCCGGTGTACATGAGCGCCTCGGAGGTCTCGCCCTCGGTCATGTGCAGCGTCTGGAGGCCGATCGCGCCGCCGAGCAGCACCAGGCCGGCGACCGCGTTCAGCAGGCGGGTGCCGCCGCCGCGCCGCTTCCCGGCGCGCCGGCCGCGCCTTGGCGGCCCGGCCGCCGATCGCCGCCCTGTCGCGCTCACGCGGAGTCACCCTTCTTGACCGGCAGGGTCACCCGTGCCGTGATCTCGGGCATGAACGTGTCGCCCACCTCTTTGGCGACCATCTGCCAGCGCGGGATGTTGTCGTTGAATCCGGGCTCGAACGCGAAAGCGGCCACGTCGAGCGTGATCTGCTCCGGCGGCTGCTCGTTCTCCTTCAGCCGGTAGCGGACGACGACCTGGGTGCTCACCCCCGGGTGGAGCTGCCGGGTCTCGCCGCCCTTGGCCACGCCGAAGGCGAACGGCCCGGCCTCCTTGTCGAAGGCGGGGGTGACGCGTACCAGCGAGCCCGCGAAGGAGGTGGCCGTGAACGCCTGCTCCATCTTCTCGGGGGGCACGCCGACGGAGAAGGTGTGGTCCGCCTGGTTGGTGACGTCGAAGACCAGCTCCACGAACCGCTTGTCCTCGTCCCATCTGCCCTGGGCGGGTTCGACCTTCACGCGGGACTCGACGAACGTGGTGGAGTACAGGCCCTGGTCGAGCACCGCGCCCTGGCCGAGCGGGTCCGGCGCTTCGGGCGCCTCGTTCAGGCCGCCGAGGAGAGCGGTGATGCCGATGGCCGTGATCGCCACCAGGGCCACTGCGGGCACCGCTACCGGGCGTCTCGGCTTGTCAGTGCTGCCGCCGGAGGGTTCCGTCATGGGTAAGGATGGTAATAGGTCTCGTCTGTCCCATCTGCCGCAATGCTCCCATCGGGCGGGTCGAATTGCCGAGAACCCTGCCGCTGCAGCGCTTGCAACTCATACGCTGTCACGGAGCGGAAAGGGATGACCCCTACTCCTCATGACATATCGGCGGCCGGAGGGTCACGTGACGGACGTGCATCCCGAGCATGCCCAGCTCCAGGCGGACCGCATCTACCTGGGCTGGCAGTACATCCTGCTCCATCCGGACCCGGGCCCACCACCCAAACGACCATCCCCCGGCGAGAAGCCGTCGCAGCAGCCCGATTCCGCCGAGATCGAGGCGCAGCGCCGCGAACGCCTCCAGGAGGACCTGCTCAACCGGCCGGTCCGGCTCTTCCGCCTGGTCATGATGGTCCTCACCGTGCTGATCGTCGCCGCCGGGCTGGGCGGCTACGTCGCCTGGCCCTTCGCGGTGGTCGGGCTGGTCGCCGCCGGCGGCGTCGCGGCCATCTGCGGCTACGCGCTGCGGCAGGGGGACCGGGCGGTCAAGTACCGCGTGATGGAACAGCAGGCCAGGGACGATCGCCGCCGCCGGGAACGCGACAAAGAGCTGTTCCGCGCCCAGGAGGAGCACGCCCAGCGCTACCGCGCGTGGCAGGAGTCGAAGGACCGCCACGACCGGCAGCTCACCTGGTACGCCGTCGCCGTCCCCGACGAGATCGACCGCATCGACGTGGCCGGCGGCACGTTACCCGGCTGGTCCGCACTGGTCACCCTGCTCGGCGCCACCCGGCTCTACAGCGGCGGCCACCTGACCGTGCTGGACCTGTCGGAGGGCGCCATCGCCAAGGACCTCATCGAGCTGGCCCGCAAGGGCGGCGACGACCCGCTGGTGTGGGTGCTGCCCGTCGATCTGCCCAGGCTCGACCTGGGGGCCACGCTCAAGCCGGAGGCGTTCGCGGACGTCCTGGCCCACGTGGTGAGCGTCAGCGAGGAGCAGCGCAGCACCCGCGACCTCAGCTTCGACAACGCGATCCTCGAACGCGTGCTGGAGGTGCTCGGGGAGAACGCCACCATCAGCCAGGTCACCGCCGCCCTGCGCGCGCTGGCCCAGGTCGGCGACCCGCGTGACGACCTGCGCTGCGGCCTGCTCACCGCGACCCAGCTCGAACGCATCGGCACCCTGTTCGGGCGCGGCGTGAGCGACCGCGTGGTGATCGAGCGGGCCTGGGCGCTGGAGTCGCAGCTCCGCAAGCTGGAGTCGCTCGGCACCGAGGCCGTGCGGCTGCCGCCCGCCCGGCTCCGGGTGGTGAGCATGGACCGCCAGGCCGGCGTGTTCGGCAACCGGGTGCTCGGCACGTACGTGGCGACGGCGCTGACCCACATCCTGCGCCAGTCACCCGCCTCCGACCGGCCCTGGTACCACACGATCATCGTGGCGGGGGCCGACAAGCTCAGGGGCGACGTCCTCGACCGGCTGATGGACGCCTGCGAGACCTCGCGCACCGGGCTCGTCCTGACCTACCGCTCCCTGACCCCGACCGTGCGCGAGCGGCTCGGCAGAGGGCACGCCGCGGTCGCGTTCATGCGGCTCGGCAACGCCGAGGACGCGCGGGTCGCCAGCGAGCACGTCGGCACCGAGCACCGGCTGGAGCTGGCCCAGCTCACCGAGACGATCAGTGACGCGCTGCCGGGTCTCGACGGCGGCTACACCTCCACCATCGCCCAGGTCGAGGACGAGCGCGACGAGCCCGCCGGTGACCACGCCGACCTGGCCGGGGACATCACCGAGTCCACCGAGTGGGGCCGGACCGCCGACAAGATCTCGGAGCGGGAGCGGGTGCTGCAACGCTCGCGCGAGTTCCTCGTCGAGCCGCACCAGCTTCAGGAACTCCCCACGACGTCCGTGATCGTCACGGACGCCACCGCGCAGGGCCGGCGCGTGCGCCTGGCCGACGCGAACCCGGCCATTCTCACCTTCCCCAAGACCACGCTCGGCGAGCTGGACGACGTACGCGAAGCCGTGCTGGCGATCGACCCCGGGGCGGACGCCGCGGACGGCGGCGGCAACGGAGAGCCGCCGCCGAACCTCGGGCCACCACCGCCACGCCTGGACTGGCGCAAGGGCAGGCAATGACATGGTCAATGTCAAGGTGACGAGCTGACGGTTGGCGGAATTTAACAAAGAACCGTCTGTGGGGGATAGAAATGCAGCCGAGTGTCCAGATGAGCGGGCCCTGGTATCGAATCCAGTCGATCGCGGCACCCTCGCGAAGCTCGTCGGCGGAGTGGGATTTCGTCACCGTGCTTCCCGCGGTGTTGTCGGCGGCGCAGCGTGACCGGCCGTTCGTGATCGGCTGGTTGTCGCGGGGGTCGGGAGCGCCTCTTGAGCTCATCACCAACGCGGGCCCGCTGTCGCCGCCGCGCCAGCCGCGCAGGTCCACGGATGTGCCCGACGACCCGAGCGGGCCGCAGCCGCTGCTGTTCCCCGGCGGGGCGCGCGGGGTGCGGCTGACCGAGGAGTACCTGGCCGACCTGGCGGACCTGGTGTGGGCGCCGTGCCCGGGACGCCAGGCGCCGCCGCTCGGCAGCAAGGGCAGCGAGTTCGACCCGGACGAGCTCAAGCGGCCCACGCTGTTCGAGTCGACGCTGATGACGTTGATGTCGCGGCCGTTCGCGTGGCTGGTGGTGGCCGAGCCGACCGACCTGCTCGACGCCGAGGTGGCCCACCTGCGCACGCAGCTCAACGTGCTGCGCCAGTACGGCGACGCCTCCGAGCGCTCCCGCTTCGACGCCGAACGGGCCGAGCGCCGCATGCAGGAGCTGGACGCCTTCCGCGAGGCGGGGCTGTGGAACGTGCGGGTGCTGGCCGGCGGGGCCACGGCCGACGAGCTGCGGCAGATCGCGCCCGTGCTCGTCGGGTCGGTCGAGATGAGCCAGCATCCGTACCGGCTGCGCAGTTCCCACGGGGCCGCATACTCCCTGTCGGAGGCCCTGGCCGTCACCATGCAGGACCCGGCCGACGGCGCCGCCGCCCCGTTCGCCGCCACGGCGGGGGCGCTGGCCGCGCTGGCCGGGCTGCCCAGGCGGGAGGTGCCCGGCGTGCGGGTGCTGGAGTCGGGCTTCTTCGACGTCACGTCCGAGGCCGAGGGGGGCGAGCTGGAGCTGGGCGAGATCCTCGACGGGCAGGACCGCGCCGTCGGCTCGTTCCGGGTGCCGCTGGCCACGCTGAACCGGCACGCGTTCGTCACGGGCGCGACCGGCTCCGGCAAGTCCCAGACCGTGCGGCACCTGCTGGAGCAGCTCGGCCGGGCGCGCATCCCGTGGCTGGCCATCGAGCCGGCCAAGTCCGAGTACGCCGCCATGGCCGGCCGGCTCGACGACCCCGTCACCGTGATCAACCCGTCGGCCCCCGACGGCGTGCCGTTCAGCGTCAACCCGCTCGAACCCGAGCCCGGCTACCCGGTCCAGGCGCACATCGACATGGTCAGAGCGCTGTTCATGGCCGCCTTCGACGCCGAGGAGCCCTTCCCGCAGATCATGTCGCTGGCGTTGCAGCGCGTCTACGAGGCCACCGGCTGGGACGTGGTCACCGGCGGCGCGGTGCCGGGCTCGAACGTCCCGCCCAGCGTCCCCACCCTCGAACAGCTCCAGCAGCACGCCATGGACGTGATCAAGGAGATCGGCTACGGCCGCGAGGTGCAGGCCGACGTCGAGGGCTTCATCTCGCTGCGGCTGCGCTCGCTGCGGGTGGGCTCGGCCGGGCGCTTCTTCGAGGGCGGCCACCCCGCCGACATCGGCGGCCTGCTGAAGCGCCAGGTGGTGCTGGCGATCGAGGACGTGGCCAACGACGAGGACAAGGCGTTCCTCATGGGCACGCTGATCATCCGGATCGTCGAGCACCTGCGCATGCGGGCCAGGAAGGAACGCTCGGCCGGGCTGCGCCACGTCATCGTCATCGAGGAGGCGCACCGGCTGCTGCGCGACCGCGGCTCCGGCCGGGCCTCCACCCACGCCGTGGAGCTGCTGGCCGGGATGCTCGCGGAGATCCGGGCGTACGGGGAGGGCATCGTGGTGGCCGAGCAGATCCCCACCAAGCTCGTCTCCGACGTCGTCAAGAACACGGCGCTGAAGGTCGTGCACCGGCTGCCCGCCGAGGACGACAGGCAGCTCGTGGGCGCGGCCATGAACCTCAGCGAGGAGCAGTCGCGCCACGTGGTCTCGTTGCAGCCGGGTTCGGCCGCCGTGTTCGCCGACGGCATGGACCGGCCGCTGCGGGTGCGCGTGCCGCTGGGGGAGTCGAGGGAGAAGGCGCTGCCCGGCCCGCCGCCGCCGATCAGGGGCCGCCGCTCGGCCGCCTGCGGGGCAGCGTGCCGTACGGGGCAGGCGTGCACGCTGGTGGAGCTGCGCGAGGCGGACGTGCTGGCCGGCGCGGCCGAGTGGGCGTGGCTGCGCATCTGGTGCGACACGGTCGTGCTGGCCTTCGTCGGCAACCGGCCGCTGCCCGGCGTGCCGCGCGCCCTGTCGGCGGCCTGGGCCGACCTGCCGGCGCGGCGGCGCGAGTGCCTGCTCGCCACCCTCGTCGAGCGCTCGGTGCAGCGGCGCGCCTGGTCGCTGCGCACGTGGTTCGACCCGGCGCTGCTGACGGAGAAGGCCGCGGAGGTCGCCACCCGGCTGCTGGCGGGCGTGGACAGCGGCGGGGAGCGGCCGGGGGCGTCGTGGGTCATCCCGCAGGTGCGCTGGCTGCACGAGGTGGACCGGCTCTTCCCGTACGGGCAGCCGGCCCCCAACCTGCGCGCCCCCGCCCCGCCCATGGAGTACGCCCTGTTCCGCCAGCCGAACGGCACCGTCGAGCCCGAGCTGCTCGGCCACCGCGCCAAGGCGCTGCGCCACCACCCGCTGTCGATGGAGGTGGACCAGAACCGGGCCCTGGCCTGGCGGGTGATCCTCGGGGACGACGAGCACGAGAGCGTGCAGCGGGACATCGTGACGGTCGCGATCGGCGTGGAGTCGTCGGCCCGGACCAGGCACGTGGGGCAGACCATGGGGGCGGGCTGGCTGGACGGCGTGCTGTCGTGGCCGCGGCGCTTCGTGCTGCCGTTCGAGCAGGGCGGCTCCCCGGAGATCGCCTTCGCCGACCCGGCCGCCGCCACGCCGCAGCACTGACGCCCCGGGCCGGGCCCGCAGGACGGAAGACGTTTTCGCCGTGCGTCTCCTGACTACGGGCCAACGGCGACTAGGATCCTTGCACATGACCCAGCTTCCTCTGCGGGCCCAGCTCGCCAGTGCCCTGGGGCGCAGTGCCGCCACGCTGTCCAGGATGACCGGGCGTGGCGACGGCTCGGTGATCGGCGGTCGGGTCGGCCTGCTGCTGGAGCCGGACCTCCTCCGCCAGCTTGCCCGTGACCGCAAGCTGGCCCTGGTCAGCGCGACCAACGGCAAGACCACCACGACGAGGCTGATCACCGCGGCGCTGCTGGAGTTCGGCGAGGTGGCCACCAACGCCTTCGGCGCCAACATGCCGGCCGGTCACGTCTCCGCGCTCTCCCAGCACAAGCGGGCGCCCCACGGCGTGCTGGAGGTGGACGAGAAGTACCTGCCCGAGGTGCTCAACACGACCGGCGCCGGTGTCGTCTGCCTGATGAACCTCAGCCGCGACCAGATGGACCGCGCGGCCGAGATCTGGCTGCTGGCGCAGAAGTGGCGCAAGGCGCTGTCGGGCAAGCCCACCCACGTCATCGCCAACTGCGACGACCCGCTCGTCACCTGGGGCGCCTCCACGGCCGCCGCGGTGACCTGGGTGGCCGGCGGGCAGCGGTGGAAGGAAGACTCCTGGTGCTGCCCCGAGTGCGGCGGCCCGCTCGACCGCAAGGACGCCGACTGGGCGTGCAGGGAGTGTACGTTCCACCGGCCCGAGCCGCAGTGGGTGGTCGACGGCGACACGGCGATCGACCCGCGCGGGCAGCGCTGGCCGCTCGACATCCAGCTTCCCGGCCAGGCCAACCGCTCCAACGCGGTGATGGCGCTGGCCGTGGCCGAGGCGTTCGGGTTGCCGGTGGAGCGGGCGCTGCCCCGGCTCAGTGAGGTCACCTCGGTGGCCGGCCGCTACACCACGGTCGAGCGCGACGGGCGGCACGCGCGGCTGCTGCTGGCGAAGAACCCGGCGGGCTGGCTGGAGGCGTTCGACGTCGCCGACCCGCAGTCGCCGATCATCCTGTCGGTCAACGCGCAGGGCCCCGACGGGCGCGACACCTCGTGGTTGTGGGACGTCGACTACCGCATCCTGCACGGGCGTCCGGTGTTCGTGACCGGTGAGCGGCGGCTCGACCTGGCGTTGCGGCTCGACGTGGCCGACGTGCCGTTCACGCTGTGCGGCACGTTCTCGGAGGCGCTGGCCATGCAGCCGCCCGGCCGGGTCGACGTGATCGCCAACTACACCGCCTTCCAGCAGATCCGATCGGAGTTCGGCCGTGCCGTCTGACAGCGCCCTTCGCATCGTCTGGATCTACCCCGACCTGCTGAGCACGTACGGCGACCAGGGCAACGTGCTGGTGCTGGAGCAGCGCGCGCAGCGCAGGGGGATCGCCACGGAGACGATCCACGTCCGCTCGGCCGACCCGATCCCCGAGAGCGGCGACGTCTACCTGATCGGCGGCGGCGAGGACCGCCCGCAGATCCTGGCCGCGGCCCGCCTGCGCAAGGACGGCGGCCTGCATCGCGCCATCGCGCGCGGCGCGGCCATGCTGGCGGTGTGCGCCGGCTACCAGATCATGGGCAGCACGTTCGGCGGCGAGGAGGGCCAGCCGGTCGACGGCATCGGGCTGCTCGACATCGACAGCTCGCGCGGTCCGGCGCGGGCGGTGGGTGAGCTGGTGGCCGAGGTGGACGCCGCGCTCGACGTGCCCGTCCTGACCGGCTTCGAGAACCACATGGGCGTCACCCGGCTCGGCCCCGGCGTCAAGCCGCTGTCGAAGACGATCAGGGGCGTCGGCAACGGCGACGGCTTCGAGGGCTGCTACGCGGGCCACGTCGTCGGCACCTACCTGCACGGTCCGGCGCTGGCGCGCAATCCCGGGCTGGCCGACCTGCTGCTGTCGTGGCGGGTGGGTGAGCTGGCTCCGCTCGACGACTCCCGCTACGAGGCGCTGCGCCAGGAACGTCTGGCCACGGTGCTGGCCTCCTGACCTCCGCGGCACCGCACGGCCCCTCGTGACCGAGGGGCCGTTCTGTTTCTCCGGCACCGGAATTGACATGCAGCCGTTCGGCTGCCTATCTTGGCCGAAAAGGCAGCCGAACGGCTGCATGTTGGGATGGCGACACGATGGACGAGGTGTTCAAGGCGCTGGCCGACCCCAGCCGCCGCAGGCTGCTCGACAGCCTCAACGCGCGTAACGGCCAGACC
The DNA here is from genome assembly GCF_021699195.1 of Nonomuraea sp. MG754425. GTDB lineage: Bacteria > Actinomycetota > Actinomycetes > Streptosporangiales > Streptosporangiaceae > Nonomuraea. The sequence continues at coordinate 25,693 of NZ_SSXE01000098.1, read as the reverse complement.
CTGCGCGAGCTGTGCGGCGGCCTGGAGATGGCCAGGCAGTCGGTCAGCAAGCACCTGGCCGTGCTGGAGGAGGCCAACCTGGTCACCACCGTGCGCCGCGGGCGGGAGAAGCTGCACTACCTCAACGCGGTGCCGATCAACGCCATCGCCGAGCGCTGGATCGACAGGTACGACCGCCGGCGGGCCGACGCCCTGGCGGACCTCAAAACGGCATTGGAGGACGACCCCATGCGCAACGACCCCGACTTCGTCTACACGACGTACATCCGCACCACCCCCGACCGCCTCTGGCAGGCGCTGACGGACCCCGCCTGGACCGAGCGCTACTGGGGGGTCGCGCTCGAGTCGGACTGGACCGTGGGCTCCCCGGTGACCTGGCAGTACCAGGGCGTCACGATGCGCGACCCCGAGCAGGTGGTGCTGGAGTCGGAGCCCGGCAGGCGCCTGGCCTTCACCTGGCACAGCTTCACCCCGGAGTTCGCCGAACTCGTCGGGCTGAGCGGCGACGAGCGCGCCCGCTACCTGGCGGAGCCGAGGTCCGCGGTGAGCTTCGACATCGAGCAGCAGGGGCAGACGGTCAAGCTCACCGTCACGCACGGCGGCTTCGGCCCCGGCAGCGCCGTGCGCGAGGGCGTCAGCCAGGGCTGGCCGCAGATCCTGTCCGGCCTCAAGACGCTGCTGGAGACCGGCGAGCGGTTGCCGGAAGCCGGCTGAGCCGGGCGGGTCAGTAGACCAGCGCCTGCACGCCCTCCGTGGTCACTTCCTCGACGAACGCCGGCGCGCCCGCGATGCGCACCCCCTCGATGAGGTCGTCGACGGTGATGTTCCTGCGGGCGGCGCACTGCGTGCAGAGGGTCACCCGGCCCGCCGCCAGCACGACGTCGAGCAGGTCGGTCAGCGGCGCGGCGTGCGGCAGGCTGAACTCCTTGGCCCGGTCCGGCAGCGCGAACCACGACGACTCGCCGGTCAGCCACAGGGATACGGATACGCCGCTCGCGAGTGCGGCGGCGGCGACCGTGAACGCCTGGTTGCAGCGCTCGGGAGCGTCGGCTCCCGCGGTCACCTTGATCACCAGTGATCGTGCCATGTCCGTCACCCTAGCTCCGCGCGGCGGGGTTGAGGCGCGAACGCGTGCCGACTCGCCTGCCCGGCGACGGGCGCTCACGCCATGGAGACGACCCACTTGCCCCGGGTGTGCGGGGCGGCGGCGAGGTCGGCGAGCGCCTCGGCCGCCCGCTCGAACGGGTACCTGCGGCTGATCATGTCGATCAGCGTGCCGTCGAGCGACCGGGCGGCGAGCCTGGGGAAGACGTCCGCGCGCAGGCTCGGGGGCCCGTTGACGACCTTGAGCGCGGCGCTCTCGCCGCCGATGGAGCCCAACGTGGTGCTGACCATCCGGCCGCCGGGCCTGAGCGCCCGATCCTCAACGAGACAAGTTGTCTCTCAGCAGGCATACTGTCTGGGTCGGTGCGACGTGACCAGCGTCAACGCCGGCGTTCCGTCCCAGGCTGGACAGGAGGCGTGAGCTGTCTCAGGAGAACGTACGGGTGCGGCGGACCCGCACGCTGCTCAGGCAGGCCCTGGTCGAGCTCATCGAGGAGCACGGCTTCGAGCGGCTCACGGTCGGGCAGATCACCACGCGGGCGATGGTCAGCCGGGCCGCCTTCTACCGCAACTACCGTGACAAGTACCAGCTCGTGGAGCAGATCTTCGACGAGGCCATGGCCGAACTGCTCGGCAGCATGACCGACGGCCCCGACCGGCCGGTGCTGGCGCGCTGGACCGGCTTCTTCGAGCACATCGATCGCTACCACCGCCTCTACGGCGCGCTGCTGGGCGGCAACGGCAGCACCTGGTTCGCGCGCAGGATGCACGCCACCCTCTCCGGCATGACCGTCCAGCACCTGCCCCAGCAGCCGGACGACCTCCTCCCCACGCTGCTGGGCGGCATGTACCTCCAGTCCATCACCTGGTGGCTGGAGAACGGCAGACAGGTCCCCGCGCGGGAGATCGCCGCCCGGACGGCCGGGCTCGCCCTGGCGCTCATCACCGAGGCCAACGGCGGCGAGGCGGCGACCCAGCCCGCCGACACCGCGCCCCGGCCCGGTCGAGGAGGAAGCCGGGGCCGCGACGGCACTACGCTTGGGGACCATGGAAGAACCTGAGGTCCACCCCGACCTGGAGCCGATCGCGTTCCTGCTGGGGCGGTGGGAAGGCGCCGGCGTGGGCGGCTACCCGACGATCGAGAGCTTCAACTTCGGCCAGGAGATCGAGTTCGGCCACAACGGCAAGCCGTTCCTGACCTACGTCAGCCGCACCTGGCTGCTCGACGACGCCGGCGACCGCATCAGGCCGCTGGCCACCGAGTCCGGCTACTGGCGGCCCCAGCCCGACCGGCAGGTGGAGGTCGTGCTCTCGCACCCGACCGGCATCGTCGAGATCTACCTCGGCGAGGTCGTCTTCCACAAGATCGAGCTGCGCACCGACGTCGTGGCGCGCACCGCCTCCGCCAAGGAGTACACCGCGGGCCACCGCCTGTACGGCCTGGTCAACGGCAACCTCATGTGGGCCTACGAGATGGCGGCCGTCGGCCACCCCCTCACCGATCACATGTCCGCAGAGCTGAAGAAGGTGGCCTGAGTGAGCACGCCGTTCACCGCCGCCGCCGTCGAGGCGATCAAGCGGCACATGAATGACGACCACGCCGGCGACGCGCTGCTCATCGTCCGGGCGCTCGGCGGGCGGCCCGCCGCCCAGAACGCGATGACCAGCGACGTCGACGCCGAGGCGATCACGTTCACGATCGACGGCGGCGAGCGGGTGCGGGTGCCCTGGGGCGAGACCCTGACCGAGCGGGCGCAGGTGCGCCAAGCCGTGGTGCGGCTCTACCGGGAGGCGTGCGAGAAGCTCGGCGTGCCGGCCCGCGGCGAGCACTGAGCGGCAGGCGGGCGGGCATGAAGAAGGGCCCCGGGCAACACTCCGCCGTTACGGCGGGCCGGATGGACCAAGGCCGGGAGCTGTCTCCCGCCCTCCGGCTGCCAGGGGCCCCGGTGATTGCCTCGTATTCGCATCACGTAACGAGACAACACGTCCGCGACGTCAGCGGACAACCACCTCGCTAGCCCGATTATGACTAACCATTATTCGGACCACCTCCTTTCCGCGTACTCAAGAAGCTATGCGGTCTGTCGCGAAACGGGCAAGTGAATATCGCCGGGCCGTAGTATCGAGGGCATGACCGAGACGCAGTGGCATGAGGAACTCCGCGCCAGGGGCTACCGGGTCACTCCCCAGCGACAGCTCGTGCTGGAGGCGGTCAAGGAGCTGGAGCACGCCACGCCCGAGGAGATCTGCGTCAAGGTCCGCCAGACGGCCCGCGGGGTGAACATCTCGACCGTCTACCGCACGCTGGAGCTGCTGGAAGAGCTCGGCATGGTCACCCACACCCACCTCTCGCACGGCGCGCCCACCTACCACCTGGCCACCGAGGCCGACCACGTGCACCTGGTGTGCAGGGGCTGCGACGAGGTCTTCGAGGTACGGCCCGAGCTGGCGGAGGGGCTGGTCAAGGGCCTCGACGAAGAGCTGGGCTTCGTCGCCGACGTGCACCACCTGACCGTCTTCGGCCGCTGCCGCAACTGCCGCTGACCGCCCACGGCTCCGGGATCCCCGGCGGGGCGCGCTCGCGTCCGGCCCGTGGCGGTCTCCGTCCTGGCTCCGGATAGCCTGGAAGGCATGCGTAGCCCTCTGCTCGACCTCCCCGGCGCCGTCCCGGCGGACGCCCCTGACTCCGACGTAGCCGCGCACTACGGCGACCTGTTCGCCGAGCAGCGCGCGCTGGTCAAGGGAGAGGCGGTCGTCGACCGCAGCAACCGCGAGGTGATCCGCGTCACCGGCGCCGACCGGCTGAAATGGCTCAACGACCTCACCTCGCAGAAGCTCGACACGCTGAAACAGGGTGAGTGGACCCAGACGCTCGACCTCGATCTGCAGGGCCGCGTCCTGCACCACCTCACGCTGACCGACGACGGCGAGAGCGTGCTCGCCCACGTCGAGCCGGGCACCGGGCAGAGCCTCATCGACTACCTCGACCGCATGCGGTTCATGCTGCGGGTGGAGGTCTCGCGGGCCGACGACCTCGCCGTGCTCTCCACGGCCACGGAAGACTTCCTCGTGCCGCGCGCCGAGCTGCCCGACCACCTGGGCAAGCCGCTGGCGGGGTTGTGGGCGTACGAGGCGCTGCGCATCGAGGCGCACCACCCGCGGCTCGGCTTCGAGACCGACCACAAGACGATCCCCCACGAGGTGGGCTGGGTCGGCGGGGCCGTGCACCTCAGCAAGGGCTGCTACCGGGGGCAGGAGACGGTGGCCCGGGTGCACAACCTGGGGCATCCGCCCCGGCGCCTGGTCTTCCTGCACCTCGACGGCAGCGTCGACACGCTGCCCGAGCACGGGGCTCCGGTGATCTTCGAGAGCCAGGAGGTGGGCGTCGTCGGCTCGGCCGCCCGGCACCACGAGCTGGGGCCGATCGCGCTGGCGGTGATCAAGCGCACGGTGCCGGTGGACGCCACGCTCCTGGCCGGCGGGGTGGCCGCCGCGCAGGAGGTCGTCGTCCCGCCGGACGCGGGCCGTAATGTCGCCATCGACCCCTCGTTGCGGCGGCGCATCCGGTAGCCCTTCCTGGCGGGGTCAGATGTCCACGACGAGGGTGATGGGGCCGTCGTTGACCAGGGAGACCTTCATGTCGGCCCCGAAGACCCCGGTCTCCACCCGCGCGCCCGCCGCCCGCAGCTCCGCCACCACGGCGTCCACGAGCGGTTCGGCGACCGGGCCGGGGGCGGCCGCCTGCCAGGTGGGCCGGCGGCCCTTGCGGGCGTCGCCGTACAGGGTGAACTGGCTGATCACCAGGAGCGGCGCCGACACGTCGGAGCAGGACTTCTCCCCGTGCAGGATGCGCAGCCCCCACAGTTTGGCGGCGAGCTTGGCGGCCTCGGCGCGCGTGTCGGTGTGCGTGACGCCCACCAGGACGAGCAGGCCGGGCTCGGTGATCGCCCCGGCCACCCGCCCGTCCACCTCGACCGACGCCGAACTGACTCTCTGTACGACTGCTCGCATGGCATCCCATTCTGGACCAGGTCCGGCGCTCCCTACACTCGTGCTCGAAAGGGGAAGTGAAATGTCGTTGATTGTGGAAGTCGTCCGGTCCGGGTTCGTGGAGTCCACGCACCACGCGCACATGCTGACCGTGGACGCGCAGGGCCGCCCGGTGGAGACCAGGGGCGCGGTGCACGTGCCGGCCTCGCCACGGTCGTCGATGAAGCCGCTACAGGCGCTCGGCATGCTCCGCAACGGCCTGGCCCTGGAGAATGAGCTGCTCGCGCTGGCCTGCGGCTCGCACTCCGGCGAGTCCTTCCACGTGGACGGGGCCAGGAAGATCCTGGTGGACGCGGGCCTGGACGAATCCGCCCTGCGCTGCCCCGAGGACTACCCGTACGACCGCGCGGTGACCGAGCGCGGGCGCGTCTACATGAACTGCTCGGGCAAGCACGCCGCCATGCTGGCCACCTGCGTGGCCAACGACTGGCCGCTGACGACGTACCTGGAGCCGGCGCACCCGCTGCAGCGGGCCATCCGCCAGACGGTGGAGGAGCTGACCGGGGAGCGGGTGGCCGCCTCCGGCGTGGACGGGTGCGGGGCGCCGCTGTTCTTCGTGTCGATGCTGGGGGTGACCAAGGCGTTCCGGGCGTTCCCGATGTCGTCGCAGGACTCCCATGAGCGCAAGATCTTCGACGCCATGCGCGCCTACCCCGAGTGGACCTCCGGCACCGACCGTCCCGAGGCCAGGCTCATGCGGGCGCTGCCCGGCCTGATGCTGAAGGCGGGGGCCGAGGCGTTCGACGCGTTCGTGTTCGAGGACGGGCGCGCCGGAACCGTCAAGATCGAGGACGGTTCCCAGCGCGCCCGCGTGCCCGTCACCGTGGCGGCGCTGCGTTCGCTGGGCCTGGACGCGCCCGAACTGGCCGAACTGGGCGCCCCCGTGGTGCTGGGCGGGGGACGGCCGGTCGGCGAGCTACGGATCCGCTGACCGCCGGGGGCGACGGCGCGACCCCGGCGGGCGGTGGTGTCAGAGGGAGCGGAACTGGCGGGTGGCGGAGATGGCGCCGGAGGTCGTGGTGGTGAAGGTGCGCATCGACCCGGCGAACTTGGACAGGTCCCACTCGGCCGGCCCGTGGTACCAGTACAGGTTGTCGGCCTGGTGGCCGTTGCCCGTGACGGAGGCCACCACTCGTGACCAGTGCTCCACCCCGTCGAAGATCACGGCGTAGGGCAGGTAGCGGGAGAACAGCTCCACCCGGTGCTGCTCGGGCACGTCCCCCAGTTCGCCGGAGAACAGGTACTGGCGAAAGCCCATGGTGTGCGCCAGCGCCGCCGAGCCCTTGGCGGTCTTGGCCGGCATGAACTGGCCGCCGACGGCCAGCGCGCCGCCCGCGATGATCAGGGCCAGGCCCAGCAGCCCGTACGTGGTGAACCAGGCCAGCCCCAGGGTGGCCAGCAGCCCGGCCCCGACGAGCGCCACGCCGATCGTGGTCCACATCGTGCGCTCGCTGTCGGGACGGCGGGCGAACCAGCCCTGCTTGACCACGTCGGCGTACAGCGCGTCGCGCACCTTGCCGAGGTGGGTGGCGAACGAGCCGGACAACTGCGACAGCAGCACCGCGTCGCGGCCGTCGAAGATGGCCTGGTAGAGCGCCAGTTCGTACGGCAGCAGCGTGTTCACGGGCGCGTTCGGTTGCCTGACCAGCATCCAGTCGGGGGCGTCGTAGGCCTGCCTGGGCTGCTCGTCGATGCGCAGGTAGCCGCGGACGGCGAGGTCCACGATGGTGGCGGTCACGTCGACCACGTCGGCCTGCTCGTCCACGAGCGTGCCGATCTGGCCGGGACGCACCCCGTCAGGCGGGGAGAAGTGGCCGTTCTGCACCGGATCGACCTTGCCGCTCTCGTGGCCGGCGATCCGCGCGTCGCGGCCCCGCGTCCAGTAGAGCAGGCCGACGCCGCCGAGCAGCAGCACCAGCAGGCCGGCCAGGGCGCCTCCGGTGACGGTGTCGAGGGTGAAGGCGGCGGCCAGCGAGAACCGTTTCTCCAGGATGGGCTCGCCGGTGCTGGAGCCCTTCGGGTACCCGACGACGACGGTGAGCGCCTCGTCGGTGGAGATGCTCTCCTGTTCGAAGTCGGCCTCGGTGCCGGTGTGGTCCATCGAGGCCGAGGTGCAGCCGATGGCGGAGGTGAGCGCGCCGGAGAAGCACGACAGGTTCTGCACCTGCCCCGGGCCGCTGACCTTGACCGTGGCCTTGTCGACCTGCTGGTTCCAGCCGTTCACCGCGAACCAGCGCAGTTCTTCGACGTCGCCCGAGGTCGTCACCGCTCCCTTGACGTCGTACTCGACGGTCTGGCCCGTCACCGTGAGCACGTCGCCCGCGAGGGTGCCGCCCTTGACGTTCGAGATCTGGTAGAGCCGGTCGTTGCCGTCGTCGTACCGCGTCCGGGTGGTGAACGTCCGCTTGAGCGTGCCCGACGCCCCGGTGATCTTCTCGACCACGTGCAGGGTGCCGTCTTTGCCGAGGGTCATCGTGACCTCGTCGGTTATCCCGGCCTTCGCTGCGAGGGCGGCGGGGGTCGCCGACAACGTCAGAGCGGTGGCCCCCAGTGCCGCCATCGTGAGTCTGATCCCCATGGCGGCAAATCGTATCGGTTCGTACTTGTCAGTCCAGAGCGAAGTCGTTCGCCGCCCGCTGGACGCTCTCCGGGGCGGCGCCCCGGCCGGGGTTCTCGTGGGCGAGCGCCTGGTTGGCGGCCACGAACGGGCGCATGCGCCGCTCATAGCGGTCGAAGGCGGTCTCGGGGTCCGCGCCGAGTTCCTGCGCCAGCACGTACGCGCCCACCATGGCCAGGCTCGTGCCCTGCCCGGACAGCGGCGAGGCGCAGTAACCGGCGTCGCCCACCAGCGCGACCCGCCCCTTCGTCCAGCGCTCCATCACCACCTGCGCCATGGAGTCGAAGTAGAAGTCGTCGGACTTCCACATCGCCTCCAGAAGCCTGGGCGCCTGCCAGACCTCCGAGCAGCGCTCCTGGATGAGCCGCTTCTGCCCGTCGATGTCGTGGTGGTCGTAGTCGATCACGTCGGCCGTGAAGCCGAGGTTGACCCGCATCTGCGCGGGGTCGCGGTCGCTGAACATCGCGCCGCCCGCCTCGCCCGAGTTGAACCAGGTCTGCCAGTGGTCGAGGCCGAGGAAGTTGTCGGCGGTGTAGATGGACAGGTAGGTGCCGAGGTGGCGCAGGAAGCCCCGCTCGGGGCCGAAGGCCAGCCGGCGCACGTTGGAGTGCAGGCCGTCGGCGCCGATGACGTAGTCGTAGCGCTCGCTCCCGCCGCCCTCGAACGTGACCTCGCCGTCCTCGGAGAGGGTGGCGATGGAGTCGCCGTAGACGTAGCGGGCGGTGGTGGCGTCGATGAGGATGCCGTTCAGGTCGTCCCGCATGATCTCGACGTCGGGGCTGTCGAACCGGCCGCCGCTGAGCGTCGCCTCCTCCGAGCGCATGATCTCGTTGCCGTCGGCGTCCAGCATGTTCATGCCGCGCATGGTCGTGCGCAGCGCCCTGATCCGCTCCAGCACCCCCATCCGCTCGGCCACGGTCAGCGCCGCGCCCCTGATGTCGATGGCCTGACCGCCCTTGCGGGGCGCCGGCGCCCGCTCGACGACCGTCACGTCGAACCCGTGCCGCCCGAGCCAGTACGCCAGGACGGGACCGCCGACGCTCGCACCCGAGATGAGGACCTTCTTCACGGCCGTACTCCTTGTTTGTCTGTTGACGTTGTACGCAGAACTGAATGTACGCAGTACATACAGCAGTTCGCAAGGGTATAGTGGCGAGATCTGTACTAGTACAGGAGGACAGGATGACCATGCCGCCCCACGCCCGCATCGTGGCCGACGTCAAGCAGCGCGTCGCCGACGGCCGGCTGCGCCCGGGGGAGCGGGTGCCCTCGACCAGGCAACTCGCCAGAGACTGGAACGTCGCGCTGGCCACCGCCGCCAAGGCGCTGACCCTGCTGGCACGGGAGGGCGTCGTGGTCGCCGAGCCGCGCGTGGGCACGATCGTGGCCGACCGGCCGGGGGCCGCCGCCGCCAGGCCGCCGCGTCCCGCGACGTCCGAGCACGACCTGACCCGGCGGCGCGTCGTGCGGGCGGCCATCGAGATCGCCGACGCGCACGGGCTGTCAGAACTCACCATGCGGGCCGTCGCGGGGCGGCTCGGGGTGGCCACCATGTCCCTCTACCGGCACGTGGGCGGCAAGGACGACCTGGTCATGCTCATGGTGGACGCGGCCTTCGCCGAGTTCCCGCTGCCCGGGGAGCGGCCGGAGGAGTGGCCGGCGGGCTGGCGGAGCCGGCTGGAGGCGTCGGCGCGCATCCAGTGGGCCGCCTACCGGGCGCATCCGTGGATGGCGGGGGCGACGCCGCTGACCCGGCCGGTGCCGTCGGAGGCGCTGCTCGCGCACTCCGAGTTCGTCATGGAGGTGCTGCAGGAGACCGGGCTCGACGCCACCACCCGGATGTACGTGCTGATCCTGCTCCACAGCTACGTGCAGGGCATCGCCACCCACATCGAGCTGGAGCAGCAGGCCAGGGCCAGCACCGGCATGACCGACGAGGAGTGGATGACCGGGCAGGAGGAGTTCCTGCGCGCCATCATGTCGAGCAACCCCGCCTTCGGGCGGCTGCTCGGCGAACTGGGCGACTTCGACCTCGACCTCGACCGGCTCTTCGAGTTCGGCCTGCGCCCGCTGCTCGACGGCCTCGCCCGGCTGATCGAACCCGCCGCGCGATGAGCGCCCCGGGCCGCTCGCTCAGTCGGAGATCTGGATGCGCAGGCGGCGGAAACCGCGCCCCTTGCTCTCGATCTTGGCGACCCTGATGTGCCCGATCTGCTTGGTGGAGGCCACGTGGGTGCCACCGTCGGCCTGCGTGTCGAGGCCCACGATGTCGACGATGCGCACCTCCTGGACGCTCTCCGGCACCAGGTTCGTGGCCGTGCGGACGATGTCGGGGATGGCGAACGCCTCGGCCCGGGGCAGCACCCGCACGTCGATCCGCCGGTCGGCGGTGATCTCGGCGTTGCAGGCGTCCTCGACGGCCTCCTTGAACCCGGCGGGCACCTCGGGCAGGTCGAAGTCCATGCGGGCGCTGAGTTCGTCCATGTTGCCGCCCGTGACCAGGCAGCCGTAGTCGCGGAACACCACCCCGCACAGCACGTGCAGGCCCGAGTGCGTACGCATGAGGGCCGAGCGCCGCGGGTCGGCCACCGCGCCCCTCACCACGGTGCCGGCCGCCGGGACCGGGTCGCCCTCCACCGGGATCAGCCGGAGGTCGTCGCCTCTGCGCACCCCCGCGATGCGCGTCTCCACACCCTGCCAGATCAGAACTCCGTGATCGGCCGGCTGGCCGCCTCCGCCCGGATAGAATGCCGACCTGCTCAGCACGATCCCCTCAGGCGTGGCGTCCAGGACGACGGCCTCGAAGTCGCGTAGGTTCTGGTCGGACAGTTCCAATCTTTGGGTGCGCCCATGGAGATCGGTGCTCATATCGGCAGCCTAGCGCCCAGGGGTGTTCATGCGTGGCCTGACGAAGCGCGTCGCGCTCATGATCGCGGTGCTCGGGCTGCCGTCGTGCGCGCCGGCGAGCGGCGGCACGCCGTCCCCGCCCGCCCAGCCGCACGCGCCGGTGATGATGTTCGTGGGCGACAGCTTCACGGTCGGGTCGGGGCCGGTGCCGCGCTGGCAGACGTACGCCTCGCAGGCCGCCCGGCTCATGGGCGGGCAGCCGATCATCGCGGGCGCGGGCGGCACCGGCTTCTGCAACGAGGGACGGGCGGGCCGCACCTTCCAGCGCTCGTTCGAGGAGGAGCTGGCCTGGCGTCCGCCGCCCGACCTGCTGGTCATCTCGGGCGGCCACAACGATCGCCGGTGGAGCGCGGAGCTGGTGCGTCAGGCCGCCGCGAGCCTGCTGAGCGAGGTGCGCACCCAGTGGCCGCAGACCAGGACGGTCATGGTCGGGCCGATCTGGCTGGGGGAGCCGCCCAGGAAGGCGTACGGGGTGCGTGACGCCGTGGCCGAGGCGGCCAGGGCGGGCAAGGTGACCTTCCTCGACCCGCTGCGCAGGAGCTGGCCCAGAGAGGCGGTGCTGCCCGACGGCGTGCACCCCACGCTCGCCGGGCACGGCAACCTGGCCGCCTGGCTGGCGGGCGAACTGCTGTGAGGTCTACCAGGGGCCGTAGGGGCCGCTGTTGCCCCGGCCGCCCATGCCCTTGACCGCCGGCTTCACGTCGACGATGTAGATCGTGGCCGCGATGACGGCCGCGATCGAGAACAGCCCGAGGCCGATGCCGATGAACTGGACGCCGCCGACGACCAGGAAGGCGTTGAGATAGTTCCACGCGCCCGCGGCCGAGAACAGCGTGGCCAGCCCGAGGATCAGCAGCCACAGGTTCTTCTGCAGTTTGCCCGCCGAGACGAACGCGTTGGCCGGCACCCGAAGCGCGTGCACGAGCGCGTAGACCGCCATGCCGAACACGGCCACGGCGAGCACCAGGAAAAGGAGGTTGAAGACCCCGTTGATCATACTCATGTAGTCGTCTCCGCCCAACGCCGTGATGCAAACGGCTTCAGCCTAATAGGCGCCCCCGACATGCGGGCACCCCTGAACGGAAAGGCCCGTCGCCCGGCGCTCGCCGGGAGACGGGCCCAGGCGTCGGTCAGGCCCCTGCCTTGGTCGCGCGGGGCTTCTTGGCGGCAGCGGGCTTGACGGCTTGCGACACCTCTTCGAGTTCGAGGGCGGCCTCGCCGGTGGTCCTGCTGACGACCTTGCGTCCGCGTACGGCGAAGTCCTCGTAGACCTCGGTGGCCTTCTCGGTGAGCTGGTCGGCGTACTCGCGGGCCCTGTCGGGCAGCTCGCGGGCGAAGCCCTCGGCCTTGTCGGCGTACTCGCGGGCCTTGCCAGGCAGGTCCTTGGCGAGTTCGGAGCGGCGCGACTGCAGCTTCTGGAGCTGCTCCGGCAGCTCACGCAGCTTCTCGACCGCGTAGTCACCGGCGCCGGCGACCGCGTGGAACGGCTTGGACTCGGTGAGCTTCTTGACCTCGGTGGCCAGCGTCATGGGTTAACCTTCCTTGGTTTCCTGGGTGACGTCGCCGTTGCGTGAGGTCGCCGCGTAGGGCTCAAGAGCGGCGAGAAACTCCTCGGGCAGCGGCGGCTCGTCGTCCGGACCGGAGTCATGCCGGGGACGCGCATTCTGGGAGGTCTGCTCGTCCTCGGCCTGGCTCTCCTTGCGGAACGACTCGTAAATGTCGATCAGCACCTGGCGTTGCCGTTCGCTGAGATGTGCGTCGGCCCTGATGGCGGTGATCACGTCGCTGGGCGGCTCGCGGTCCTCGATAAGGCCCGCCTGCACGTAGAGCGCCTGCGAGGAGATGCGCAGACCTTTGGCGATCTGGTTGAGGATCTCCGCGCTCGGCTTGCGCAGCCCGCGCTCGATCTGGCTCAGGTAGGGGTTGGAGACCCCTGCCGCCGCGGCGAGCTGGCGCAGCGAGATCTTCGCCTGCTGCCGCTGGTCGCGGATGTATTCACCGATCGAGCCGACTTTGGGTAGTGCCATGCCCACAGTCTGCCTCCGAGTGCTAGCAATTGCAAACGGAGTGCTTAACAGCAGCAAGCATCAGAGCTGGATGACCCAGAGAAACGGGACGCTGGTGAGCAACGTCACAGACAGCGCGATCCACCCGTAACGCACCGACGCGGCCAGCTCGGGAGCGGGCTTGATCAGGCGATCTACCCTGGCCATGACGTGCTGCGCGTGCACGCCCAGCATGCCGTGCGGCGTCGGCATGGCTCCGGCCGTGCCGAACCTGAGCAGCGCCGTGGCCAGCCGGCGCGGCGAGCAGTAACGGCGGGCGCGGTCGTCGGCGGCCATCTCGACGAGCAGCTCCACCTGCGCCTGCGCGTCGGCCACCACCTTCGACCAGGGCAGCGCCCGGCGCAGCGCGGCGAACGGCAGCAGCACCAGGTCGTGACGCTCGCGTACGTGCGCCGCCTCGTGCGCCAGCACCGCGGTCAGCTCGTCCTCCGACAGCAGCTTGAGCGCGCCCTCACTGACCACGACCTGCGAGCGCAGCCCCGGCACGCAGTAGGCGGCGGCGCTGGGATGGGCCAGCACCCGCACGCCCGGCACGCTCGGGTTGTCGTGGGAGATCAGCGCCAGCAGCATGCGGTGCCTGCGCCGGGCCCGCAGCGCCTGCACACCCGCGGTGAGCAGCACCGCGACCAGCACGGCCAGCGCGGTCAGGCCCGCGATCAGGGCCAGCACGTGCAGCGGGTCCCACGCCTGCGCGGGAGTCTCGCCCCGCCCGAACGCGATCAGCCCCGGCAGCACCCCGGCGCCGTACGGCTGGACGGCGAAGGCGAGCATGGCGCCCGTGGTGGCCAGCCCCCAGGACACGCCGAGGGACTGCCAGACGATGATGGCCAGCCGGGGGGCGCGTGAGGTCCATCCGGCCGTGGTGAAACGCCAGGAGCCGACCGCGCACGCCAAGGCGAGGCTCGTCAGCACCGCTGCCGTGATCACTCTTCCTCCAGCTCCGTAAGGGCTCTGCGCAGGACCTCCGCCTCCGTGCCCGACACGGCCTGGGCGAAACGGGTCAGGGCGGCCAGGCGGTCGCCCGTCAGGTCCAGGGCCTCCAGCATAAGCTCAGCGATGTACGCGTCACGGCTTTCCGCCGGTTCGTAGCGCCACGCCCGGCCGTCGCGGGTGCGCTCGAGGAAGCCCTTGCGGGTGAGGCGGTCGAGAACGGTCATGACCGTGGTGGGGGCCAGGTCGCGGTCGGCGATCAGTTTGCCGACCTCGCGGGCCGTCAGCGCGTTGCTCTCCGCCCAGAGGATGTCCATGATGCTGCGTTCAAGCTCGCCAAGACCCTTCACGCCCTTCAGCGTAGCTCTACACAGCGTCGAGCTGGCATCCGGGTGCTGAGTCTTTTCTCTGTGTCCTCCGCTGCGCGGCCCCCGTGACACCCTCGGTGAGATGAAGCTCACACTGGTGCAGGGCGACATCACCGAGCAACGGGTGGACGCCGTCGTCAACGCCGCCAACTCCTCCCTGTACGGCGGCGGGGGCGTGGACGGCGCGATCCACCGCCGGGGCGGCCCTGAGATCCTGGCGGAATGCCGCGAGCTGCGCGCCGCCCAGTACGGCAGGGGCCTGCCGACCGGGCACGCCGTGGCCACGACGGCCGGGCGGCTGCCCGCCAGGTGGGTGATCCACACCGTCGGCCCCGTGCACTCGGCGACCGAGGACCGCTCCCACCTGCTGACCGCCTGCTACCGGGAGTCGCTGCGGGTGGCCGACACGCTGGGGGCCGGCTCGGTGGCCTTCCCGGCGATCTCCACCGGCATCTACGGCTGGCCCGTGGACGACGCCGCCCGCATCGCCCTGGAGACCGTCCGCCAGGCCGCGACGGACGTGACGGACGTGCGGTTCGTGCTGTTCGACGCCGCCGCGTACGCCGTCTTCGAGGCGCGCCTGTGAGCGCGGGCGCGCCCCGGAGACGTCAGCTCACGGCGCCCACGGCGGCGCCACGGCCCAGGTGACGTCCTGGTCGTAGCTCGCGGAGGCGTCGAAGGCGTGCGGGCCGCCCGGCACCGCGATGTGCACGGCCTCGGCGTAGTGCCTGACCGCGTGGCCGGAGAGGTTGTCCGAGCCCAGCGTCACCCCGGTGCTCCCGGCCCTGGGCGGCTGGGCGCAGAAGGTGGCGTCCTGGTCGAACAGCGTCGTGCCGTCACGCGCGTCCTTGCGGACCCGGAAGTCGGCGTGCCGCAGGTAGTGGCCGGGGAAGTTGCGCGACTCGAAGGAGAAGCAGCTCGCCTCGGCCAGGCCGCGCCGCACGTAGAAGGTGGCGTCCTCCTTGAGCAACTGGGCGCTGGAACTGTTCACCACGTCGGTGCGCGCGAGCGAGTCCTGGTGGCGCAGGTAGCGGTCGGTGTAGCCGGGCGTGGTCACCCGCAGCGACTGGGCCGCCCCCACGGTCAGGTCCGCGCCGCTGCGCCACCACGGCGTGCTCGGCAGCCAGGTGACGTCGGCGGCGAACGACGTGGCGGTGTCCCAGGCGTTGGGGCCGCCGCTGCGCGCGATGTGGACGGCGTCGCCGAAGTGGCGCAGGAAGGAGCCGGGCACGTTGAGCGACTCCAGGGACACGCCGGTGCCGGCCTGCGGGGCGCGGGCGCAGAAGGTGGCGTCCTGGTCGAACAGGGCCGTGCCGTCACGCGCGTCCTTGCGCACCCGGGAGTTCGAGTGCCGCAGGTAGTGGCCGGGGAAGTTGCGCGACTCGAAGGAGAAGCACGTGGCGTCCGCGAGGCCCGGCCGGGCCCAGAACGTGGCGTCCAGCTTGAGACCGTCCGCGCTGCCCGTGCCGACCACGTCGGTGCGCGCGAGCGAGTCCTGGTGGCGCAGGAAGCGGTCGGTGTGGCCGGAGGTGGTGACGCGCAGCGAGACGAGGCCGCCCGCCGTCAGGCCCGTCGCGGACTGGATCACCGAGCGGTTGACGGCCCGTACGCGCTCCGCGTTCGGCTTCAGCACCCGGCGGTCGTACGTCCACAGGCCGTTGACCTCGTTCTCGACGTCCGTGGGCTGGGTGTAGATGGAGGCGGACAGGCCGTTGTTCACGATGAGCGGCTTGAGCTGCTCGTTGACGGAGACGTAGCGGTCGGTCAGGGCCGTCGGGCCGGAGGTCATCTCGTACGCGAAGCCGGTGCCGGGCCACTGGTGGCCGGGGCTGAGCAGGCCGAGCCCGCCGAACTCGCCGAGCACGGCGACCCTGGTCGCGCTGGGCCGCTGCGGGGTGCCGGGGCCGACGTAGATGTGGTCGTCCACCACGTCGCCGTTGCCGCCGTCGAAGCCGCAGCAGTTGGAGCCGGAGTTGTTGTTCACCAGGCGGCTGGGGTCCCAGCTCTTGACCAGGTCGGCGATGCGGGCGGGGTCGTACTCGCCCCAGCCCTCGTTGAACGGCACCCACTGCACGATCGAGGTGATCCCGCGCAGGTGGTCCACGACGCGGCGCAGTTCGCTCTCGAAGGTGGCCCGGTCGGCGGTGGACGGGCTGACGCCGGTGCGCATCGACGGCATGTCCTGCCAGACCATCAGGCCGAGCCGGTCGGCCCAGTAGTACCAGCGGGCGGGCTCGACCTTGACGTGCTTGCGCACGGTGTTGAAGCCGAGCGCCTTCTGCTGCTCCAGGTCGAAGCGCAGGGCCGCGTCGGTGGGGGCGGTGGAGACGCCGTCGGGCCAGTAGCCCTGGTCGAGGGTGCCGAGCTGGAAGACGAACCGGCCGTTGAGGGTCGGGCGCAGCACCCCGCCGACGACCGCCTTGCCGACCGAGCGCATGCCGAAGTACCCGGTCACGACGTCGCCGCCGCCGGTGCCGGTCAGCGTGACGCGCAGGTCGTACAGGAAGGGGTCGTCGGGCGTCCACAGGCGGGCGTTCGGCACCGGCACCCGCAGGTGCGCGCCGATCGCGCCGGTGACCGTGCCGACCACGTTCCCGCCGGTCAGCACCTCGGCCCTGACCTGCTGTCCCGATGCCCCCGCCGCCTGCACGACGAGGTCGAGCTGCCCGGCCGCGACGTCGGGCGTGGTGTCGAGGCGGGTGACGCTCGCGGCGTTGACCGGCTCCATCCACACGGTCTGCCAGATGCCGGAGTGGGCGGTGTAGAAGATGCCGCTGGGGGCGCGGCGCTGCTTGCCGACGGGGGCTCCGGCCGCGTCCACCGGGGCGTACACGCCGACGATGAGCTCGTTCGAGCCGGAGCGCAGGGCGGAGGTGACGTCGAGGCTGAACGGGTCGTACCCGCCGGTGTGGGTGCCGACCGCGGTGCCGTTCACCCACACCCTGGTCTCCCAGCTCACCGCGCCGAAGTTGAGCCGGACGCGCCGCCCGGACCAGGCGCCCGGGACGGTGAAGGTCCGGCGGTACCACATGCGGTCCTCGTGCCGCTGGATCCGGGAGAGCCCGGATTCGATCGGGTACGGGACCAGCACCCGTTCGGCGAGCTCCTGGCCGGTGGGCGGGGTGGTGAGGGAGCCGGTCGCGGCGAACTGCCACAGGCCGTTGAGGTTCTGCCACTCCGGGCGTACGAGCTGGGGCCGCGGATACTCCGGCAGGGCGTTGTCCGGGGTGACCTCGGCGGTCCATGGGGTGGTGAGCGGGGGCGCGGCGAGCGCCTCCTGCGCGGGTAAGGCGACGACTGCTCCGATGAGGACCAGCACCGCGGTGAGACGGCTGGCCCAGCCTGAGAATCTGCTCATCTCGGCTCCTTGACGAGGACCGTGCCTGACTTCCCCCGACCAGGTTGCGACCGAACTTGAACGAGTTGGACCGCACCGTGACCATATACCGGCGACCACGTGTGCGAAATAGACCATTTACTGGGGGATTCGCGGTTACCGGGGAGCTACGGCCGTCCACGGCAGGGTCAGCTCGCCGAGCCGCCACCGGGCCGCACCACCCAGCGGCGGACGCACCGGGACCGGCCAGGACGCCGCCAGGACCCCGATCGCGGCCAGCCACCGCTGCCGCCGCCCGTGCGCCCCGTACGGGGCGCTCACCGCCCAGGCCCGGTCGAAGTCGCTCAGAAACGTGTGGATCCGCTCACCCGGCACGTTCCGGTGGATGAGCGTCTTCGGCAGCCGGTCGGCCAGATCGGACGGCCGCTCGAAGGCGTCGAACCGGGCGGAGAACGTGATGGTCTCCGGCCCCCGAGGCGAGAGCCCCGCCCACACCGCCCGCCGCCCGTTCTCGGAGCAGGTGCCCTCGACCAGCACGCCGTCCGGGGCCAGGCGGCCCCGGAGCACGTCCCAGTAGTGCCACGCCTCGTCCTCGCCGTACTGGCGCAGCACGTTGAAGGCCCGTACGAGGGTCGGCGGGCGCGGGACGGGCAACTCGAAGCCGCCCAGCCGGAAGCTCAGCCCCTCCCGCTCGTACGGCCTGGCCGCCGCCACCCTGGCCGGGTCGATCTCGATCCCCACCACCTCGACGTCGGGGTTCACCCGGCGCAACCGGGTGAACAGCTCCAGCGTCGTGGTGTGCGAGGCCCCGTACCCGAGGTCCACGACCAGCGGCCGGGCGGCCGAGCGCAGCAGCGGTCCGTGCACTGCCGCGATCCAGCGGTCGCCGCGCCGCAGCCGGTTGTGGCCGGTCGTGCCCCGGGTGATCGCCCCGACCGGTCTAGCCACCGACGCGGTGCACCTTGTGCTGCGCGGCCTGGGCACGGGGGCGGATGACCAGGCGGTCGATGTTCACGTGCGCCGGGCGGGTCACGCACCAGGCGATCGCGTCGGCCACGTCGCCGGCCGCGAGCGGGTCGGGGACGCCCTCGTACACGCGGGCCGCGGCCGTCTCGTCGCCGCGGAACCGGGTGACCGAGAAGCCCTCCGTCCGGACCATGCCGGGCGCGATCTCCACGATCCGCACCGGCTGCCCCACCAGTTCCAGGCGGAGTGTCTCGGCCATGGTCCGCTGGGCGTGCTTGGCCGCGACGTAGCCGCCCCCGCCCTCGTACGCGCCGTGCCCGGCGGTCGAGGTGAGCATCACCAGCACGCCGTCGCCCGACTCGACGAGTTTGGGGATCAGCGCCTGGGTCATGCGTAGGGAACCGAGCACATTGACGTCGTACATCCGCTGCCAGTCGTCCGGCCGGGCGGCGGCCACCGGCTCCATGCCGAGCGCGCCTCCGGCGTTGTTGACCAGCACGTCGCAGCGCTCCAGCGCGGCGGCCAGCGCGTCCACCGACTCCTGAGAGGTCACATCCAGCGTCACCGGCGTGATCGCGGGCACCTCGGCCGCCAGCTTGTCCAGCCGGTCGCGGCGCCGCGCGCCCGCCACCACGTCGTAACCCTCGGCGGCGAGCCGCCGCGCGGTCGCCTCTCCGATCCCACCACTCGCCCCGGTCACCACAGCCGTTCTCCGCATGTCCACATCTTAGAGAGCCGGGGTGTGTACACCCGGTTGTGACCGTCTGTCGGGAATGTCGAAAAAATCGGGATAGTTGTACATCGCTTGGAGGTGGTGTCGAGTGAGGCGAAGACGGGTCGGCAGGGTCGCGACCATCAGCATGCACACATCGCCGCTCGAGCAGCCCGGTACGGGCGACGCCGGCGGCATGAACGTGTACATCGTCGAGTCCGCCAAACGCCTGGCCCAGCTCGGCGTGGAGGTGGAGATCTTCACCCGGGCCACCGCCCGGGACCTGCCCCCCGTGGCCGAGATCGCCCCCGGAGTGCTCGTCCGCCATCTCACCGCCGGGCCGTACGAGGAGATGGACCGCGCCGATCTGCCCGCCCAGCTCTGCGCCTTCCTGTCAGGGGTGCTGCGCACCGAGGCGATGTACGACCCGGGCCGCTACGACGTCATCCACTCCCACTACTGGCTCTCGGGCCAGGTCGGCTGGCTGGCCAAGGAACGCTGGGGCGTTCCCCTCGTGCACACCATGCACACCATGGCCAAGGTCAAGAATCTGCTCCTGGCCGAGGGCGACAAGCCGGAGCCCCAGGCACGGGTGGTGGGCGAGCAGCAGGTCGTCGAGATCGCCGACCGCCTCGTCGCCAACACCGCCGACGAGGCCCGCGAGCTGATCGACCTCTACGGCGCTTCCGAGCAGCGCGTCGCCGTCGTGAACCCCGGCGTCAACCTCACCCGCTTCCGGCCCGCCTCGCAGGGCGCCGCCCGGCACCGGCTCGGCCTGCCGCAGCGGGCGCACGTCCTGCTGTTCGTCGGGCGCATCCAGCCGCTCAAGGCCCCCGACGTGCTGCTCCGCGCCGCCTCCAGGATGCTCATCGACGACCCGTCGCTGCGCTCGCGCCTGGTCGTCGCGTGCGTGGGCGGCCCCTCCGGCAACGGCCTGGCCCGGCCCTCCCTGCTCGCCGAACTCGCCGCCGAACTCGGCATCTCGGACGTCGTCCGCCTCGTCCCCCCGGCCCGCCAGGAAGAACTGGCCGACTGGTACCGGGCCGCGGACGTCACCGTCGTGCCCTCCCACAGCGAGTCGTTCGGCCTGGTGGCGCTGGAGTCGCAGGCGTGCGGTACCCCTGTGGCCGCCGCCGCCGTCGGGGGCCTGCGCACCGCCGTCCGGGACGGCGTCTCGGGCCTGCTCGTGGACGGCCACGACGCGGGCGAGTGGGCGCAGGCGCTGCGCCGCTTCGTCACCTCGCCCCGCTGGCGCGACCAGCTCTCCGAAGGGGCCCGCGCGCACGCCGCAGCCTTCGGCTGGCAGGCCACCGCCTCGCGCCTGACGGAGGTGTACGCCGCCGCCATCGCGCACCTGCACAAGGTGCCGGTCGCCCTCGCCTGACCGTACTTTGTTCTAGGGCCTTTATCGTGGTGGCATGCGCGAAGTCGTCGAAGCCGCGCTCAAGGCCGCGGACGTCTCCTACGACGAGCCGCGGCCTGGGGCGTTCCTGGTCAAACTGCCCGGACAGCACAAGCTCGCCACCATGACCTGGCTGATCGCGGGGGAGCGGGCGCTGCACGTCGAAGCCTTCTTCTGCCGGCAGCCGGACGAGAACCACGCCGAGTTCTACCGCTGGCTGCTCGGCAGGAACGGCTCCATGTACGGCGTGCACTTCTCGGTCGATCCCGTGGGGGACGTCTACCTGGTCGGCAGGGTGCCGCCGGCCGCCGTGACGGAGGAAGAGGTCGATCGGCTGCTCGGGTGCGTCCTGACGTACTCGGACGAGTGGTTCGACCGGGCGCTGGAACTGGGCTTCGCCTCCTCGATCCGGCGTGAGTGGGCCTGGCGCGCCAAACGCGGCGAGTCGCTGGCCAACCTCCAGGCGTTCGCCCGCTTCGCTGACCCCGAGCAGGTCGGCTGAGCGAACGACGCCCGGGATCCTGACGACTCACCCGAACCATAGGATTGGCCGCATGGCGACTTTGGTGCTGCTAAGGCATGGCGAGAGCGACTGGAACGCGAAGGGCCTGTTCACCGGCTGGGTGGACGTGAGCCTTTCGGCCAAGGGCGAGGACGAGGCCCGCCGCGGCGGCAAGCTCCTCCAGGAAACCGGGCTGCGCCCGGACGTCGTCCACACCAGCCTCCTGAACAGGGCCATCCAGACGGCCCAACTGGCGTTGGCGGAAGCGGACCTGGCCTGGCTCCCGGTGAAGCGGAGCTGGCGGCTCAACGAGCGCCACTACGGCGCCCTCCAGGGCAAGAACAAGGCCCAGACGCGGGAGGAGTTCGGCGACGAGCAGTTCATGCTGTGGCGCCGCTCGTACGACGTGCCGCCGCCCCCCATCGCCGACGGCGACGAGTACTCCCAGGCCGGCGACCCCCGCTACGCCCTGCTCCCGCCGGAGCTGATGCCGCGCACGGAATGCCTGAAGGACGTGGTGGAGCGCATGCTCCCCTACTGGTACGACGAGATCCTGCCCGACCTGGCGGCCGGCCGCACCGTCCTCGTCGCCGCCCACGGCAACTCGCTGCGCGCCCTGGTCAAGCACCTCGACGGCATCGGCGACGACGACATCGCCGGCCTCAACATCCCGACCGGCATCCCCCTGCTGTACGAACTCGACGCCGACTACCGGCCGACCGTACCCGGCGGGCGCTACCTCGACCCGGAGGCCGCCAAGTCCGCCATCGAGGCCGTCGCCAACCAGGGCCGCTGAGACTCTCTCCCGCCACGGGAGGCGTCCCGCGCCTCCCGTCCCTCACCGCCCAGGTGCCGTCGGGCCCCATGGTGTCGGCCACCGCTTCCCGGAGGCACCCGGTGATCTTCCGCGGCCGGCGGCAGGCGCTGGACGCGCCGCCGCGTGATGCCGTTCGAGCTGGGCGAAGAGGTCCTCGCCCAGCTCCTCCAACCGGTCTGCCCGAAGGAAATGCTAGGCCCACGCTCACGCTCCGCGCACATCCCCGGCCACGCGATGACCGCTATGGAACGCTTAGTTCCCGGTTGGCGGCCAGATTTCCCACGAGGGAGGCGGCGGGTTCATCGAGTCCCGGTACCGCTCGGCCCCGGCCTGACAGCCGGGGCACAGAGGCTGGTCGGCGGACCGGGCCACGGCCTCCGGCCCCGCCGGACGCATCGTGCCCAGGACGCCGAAACCCGGCGGAAGCCCGGTCTCCGGATCGATCAGGAAGGTGGTCACCTCGTCCGGGTCGTAGGTGAACACCCGCTTGCACACGAAACAACGGCCCGTCACCGTCTCATGCTCGTCCGGCATGTGTCCTCCCATCGGGGCGGCCCGGCGAATCCGCTGGTCGGAACCGGTCAGGAATCGAGAAGCACGCCCAGAAGGCCGCATTTAGCGTGGCCGCCATGGACATCTCCATCCACTCCAGTTTCCTCCCGCACGACGATCCGGAGGCCTCCCTGGTGTTCTACCGCGACGTCCTCGGCTTCGAGGTCCGCGACGACGCCGGCTACGAAGGGATGCGCTGGATCAGGGTCGGTCCCCGGGGCAAGCCCGGCACGTCCATCGTGCTGCAGCCGCCGGCCGCCGACCCCGGCGTCACCGACGACGAGCGCCGCGCTATCGCCGAGATGATGGCCAAGGGCACCTACGCCGGCATCCTCCTGGCCACCGACGACCTCGACGGCACCTTCGAGCGGCTGCGCGCCGCCGACGCCGAGATCGTCCAGGAGCCGATCAGGCAGCCGTACGGGGTCCGCGACTGCGCCGTCCGCGACCCCGCGGGCAACATGATCCGCATCCAGGAAGCGCGCTGAGCCGCCCGGCGAGCACGAAAAGCGACGCCCCGCCCGCGCGAAGTCACGCGGAGCGGGGCGCAGGCCGCCTGGCCGGGATCAGGCTCGGGAGGGCGCGGGGCCGGAGACCGGCGTTCGGTGTCAGCTCGGGCGGGCGCCGGTGACCAGGTAGACGACGTCGTGCGCCACCCGTACCGCGTGGTCCGCGTAGCGCTCGTAGTAGCGGCCGACCAGCGTGATGTCGATCGCCGGTTCGACCCCGTGCTGCCAGTCCTTGGCCAGGATCTTCCTGAACAACTTCCGGTGCAGCCGGTCCATCGCGTCGTCGTCCTGCTCGAGCTCCAGCGCCGACTCGACGTCACGTGAGGCCACGCAGCTCCCGGCCTTGGTGACCAGGTTCTCGGCGATCTGCCCCATCTCCAGGATGGTGGAGCGCAGCGCCGGCGGGATCGCCGAATCGGGGTGCCGCAGGCGGGCCACCTTGGCGACGTGCACCGCGAGGTCGCCCATGCGCTCCAGGTCGGTGCCCATGCGCAGCGCCGTGATGACCATCCTCAGGTCCACCGCAACCGGCTGCTGCCGGGCCATCAGCTCGAAGATCGACGCCTCGACGTCGGTGAACACCGCGTTCACCTCCGCGTCCCGGGAGATCACGCTCTCGGCGAGCTGCAGGTCGGCGTCGAGGAGGGCCGTGGTGGCACGGGAGATGGCCGAACGGACGAGCCGGGTCATCTCCACCAGCTTGTCGGTCAGCGAATCAAGTTCTTCATGGTACGCGTCGCGCATGTGGCCACCGTACGACCCGCTCGATGAACGAACCCCGACAGCAAGATGAACTTTCCAGGAAAGGGCCGTTCATCCCCTGATGAGGGGGTCTGTCCCTGCGGAAAGGCCACCTACCATCGGAGACATGAGTGAGATGGCCATGAGCTTCGCGGCCCTGGCCGGGTTCGTGGTGGGCGCGCTGGCGGTCCTGTTCTACCGGAATCAGATCGAGGCCCCACGCCGCACCACGGTCGCCGACGGGGTGGAGACCGGCGCGGCGCTGCCACAGGGCGTGGCGTCCGTGCTGGCCGTGCTGCCGTCGTCCGCCGTGGTCCTCGACGCCCACGACCGCGTCCTGCGGGCCAGCTCGGCCGCACGCGCGTTCGGGCTGGTCAAGGGCGACCGGCTGATGGCCGCGGAGCTGCTCGCGCTGGCGAGACAGGTACGCCGCGACGGCGAGATCCGCGAGAGCGAGATCGACGTCGCCGGGCACAAGTTCGGCCAGGAGACCACCAACTTCGCCGTCCGCGTGGCCCCCCTGGGCTCCTACGGCCAGGTCCTGGTGCTGGCCGAGGACCAGACCGAGCGACGCCGGGTCGAGGCCGTGCGCCGCGACTTCGTCGCCAACGTCAGCCACGAGCTGAAGACCCCGGTGGGCGCCATGAGCCTGCTGGCCGAGACCATCCAGGACGCCGCCGACGACCCCGAGGCGGTCAGCCGCTTCGCCGGGCGCATGCAGCTCGAGGCCGCCCGGCTCAACTACCTCATACAGGATCTGATCACCCTCAGCAGGATCCAGGGCGCCGAGCCCATCCCGACGCCGGGTCAGGTCTCCATCGACGAGTCCATCAACGACGCCATCGACCACTGCAACACCAGGGCCTCCGCCAAGGACATCACGCTCGTCACCGGCGGCACCGAGGGCCTGCGCATCTGGGGCGACGACGAACTGCTCGTCACCGCCCTGCGCAACCTGATCGACAACGCCGTCGCGTACAGCCCCGAGCACACGAGGGTCGTCGTCAGCGTCCGGCCGGCGGGTGACTCCGTCGAGATCAGCGTCAGCGACCAGGGCATCGGCATCCCCGAGGAGGCGCTCGAGCGCATCTTCGAACGTTTCTTCCGCGTGGACGCGGCCCGGTCGCGCGCCACCGGCGGCACCGGCCTCGGCCTCGCCATCGTCAAACACGTCGCCGCCGCGCACGCCGGCGAGGTGTCCGTCTGGAGCAAGGAAGGGTCCGGCTCCACCTTCACCCTCCGCCTGCCCGCCTTCGGCGGCACGGCGGTGGTAGTACCACCCTCGATTCCCCTGGAGGCAGCCAAATGACCCGAGTTCTCGTCGTCGAGGACGAGGAGTCCTTCTCCGACGCCCTGTCCTACATGCTGCGCAAGGAGGGCTTCGAGGTGTCCGTCGCGGCGACCGGGCCCGAGGCGCTGGACACGTTCGACCGCAACGGCGCCGACCTGGTGCTGCTCGACCTGATGCTGCCCGGCCTGCCCGGCACGGAGGTGTGCCGCTCCCTCAGGCAGCGCTCCAAGGTGCCGGTCATCATGCTGACGGCCAAGGACAGCGAGATCGACAAGGTCGTGGGCCTGGAACTGGGCGCCGACGACTACGTCACCAAGCCGTTCTCCTCGCGCGAGCTGGTGGCCCGCATCCGCGCGGTGCTGCGCCGCCAGGGCGACGTCGTGGAGGAGCTGGAGACGGCCGTGCTGGCCGTCGGCCCGGTGCGCATGGACGTCGACCGGCACGTCGTGGCCGTGCGGGGCGAGTCGGTGCAGCTCCCGCTGAAGGAGTTCGAGCTGCTGGAGGTGCTGCTCCGCAACGCGGGGCGGGTGCTCACCAGGGGCCAGCTCATCGACCGCGTCTGGGGCGCCGACTACGTGGGCGACACCAAGACGCTGGACGTCCACGTCAAGCGGCTGCGCGCCAAGATCGAGTCCGACCCGTCGAACCCGCGCTGCATCCTGACCGTGCGCGGCCTGGGCTACAAGTTCGACGCCGTCGAGGAGTGACCGGAAAGCGCTGAACCCCGGTGCCGATCGTCGGCGCCGGGGTTCTCGCGTGGGGTCAGTGACTCTCTTCCGCCTCGGCGGCGGTCGGGGTCGCGGTGGGCGTGGGGGCGGGGAT
>NZ_SSXE01000097.1 GCF_021699195.1 Nonomuraea sp. MG754425 | reverse complement strand
CCTGGGCCTGTGGTGGTACTTCCAGCCCGTCCCCCTCGGGGACCGAGACCTCGCCGCCCTCGCCCGGACCGTCCATGCCGCCACGGCCACGCCGTTGCCGGTCGTGCGCGCGACGGCCGCCACCTGGCCGCGCTGGGACGCCGACGCCCTCGCCTTCACCTTCCGCCGGCCGCGCCGGCGGCCCCCGCTGTCAGCCGTCCAGGAGATCGCGGCGCGCGACCTCTTCCATTTCTCCGCACAGATGAGCGTATCCGCGCGAAACGACGGATCCGCCGCCCTTCAATGCGCCACCTGGGACCCTTCGGTGGCACCGGAAATAACGCAGGACATTCTCTCCGCCTTCGACTGAGAAATCCGACCGAACAGAATATGATAAACGCGCTCTCGCCATTCAGGTGAGGTCGCCCAGGAGAAGGGAGCCGGCCAGCCAGGGTGGGTCGTCCACCCGCACCCGTTCGGCCGGATCGCGAAGTGGACGCGCCACGGAGGTGATGATCGAGCCGTCCGAGGTGAATTCATACGGAAAACCGCCCCAAATGGCGGCCTCGGCGGCCGTCGGATGGTGCCAGAACAACTCGAGAAGACGGCGGACCATTGACCGGAGATCCTGATCCCAGTGCACACACCGCTGCGCCACCGCCTCGGCGAAGCAGTACAGGGCGGCCCGGTAACGACCCAGCCCCCACTGCTCGGCGGCCACGTTGCGCGAGGCGGCGAGAACCGGCACGACCCGCCCGTCCGGGTCCCGAACATACTCCACGAGGGTGCCATGATCGCTCGTACAGAACATCTCCATGACGAACGGCGCGTCGGGCAGCAGGGTGCCATGGCCGGTCACCGTGTTGTACATGTACGCCCGGAAGATGTCGGCGTTGTCCGCCTGGGCGGGTGATGACGGTTGATAACCCCAGAACAGCACCCGCGGGCGCTCCCCCTCGGGCCCGCCGCCCACCGCGATCAGGGCGTCGACCTGCCGGCCCACCCATCCGGTGTCCACCATCGCGGTCGTCGCGTCGAGCAGCCGGTGCTGCGCGGCGTAGTCGGCCAGCAGGCGCCGCGCCGAGCCCACGGTCGCCGACAGCGCCGCCACGACCGGCTCCAGGCCCAGGAACTCGCGCAGGCCCGCCGCCCGCGCCTCGCGATCGGCCGGCCCGGCCCCGATGGATCGCTCGGTGAATCCGGCGGACACCAGCCGCGGCACGAACGCGGCGGGCAGCTTGAGACGGGCGCACAGTTCGGCAGGGCCGAACTCCAGCAGGCCGTTGAAGAGCCATGAGGGCCGCCCCAGCCGCCCGGCGTCCGCCGCGGCCAGGCTCCAGGTCAGCCGGTTCCCGTGGACGTACTCCAGATCGACGTCCACGTCCAGGGCGGGCGCGAGGATCCGGGCGAGTTCGAACAGCACCTGGCCTTCGCGCGACAGGAACCGCAGCCGCCGCAGACCGGCGCGGCGGGCCTCGCACAACACCCAGGTGGTGTAGGTGACCAGCATCGGCCCGGCGACACCGCAGGTCACCTCGTTCACCACCGCCTCCCGCCGGTCGCGGGCCGGAATCGCCGCCCGGACCGCCGCGTCCGCGAGAACGAAACTCCCGGCGAGGTCGGACGCATCGGAAACATATTCCTGGATTATTCGCCGATAACGCAGATGATCGGCACTTCGATAGGCCAAGGCTTATCTCTCCGTTTTGCCGCCGACACCGATTCCAAAAACATTTTGCGCAGCGTATCATGACGTCTTATATAACTGCCAGACGGAGTTGGATATGACATACAGTGCCGCGGCGCCATTGCCGAACTTCGCGTCGGCCCACGGCCCCGTCCGCGCCGTCTTCGGGTGGTTGCTGGGCGCGCAGCGATATCGCATTTTCCTGCTGGTCTTTCTGTACTGCCTGTTCTTCGGCGCGCAGATCCTGGTGCCCTATCTGGTCGGTCAGGCATTGCAGAGCGGCATCGGCGACGGCCGGGGGCTGACCGGCTGGGTGGTGGCGCTGGCCGGCGTCATCGCCGTGGTGACGCTCAGCGGCTACGGCGCCTGGACAGTGCTGGAACTGGCCCGCATGGACGGCATCATCCGCACCGAGCGCGCCGTCCTGCAGCAGATCATGCGGCTCGGCGGCGAGATCGGCCGCCGCTTCAGCACCGGCGACATCGTCTCCATCACCTCGGCCGACGCGGTCACCTTCGGCTATCTCATCTCCTACATCGGCATGCTCGGCGGCAGCCTCTTCTCCTACGGCGTGGCCGTGACGCTGCTCGCCACGCAGGCGGCCGACCTGGCTCTCACCGTGCTGCTGGGCATGCCCGTCATGCTGCTGTGCCTGCGTCCCACCTTCCGCGCGCTGGAGACGCGCAAGAGCGCCCAGCGCGCCGGGATCGCCACCGCGAACACCCTCGCGGGAGACACCGTGACCGGGTTGCGGGTCCTGCGCGGGCTCGGCGGCGAGGAGTACTTCGCCGGCCGCTACCGCACCGCCTCCCGCGACCTGCGACGCGACGGCGAGGCCGTGGCCCGCTCGCGGGCCGTCCTGGAAGGGGCGCAGGTGCTGCTGCCCGGCATCCTGCTCCTCGTCGTGGTCCTGTGGAGCACCCACAAGGCGGTCGCGGGAGACATCGCCCCGGGCGTCTTCATCGCCTTCTACGGCTATCTCACCCTGCTGGTACGTCCGTTGCGCACCACCATCATGGGCATCAACCACTTCGCGCACGCCCGGGTCGCCGCCCGGCGCATCCACGGTTTCCTGACGGCCCAGCCGCCCGCCAGGGCCCGTGGCACGGCGACCCTCCGCCGGCAGGGCGAACTGCGCGATCCTGAGACCGGCCTCACCTTCGTGTCCGGCCGCCTCACCGCCCTGGTGGACGAGTCCCCGGAGCGCGCGACCGCCGTACTCGACCGTCTGGCCCGGCACACCGAGCCGGCGGGGCAGCTCGCCGGGGTGCCGCTCACCGAGATCGCCATGGAGGAGGTCCGCGCCCACATCCATCTGCTGCACCACGACGCCCACCTGTTCAGCGGCGACCTGCACGACCAGCTCGACGTGGACGGACGACGTACCGCCGAGGAGATCGTCCGCGCCCTGCACACCGCCTCCGCCCTCGACATCGTCGGGCTCGATCCGTCCCACGTCGACCACGACCCCCCGCCCGGCCGGACGTACGAGACGCGGGTGCACCTCGGCGAGCGGGGCCGCGGGCTGTCCGGCGGCCAGGTCCAGCGCCTGCTGCTGGCCCGCGCCCTGCTCGCCGGCGGCGACATCCTGCTCCTCGACCGTCCCACCACCGCCGTCGACGCCCGCACCGAGGCCCGCATCAGCGCCCGGCTCGCGAGCCACCGCGCCGGCCGCACCACCGTCGTGGCCACCTCCTCCCCCCAGCTCCTGGCCGACGCCGACGAAGTCGTCTTCCACGGCGCGGAGGTCCTCCGCGGCACCCATGCCGAGTTGCTGCGGCACCGGCCCTACCGCGACTGCGTGCGGCGATGAGGGCCACCGCCGGGCCGGAGCGGGTCCGCCGCTACGCCCGCACGCTCCTGCGGGGCGAGTCCCGTTCGGTCGCCGTCTCCGCGGTCCTGAACGTCGCCGCCGCGCTGGCCGCCCTCGGCCTGCCGAACGTGCTCGGCGGGATGGCGGCCCTGATCGCGAACAGGGTCACCGGCGACACCGGCCCGGATCTGCTGCACCGGCTCAACCTGAGTGCTCTCCTCGGCGGCGCCTTCCTGCTGGCCCAGACGCTGCTGTCCTGGTGGGCCGCCCGCTCGGTGCTCCTGCTCGCCGAGCGGCTGCTCGGCCGCCTGCGCGAGGACTTCCTCGGCGGGCTGCTCACCCTGCCCCTGACGGCGGTGGAACGGCTCGACACCGGAGACCTGCTCTCCCGGGTGACGGCCGACACCGATCAGGTCGGGCTGACCTTCCGCTACGCGCTGCCCGCCTTCTTCGCCAACGCCACCACCGTCCTGGTCCTCCTGGTGGGTTCGCTCGCGGTGTCCCCGCCGCTCACGCTCACCGTCCTGATCGTGCTCCCCATCCTGGTGCCGGCCGTGCGCTGGTACTTCGCCCGCTATCCGCGAGCGTTCGGCGCGCTCATGGCCCAGCAGGCCGCCATGCACGCCGTCGTCGCGGAGAGCGCGGACGGCGCCAGGACCATCGACGCCCTGCGCTGGCGGCACCGCCGGGCCGGCCGCCTGGAGGAGGAGATCACCCGCACGCGGTCCGCCTTCCACCGCAGCATCCGGCTGCGCGGCGCACTCTTCCCCGCCCTCGACCTCTGCTCGCTGCTGCCCACGTTCACCACCCTCGTCCTCGGGCTGATCCTGATCAGGACCGGGCAGGCCGACCTCGGCACCGTCACCACGGTCGCGCTGCTGATGCAGACCCTCGCCCTGCACATGATCAACATCGTGGACAGCCTCGACCAGTTGCAGATGGGCGGCGCGTCCCTGGCCCGGCTCGTCGGCGTCATGCCGGCCGGCGAACCGGGCGGGCGGACCCGGCGGGTCCCGGCCGGTGCCCTGCTCGAAGCCAGCGCCGTCCGCTACACCTACGACGCCGCCGCCCGCGAGGTCCTGCACGGCATCGACCTCGACCTGCGCCCCGGCGAACACCTCGCGCTGGTCGGCCCCACGGGAGCGGGCAAGACCACCCTCGCCCGCCTCCTGGCCGGGATCGACGTGGCCACCGCCGGCAGCGTGACGCTCGGCCGCGTCCCGCTGGCCGACCTGGGGCTCGCGGCACTGCGCCGGCAGGTGATGCTCACCACCCAGGAGAGCCACGTCTTCGTGGGCACCCTCGGCGAGAACCTGCGCATCGCCGCCCCCGACGCCACGGACGCCGAGCTGGAAGAGGCGCTGTCCGCCGTGGGGGCGGCGGACTGGGCCACGCAGCTCCCGGAGAAGTTCGAGACCCGGATCGACGCCGGCGGCCACGGCCCGCTCCCGCCCGGCCGGGCCCAGCAACTCGCCCTCGCCCGCATCCTGCTGGCCGGCCCGAAGGTGCTCGTGCTGGACGAGGCGACCTCGATGCTGAGCCCGTCGGCGGTACGCGGCACCGAGGAGGCCCTGGCCCGTTTCCTGGCCGGCCGCACGGTCGTCTCCATCGTGCACCACCTGCACGCCGCCCGCCGGGCCGACCGCATCGCGGTCCTGGTGGACGGCAGGCTCGTGGAGATCGGCACCCACGACGAACTCCTCCCGCGCAGGGGCGCCTACCACCGGCTCTGGGAGGCCTACCACGGCGGCCGAACCGGCCATGGCACGTACACCTCTGGCCTGGAGTAGTGCATGGACATCCTCATCGTCGGCGCGGGGCTCTTCGGACTCACCATCGCCGAGAGATGCGCGTCGGAACTCGGCCTACGGGTCACGCTGATCGATCGCCGCCCGCACATCGGCGGCAACGCCTACAGCGAGATCGACGGCGAGACCGGCATCGAGGTCCACCGTTACGGCTCGCACATCTTCCACACCTCCAACGAGCGGGTGTGGCGATACGCGAACAAGTTCACCGACTTCACCGGCTACCGGCACCAGGTCTTCACCGTCCACCAGGGCAGGGTCTACTCGCTGCCCATCAACCTGGGCACCATCTGCAGCTACTTCGGCAGGGTGCTGACACCGCACGAGGCCCGCGCCCTGCTCAGCACGCAGAAGGAGGAGCAACTCGACACCGGCACGCTGGAGGGCAAGGCCGTCTCCACGATCGGCAGGCCGCTCTACGAAGCGTTCATCCGCGACTACACGCTCAAGCAGTGGCAGACCGATCCCCGCGAGCTGCCCGGCGAGACCATCGGACGGCTGCCCGTCCGCTTCACCTTCGACAACCGCTACTTCTCCGACACCTACGAAGGGCTGCCCGCGAACGGTTACACGGCGTGGCTGGAGAACATGTGCGATCACCGCAACATCGAGGTCCGGCTGAACGTGGACTTCTTCGAGATGCGGCGCGACCTCGCCGAGGACGTCCCGGTCGTCTACACGGGCCCCGTGGACCGGTACTTCGGCTACTCGGAGGGCCGGCTCGGATGGCGCACCCTCGATCTCGAGACCGAGGTGCTGCCGGTCGGGGACCACCAGGGCACCTCGGTGCTCAACTACGCCGACCTGGACGTGGCCTACACCCGGATCCACGAGTTCCGGCACCTGCATCCGGAGCGCGCGCACTATCCGGCCGACAAGACCGTGATCATGCGGGAGTTCTCCCGCTTCGCCGGCCCGCGGGACGAGCCGTACTACCCGATCAACGCGCCGGCGGACCGCGCGGCGCTGCGCCGCTACCGGGAGCTGGCCCGCAGGGAGCCGGGGGTCTTCTTCGGCGGCCGGCTGGGCTCGTACCGGTATCTGGACATGCACATGGCCATCGGGTCGGCGCTGCACCTGTTCGAGTCGCGGCTGCTGCCGCACCTCGCCCGCACGCGATCCTGACCGCCGGCCACCGACCATCACCAGCACAGCGCGGTCACGCGCGCAGGAAAGGGAGCCTTCCCATCATGAGCGATCCCGCCGCCGGCCGGCCGAAAGTCTCCGTCCTCATGCCGACGTACCAGCAGGCGGCCTTCATCCCCCGGGCCATCGAGAGCCTGCGCGCCCAGACCTACCGCGACTGGGAGCTCGTCATCGTCAACGACGGCTCCCACGACCATACGCACGAACTCCTGCACGACCTGCTCAAGGAGATCTGGGACGAGCGGGTGACCTATCTCCGCAACGAGCGCAACCTCGGCCTCGGGGCGGCGCTGAACCTCGCGACCCGCCACGCCACCGGCACCTACCTCGCCTACCTGCCGACCGACGACATCTACCACGCCGACCACCTGGAGAGGCTGGTCGCGGTGCTCGACGAGGACCCCGGCGTGCACATCGCGTACGGCGGCGTGCACATGGCCTTCAACCGGGGCCTCGTGGCCTCCCGCATGGGAGCGGCCACCCTGCGCGGCGACGAGGTCGTCGGCCGCGAGATCGAGACGCTCAACTCCCCGGCCCCGGTGCGGTGGCTGGACACGCTCAAGAGCGGCAACATCCTGGCGATGGTCCAGGTCATGCACCGCAGGGACTTCGAGCAGCGGTCCCCGTGGACCACGCGCGACGAATACGTCACCGACGCCATCGAGGCGGACCAGTGGCGGCGGTTCATCCGGCTCGGGGCGACCTTCCGCCACGCCGGGACGACCACGTGCCAGTGGGTGCAGCATCCCCTGCAACACCACCGCATCATCGGCGGCACGCCCGGCCGGTACGGGTGGCCGGTCGGCGGGCTGCCCCGCTACCGCTCGTACTACGGCGTGCCCGCCGGGCAGTACCTGGACTGGCGTCCCTGGTGCGGACGGCCCGTCCACGAGAAGCGCCGCTCCGACGTCGGCTACGCGCCGCCGCCCGAAGCCGCGTCCGCCGGCCCGGCGCTGCGCATCCTGGTCGTGGGCGATCTGGGCTTCAATCCCGAACGCCTCCTCGTCCTGGAACGGGCCGGTCACGAGCTGGCCGGAATATGGCATCCCGACCCGGACGTGTGGATGGCCACCGGGCCCTTTCCCTGGGGGCACATCCGCGACATCCCGGCGACGGGCGACTGGCGGCGCGCGGCGGCGGACTTCCGGCCGGACGTCATCTACGCCGGGCTGAACTGGTCCTCGATCCCGCTGGCCGAGCAGGTCATGGACGCCGGGCTCGACGCCCCCTTCGTCTGGCACTTCAAGGAGAGCCCCGGGCATGCCATCGAGCACGCGCTGTGGCCCGGCCTCGTCCGTCTCATGTCCCGCAGCGACGGCCGGATCTTCATCAACGACGAGTGCCGCACCTGGTTCGAGCTGGCGCTACGCGGAATCCCGCAGCGCAGCGCCGAGGACCTCATCATGGACGGCGACCTGCCGCCCCGCGACTGGTTCCGCGGCGAGTTCCGGCCCAAACTCTCCGAGCGGACCGGCGAGACGCACACCGTGTGCGCCGGCATGTGGCGCAAGGACGTCGACGAGTGGGAGGAGCTGGCCGCCGCCGGGATCCACGTCCACATCTATGGTCAGGCCTATCACGAGCTGGCCGGGGACTCGATCCCGAGAGGGGTGGCCGGCGGCTACGTCCACCTGCACCCGGCCGTCGAGCCGCTGCAGTGGGTGTCCGAGCTGTCGCAGTACGACGCCGGCTGGCTGCACGTCTTCGACAGCGTGAACCACGGCGAGCTGAGAGGCGCGAGCTGGCCCGACCTCAATTATCCCGGGCGGCTGAGCAGTTACGCCGCGGCCGGCCTGCCGTGGATCCTGGCCGACAACTCGCACAACGGATCGACGTCGGCCATTCGCAACCTCGCCCGCTCGTACGCCGTGGACGTCCCCTTCTCCGGGATCGCCCATCTCGGTGCGCAGCTTCGCGACCCGGCGCTGATCCGGGAGCGGACGGCGAACATGCGCAGGCACCGCGACGACTTCACCTTCGACGCCCACATCCCCCGGCTCGGTGACTACTTCCGGCGCGTCATCGCCGCCCGGCGGCACCGGGCCTGCTGACCCGGGGCCGGCCCGCCGTCCCCCCGTTTCCCGACTATCCCCGGAGGTGTCCGATGAACAGGTGGATCGAGCTGGAAGGCGCCGTCAACGCCCGTGACCTGGGCGGGCTGGCCACCACTGACGGCGGGAGAACGAGGTTCGGCCGGATCGTCAGGTCCGACAACCTCCAGGAGCTGACGCCCGCTGACGTGGCCAGGCTCGTCGGCGAGCTGAAGCTCAGGCACGTGGTGGACCTGCGTTCAGGACGGGAGGTGCGGCTCGAAGGCCCAGGTCCGCTGACGGCCGTGCCGGAGGTGACCATCCACCACCACACGCTGTTCGCCGAAGGCGACACCGCCGCCGTCAGTGCCGGTGCCGACCCGGTGCTGCCCTGGCACGAACGCCAGGGCGACGCCGACCGGCGCGTCACCGGGCTGTACTACACCTACCTGCGGGAACGACCGGACTCCGTGGTGAGCGCCCTGCGCACGATGGCCCGCGACGACGGCGGGGCCATCG
This sequence comes from Nonomuraea sp. MG754425, assembly GCF_021699195.1. Taxonomy (GTDB): domain Bacteria; phylum Actinomycetota; class Actinomycetes; order Streptosporangiales; family Streptosporangiaceae; genus Nonomuraea. Next base: position 26,016 of record NZ_SSXE01000097.1, on the reverse strand, counting down.
TGCACTGCGCCGCGGGCAAGGACCGCACCTCGGTGCTGTGCGCGCTCGCGCTCGAACTCGCCGGCGTCGGCCGGGCGGCCATCGTCGAGGACTACCTCGCGACGGCGGACCGGCTCGACCGCATCCTGACCCGGCTCCGCAGAAGCGACACCTACCGGGCGGACCTGGATCCACGGACGGCGAGCGAGCACCTGCCACGCGCGCAGTACATCGAGCGCTTCCTCACCGTCCTCGACACCCGCGACGGCGGTGTCCTGGGCTGGCTCGCCCGGCACGGCTGGACCGGCTCCGACACGGAGGCGATCCGCGCCAAACTCCGGGACTGAAGCGGCGTCACGCCCTTTCCGCGACGGCGAACCGGGCCGGAATCGGATAGACGAACCGCTCGTCGCGGGCGAACGCCGAAAGGGCGGAGACGACCGCCTCGCGCGCCGGCTCCAGCCGGTCGGCCGGGATCTTCTCCAGCCTCTCCCGCGCGCCGTGCGACCACATCCAGCGCCAGTAATGGGCGGGATCGTCGAAACGGGCGTGATAGGTCTCATCGACGACCCGCACACCGGTGAAGCCGTTGGTCACCAGCACCTCTTCGACGCCGTCGCGGGTGCCCAGCGGATCGCGCGGCCGTCGCGGCGCGGGACGGGCCCCGGTCTCGAACGGAAGGAGCGCCTCGTTGACGATGCGCGGGATCTCGGTGTCCTCCTGCCGGTCCATGAGCCGGACGGTCATCACCAGCCGGCCACCGGGCCGCAGCAGCCGGGAGTATCGCGCGACCGCCGCGACCGGATCGGACAGGAAGAAGACGACGAACCCCGCGATGATCGCGTCGAACGAGTCCTCCGGATAGCCGGGGGACTCGGCGTCGCCGAGTTCCGCGCGGGCATGCCGCAGGCCGCTTTCGGCGATCCGCTCGTTGGTCTTGTCGATCATGGCGGGGGCGAGGTCGATGCCGATCACCGACCCGGCCGACCCGACCGCCGCGGCGGCCGGAACCAGGCTCGCGCCCCGCCCGCAGCCCACGTCGAGCACCGACTCGCCCGGCGCGAGTGCCGCGAGCTCGGCCAGCCGGACGCCCGCGGGCCCGAAGAAGTCGACGCCGACCTGGTCATAGACGGCCGCCGCACGGTTGAACACGGCGGCGATGGATGCTTTCCCCGTCGGCTCTTCTGCCGCCAAGACACGTCCTCCAGAACGTCGACGCGAACTGATGTGATCGTGGATCATACTGCCGTCCCGCACCCTGCGGGCCCTGCTCGAAGCCTGGTGCCGTCACTCCGCCAGGACGGTCGTGAGCCGCCTCCTGTCGATCTTGCCGTTGACGTTGAGCGGCAGGTCGTCCAGGTGCACGAAGCGCGCCGGCGCCATGTAGACCGGCAGCGACTCCTTGACCAGCACCGTCAGCTCCGCCTCGCTCACCGGCCCGCCCGTGTACCCGGCCACCAGGTCGATCTCTCCGTCGTCCGAGGGCAGCGGGGTGACCACGGCGTCCACCACGTCCGGGTGCCGGCGCAGCACCGTCTCGATCTCCCCCAGCTCGATCCGGTAGCCGCGGATCTTCACCTGGTCGTCGAGCCGGCCCAGGAGCAGCAACGACCCGCCGGACCGCGTGACCAGGTCGCCGGTCCGATACCAGTGCCGGTCGGTGAGGACGTCTCCCTCCCGGAACGGCACCGCCCGCCCGCCGTCGAACGCCACGAACCGGCCCGCGTTCTGCTCCGGGTCGAGGTAGCCGGGGAAACGCTGGACGCCGCGCACGCACAACTCGCCCTCGTCCGCCGGGCGTCCCTCCCGGTCCAGGACGACCTCTTCGAGCCACGGGTGCACGGCGCCGATGGGCACCGCGCCGTTCCTGGTCCGCGGCCAGTCGGCGGGATCGGCGGGCAGGCTGTAGCGGGTGCACGTGAGGGTGACCTCCGTGGGCCCGTAGAGGTTGTGCACCGTGCTCGCGGGGGCGGCCCGCCGCCACTCGGCGGCCTGGTCGAGGGTGAGCTGCTCGCCGCCGAACAGGCTGTGGCGCAGGGTGGGCATCTGGTCCGGGGCCAGGGAGTTCAGGCGGCGGGCCAGCGACACGATCGACGGGACGGCGAAGAAGTGGGTCAGCTCCCGCGTGCGCACATAGCGGCTCGGCGCCAGCAGGTCCAGCTTGGTGGGGACGACCAGCGTCGCCCCCGATCCCCAGGCGACGAACAGGTCGAAGACCGACAGATCGAAGGTCAGGTCGAACGTCTGGGAGAGGCGGCAGCCCGGTCCGGCCTCGAAGCGGTCGATGTTCGCCGCGAGATAGGCGTCCAGGTTGCGGTGGAGGATGGGCACGCCCTTCGGCACGCCCGTGGAACCCGAGGTGAACAGCACGTAGGCGAGGTCGCCGGCACCGCCCTGCCCGCCGAGCCCGCCCTGCCCGCCCTGCCCGCCGGCGCCGGGCAGGCGGCTCAGGCTCCGGGGGCTCACGGTCACCGTGGTGGCCGGCACCCCGAGGTCCGTGTCGTCCTCACGGAGCAGCAGGTCCACGCCGGCCTGCGCGCACATGAGCCGGTTACGGGCCGCGGGGAAGGAGGGGTTGAGCGGCACCACGGCGGCGCCGGCGCGCAGCGCGGCGAGGTAGCCCGCGTAGGCGGCCAGGCTGCGGGCGGCCAGCAGGCCGACGGCCCGAGGCGGTCCTCCGTGGCGTTCGAGCAGGTGGCCGGCCAGCCGTTCGGCCAGGGCACGCAGGTCGCGATAGGTCACGCGGTGCGGGCCGACGTCAAGGGCGAGCCCGTCCGGGTTGCGCTCCGCACCGGCCACGAACCATTCGTACAACGTCACAAGGCGCTCCCCCGCGGGACGTTCTTCCCGTTATCACGTGTAGATCAGCTCATTGTCGTGACGAAGAATGCCCAGGAAGAGTTGCTGAAGCGCGGGGCCCGGTTCGAGCCCGAGTTCCTGGTTCAGCCTGGAACGGGCGCGATCGTAAATGCCGAGGGCTTCCGCGCTGTCTCCGGCGGCGTACAGGCATCGGATCAGCAGGGCATAGGATCGTTCGCGCAACGGGTGCTCGGCCACCAGTTTGCGGGCCGTGGGCACGAGTTTCCTGGCCGGGAGATAAGCGAGCTGAGTTTCCAGCAGGAATTCCTCCGCGTCGCCCTTCAGTTCGGTGAGCACCCGGAGTTGATCCTGCAGATAAAGGGACCCGCTGACGTTCATGCCCGCGGAAGGGCCACTCCAGAGCGCGAGCGCGGACTCCAGCAGGGTGGCGGCCGAGTGCAGCCGTCCGTCGTCGGCCGCCTTCCTGGCCTCGGCGCCCAGTTGGAAGAACCTGGCCACGTCCAGTTGCTCGGGCTCGACGAGTAGCTGGTAGGAGCCGCTCTCCCCGCTGCCGCGGATCGTCCGGAGGCGGCGGGCCTGGTCGGGGGCCGTCCGGCCGAGGCAGGTGCGCAGCCGTGCGGCGTACTGGCGGAGGTTGGCCTCGGCGGAGGCGGGCGGGTCGTTCCACAGCATCATCATCAGCCTGCCGCGCGATATCGGCTCTCCGCGTTGCAGCAACAATGCCGCGAGCAGCGCCCGGACGCTCGGGGAGGTTATTTCCGTGGGACTCGTCCGCCCGATGCGCAGAGGCCCAAGAAGGCGGAATGTCGTCAACTCTATTCCCCTTTTCCGCGCGTGCAAGAGAGGTGAAATATGTGATGGTCTTCCAGCGATCCGGAAGCGGGCGGTCACGCAGAAATGCCGGCCGGGCCGGCCGGGCGCACGCCCATCGCATGACGACGGCGGAGAGACAAGAGCGACGGAGGATATTTCCAGGAAAACGACAACGATGTCGATTTACTTCCCAACAGAGCGATGGTGACCGATATCCCCCGTGTTGTCAACAGCCTCACCCGTCTGTCGGACTTCCGGGAAATCACCCTGCGCGCCGAGTGACCGGGCCCGGCTCAGGCGGGTCGCCGCCGTCGGTCGGGGCTGTGACGCGACGGTGACACGGCGCGGACGGGGCGGGGACACGGCTGGCCGACAGTGGTCGGCGGGCGAGTCGCCGAGCGGGCGGCGGACGCGGGTGACGTCACGACCCGGCCGTCGGCCCGCGTACGGCGGAGCACCGCCCGCGCACAGAAAGGAAACGATCAGCATGACCGAATTCGAGGTCAACCGGCGCCGGCTGATGGGATACGCGGGCGCGGCAGCCCTGGCCGGGACGATGAGCCCGGTGCTGGGCGCCGAAAGGGGCGACGCGGCCCCCGAGCGGTCCGGACACGACCAGATCCCACCCGCCACCCGCCCCGGCGGCGCCTACGACCGGTACGTGGCGGGCCTGGCCGCACAGGACAAGTTCTCCGGTGTGGTGCTGCTGGCGCACCGGGGCCGGACCGTGCTGTCACGCAGCTACGGCTGGGCCGACAAGGAGAAGCGCATCCGCAACCACGAGGACGCCGCGTTCAACCTCTCCTCGGCGGGCGGACCGTTCCTCCCGGTGGCCGTCCTGCAGTTGCTGCAGCAGGGCAGGCTGACGCTGTCGGACCCGGTCGGCGCCCACCTGGACGGCCTCGCCGGCGACATCGCCGAGCAGGTGAGCATCCACCACCTGCTCGCCGGCACCTCCGGGATAGACGCCCCGAAGCCGGACGTGCGACGCGTCTTCAACAGCCGCGAGGAGGTGCACGAGTACAACCGGCAGTGGGCCCGGCAGGCGACGCTGGTGGCCGCCCCCGGCTCGAACGGCGCCGCCAACGCCCACACGGCCGGCGGCGGCGCCGCCAACGCCATCGCCGCGCAGATCGTCGAGGCCGTGACCGGTACGACGTTCTGGGACTACATGCACGAGCACGTCTTCGGACGCGCCGGCATGACCGGCTCCGCCTACTACACCAGGGACCAGTGGCTCGCCGACGAGCACATCGCGCACCCCTACATGCGCCAGCCCGACGGCAACCGGGTGGACGCCGTCCGCAACCTGGACAAGGACAGCCTGAGCCTGCAGGGGCCCGGCGAGAATCCGGGCCGCGGCTTCATCGGCAACGTCTTCGCCACCGCACCGGACCTGGTCCGGTTCGCGCAGGCGGTGCGCGACGCCACGGTGCTGAACCGGCCCTACGCCGGCCTGTACACCGGGGCCAACCGTCCCGGCCGCCAACCCACGTCGTTCGCCGCGTACTCGGGTGTGCTCCACATCGTCGACGGCCGCCAGTGGGTGTCCGGGCGCGGCGGCGGCAGCGGTGGCGTCAGCGCCAACTGGAACATCTACCTGGACGCCGACTGGGTCGGCGTCGTCCTCAGCAACTACGACGACCTCGAGTTCACGGAGATCCTCCGCCAGGAGCAGCAGGCCGTCACCGGCCAGGGCTGAGGCGTGGCCACCCGGCGCGGGCTCCGAGCGCCCGCGCCCCCGATCCGGCGGGCGCTCGGAGCCCGGTGCGGCTCACGGGCCACGCAGTAGGGTTGCCACCTATGTCACGTTGGCGAAGGATCGGGGCAGCGGTGGTGCTGCTGCTCTCCACCGGCTGTTCGATCTTCGGCCAGGAGGAAGCCCTCGCGGACATCGCACGGGACCAGACCTTCGCTCCGTCAGGCCCGCGTCCGGTCGCCGACGCGGGACCAGCCCCAGGAATCCTGCGGGAGTCCTGGCGCATCGACGGGCTGGGCAAGGAGAAGGACGCTCGCGAGATCAGGCTGGCGGGCGGCCAGCTCTTCGTCGCCGGCGCCGACGGCCTCGAAGCCCACGACGCGGGCACGGGCGCGAAGCGGTGGCGTTACCGCGAGCCCGGCCGCGACCTGATCGGCTACGCGGTGAGCAAGGACGCCCTGGTCATCGCCACACGGCCGAGCACCGGACAGTCGAGCACCGGACAGTCGGGCTCCACGCGGTCGGACGCCGACATCCGCCTGACCGGCCTGGCCGCGGGAACGGGCCGGCTGCTGTGGGAGCGCAGCGGCGCCGAGGCCACGCCGTTCACCGGCCGGCAGGGGCTGGCACTGGCCATCGGCGAGGGCGTCGTGCCGCTCCTGGCCGAGGCTCCCCGATCCGGGGACGACGACAAGCCGGACGAGTTCATCGCCCTCGACGCCGCCACGGGCGAGCGACGATGGCGCCGCGAGCACCGTGCGCCGGGCGGCTGCGACTACCCCCAGCGCAGGGCCACCACCGACACCGACGGCAGCGTGGTGGTGTTCGAGGAGTCCTGCAGGAGCGAGCACTACGTGTACGCGTTCGACCCCGCGACCGGCACGCCGCTCTGGTCCCGCCGCGGCACCTCCCGGCTCGGCGCGGAGACGTCCGTACGGAACGGCGCCACCCTGATCGGGCTCGGCAAGGAGACCCGCGTGATCGTCGGCCGCGACGGGCGCGACCTCGCGCGGATGGACGGCGCCGTCCAGTGCGTCACGCCCTGCTCGCTGCAGAGCATGGGAGACGACCTGGGGCTGATCCACCTCGACGGATCGAACAACCTGGTCGTCTCGCTGATCAACCGCTCCAGCGGGCAGGTCCGCACCGTGGACACCCCCGATGACGGCCTGCCCGCCGTGGGCGGTGGACGGGTGTACAGCGTCAGCCCGCACCTCGACCACGGCACGTTGCTCCCGGCCGGCCTGACCGTCCTCGACCCGGCCACCGCCGCGCTCACCACGATGCCCCTGCCGCTCAGCCTCCCGTCAGGGCGTCCGCGGTGGGCGGGCGTGACCGGAGGTCAACTGCTGGTGGCCACGACAGCCACGGAGAGCCTGGTCGCCTACGCCGCCACGCCCGCGCAGGGGCCGGTGGAACTGGGCGGCGTGCGGCCGGAGGACTGGCCGCAGGCGTGCGACCTGCTCAAGGACCTGCCGGGCAAGGTCGCCGCGCGCACCCCCACGGTGAAGGGCCCGGTCCGGGCCGGCACCCGGGAACTCGCCCGGAGCGCGTGCGGCGTGACCTACACGGTCGGGGGGATCGAAAGGGGGGCCCGCGCCGAGGTGTTGTGGGTGTCCGCGAGTCCGGCCGAGGCCGACGGCCTGCTCGACGGCGAGCCCGGCAGGTACGGCGCCGACGAGGCGCGGAAGACGGACGGCGAGAGCGTCCAGGTCCGCAAGGGCCGCCACATCGTCGAGGTGCAGGCCGACCAGCCCGACGATCTCGAACGGATCGTCGGCGGGGTGCTGAAGTCGCTGAACTGAGGGTCAGCCGAGCCGGTTGAGGCTGAAGGTCGTGACCTTGCCTTCGCTCTTCCGGGTGGCCACCCAGCCCCCGCCCGAGCCGGCGTACTCACCGGCGGGAGCGGCTTCGGCGGGGCCCTTGGCCAGGTCGTACACGCGGATGTAGCAGTTGCGGTAGCAGTCGTCGGGGAACACCAGGAGCCGGTCGCCGGTGAATCTGGTCCGCACGCCTGCCCAGGTCTTCACCGGCTCGTCGTCGCTCCAGCGCGCCCTGCCCGACGACAGGTCGTAGAGGGTGAGCGTCCCCTTCTCCTTGACCAGCGCCGTCTCGCCGTCGCCGGCCAGGATCGTGCCCGGGGTCCGGCCGGTCCATCGGACCCGGCCGGTCACCAGGTCGAGGACGAGCGGGTTGCCGCTCTCATCGACGCCGAACAGGCCGCGGCCGTCGTCCGAGACGTCCGGCAGGGCGGAGCGGCACCCGTACTCCCCCTCGGGGTCGCCGAGCCGGACGCGGGCCGTCCACTTCTTCGCGCCGGTCCGGGTGTTCAGGGCGGCCAGGTCCAGCCGGCACTTCTCCTTGAACGTCTTGACCTGCTGCTTCTCACTGCTCATGACCAGGACCCCGGAGCTGAGGAAGGTGGGGCCGGAGACCCGGTCCTGGCCGGCGGGGAAGAGCAGTTCCCCGCCGAACCGCTCCTTCTCCACGCGTACGCCGAGCCGCTGGCCCGACCCGGCGTCCAGGGTCATCAGCCAGTGCTTGCCCCGGTAGCCCTTCGGCCGGGTGGTCATGGTGAGCACGTCACCGGCGGAGCCGGTCACGGTGGCCACGTGTTCGGCGGGCACCGTCCAGCGGGCCTGGCCCGTGTGCGGATCGCGGGCGGACAGCCGGCAGTCGTCGGGCCGTTCGGTCTGCTCCCCGCGGCATACCGGCGTGTAGACCATGTCGCCGACCACCGACTCGTACGGCGACGTGGTGGCCTTCCACCGGGTCTTGCCGTTCGCGGGGTCGATGCCCAGGACGGTTTTGGGAGGCGGCCAGGCGTGCTTCCCGCTCTGCCGGTACGTGGCGATCACCACGCCGTCGGCGACCGCCACGCTCACCGGCGAGGGAAACGTCCGCTGCCACGCCTCCTTGCCCTGGTCGGTGATCCCGCGCACCTGGCTGCCCGTGGACAGCAGGAACCGGTCGCCCGCGGCGAGGAGTTGCGCGCGGCTCCACCGGTCCTGCCCGTCGCCGGTCAACTCGATCGACCAGTCGGGCGTGGTCACGGGCGGGGCCGTGGGCGAGGCGGACGGAGTTCCCGGGACGATCGTGACCACCGGCGGGCTGGGCGCCGTCACCAGCGTGTCCGGGTCGGCGCTGCAGGCCGTCGCGAGCAGCGCGAGGATCCCACCCGCTGGTACCAGTCGTGACCGTCGGTGCACTCCCCGCCTCCTCCGATTTCGAGAAACCCTACCGACATATCACCCGAACCGGCGGTCCCTCTGGCTCCGGGGCTGATATCCGGTGGCCTGCCCGCCCGCTGACGACGCAAGATGAGGCGCATGACTCTGGCCACGCCCATGCTGCACACCGCTCGCCTGCGACTGCGCCCCTTCGCCGACGCCGACGCGGACGCCCTCTACGCGCTGCACAGCAGCACCTACGTGATGCGTTTCTGGGACTCCCCGCCGTGGACCGAACGGGCCCGCGCCGAGCGCTTCCTGATGATGTGCCGGAAGATGGCGGACGAGGGCACCGGGGCGCGGGTGGCCATCGACCGTGTTTCCGACGGGGCCTTCGTCGGCTGGTGCGGTCTGACCGGATGGAACCCGGACTACCGCAGTGCGTCCCTGGGCTACTGCCTCGATGAGGCGATGTGGGGCCACGGCTTCGCGACGGAGGCCGCGCACGCGTTGCTGCGGTGGGCGTTCGACACCCTGGACCTGAATCGTGTGCAGGCCGAGGCCGACACGCGCAACATGGCATCTGCCCGGGTTCTGGAGAAGATCGGATTCGTCCGCGAAGGGACGCTGCGGGAGGACTGCATCGTCAACGGCGAGGTGTCCGACTCGTGGGTGTTCGGCTTGCTCAGGCGAGAGTGGCCGCCGTCGGCCGTGCCGCTTCCAGCCTGCTGAGAGCACCACCTCAGCGCGTCAGGACCGCCGAGCGCGCATCACTCGGCGCGCCGCCGGACCGCTCGCCGGCGCGCCGGTTCGGCCGCGCCGGATTCCCTGTCCTCCATGTCGATAATGCCTGAAATATCGGGATACCTGCAAATTTTACCTATATGACCAGGTGAAGGCGCATAAAGTACCCCTTGACACTTCTAGGCGGACTCGTTCATGATTCCTCACCATGGAAGCCGACTTCCGTCAGACAGAAGGACCCCAAGGCGCCGGCGCTTCCGGCGTCCGCGCGGTCACCCGCGCGCTGGGGCTGCTGTCCGCCCTGGGCGGTCAGGGCCGCACGCTCACCGAGATGGCCGCCGCCGTCGACGTGAGCCTGAGCACGGCCTCCCGCCTGCTGGCCACGCTGAAGATGGCCGGCTACGTCGACCAGAGCCCCGACGGGCTGTGGGGTCCGGGAGCGGCGCTGACCGCGCTGCTCCACCGCACCGACCGCTGGGCCGGCGTGCGGCCGGTGGCCGGCCAGGCCGTACGGGCGCTACGCGACGACCTCGACGAGACGGTCGGCTTCTTCGTCCTGGTCGGCGCCGAGCGGCTGTGCCTGGAGTCCGCCGAGTGCGGGCGGCCCGTGCGGCGCGTGGTCACGCCAGGTGAGCGCGGCCCCGCCTTCCTGGGCGCGGCGGGCAAGGCGCTGCTGGCCTTCTGCGAGGACCGTCCCGACGACCTGGGCCTGCCCGGCGGGACGTTCACGACCGCGACGGGCACCACGCGCACCCGCGAGGAACTGCGCGCGGAACTGGCCGAGATCGCGGCCAAGGGCTCGGCGTTCAGCTCCTTGGAGACGACGCAGGAGTCCTGGTCGGTGGCGGTTCCCGTGCGGATCGCCGGCCGGGTGGCCGGCGCCCTGGCGACGGTCGTCCCCGCCACCCGGACCGAACCGGGCTACATCGCATTCATCACCCAACGGACGGTCGCGGCGGCACGGGGGATCTCCTGATGTCCCGCGACCCACGAGAGGAAGCCGTGAGCAATCCGTCACCCCTGCCCGCCGCCGAGATCGACCGGATCAGGGATCTGCTGTCGCAGGTCGCCTACCTCCTCGACGCCCACGACTACGACGCCATGGGGACGGTCTTCGCGCAGGACGTGCGATTCGAGAACCCGGGGCGGCTGGTCGCGCACGGCCTCGACGAGCTCATCGCGTCCTTCAAGAAGATCACCGACCCGGCGGTCAGCCACCACGTCACCAACGTGCTGGTGACGCCGGTGGACGAGCGGAGCGCCGAGTGCGTCTGCAAGGCCCTGACCCTGCGCGGCAACGGGGTGCTGGCGGCCGCCGAATACCGTGACACCGTCCGCCTGGAGGCCGGCGGCTGGCGGATCGGCTCACGAACCATCCGCCCGCTGGGCTGAGCGCGGATCGTCATGAACGACCCTCAGGTCTTCGACGCCATCGTCATCGGCACCGGGCACAGCGGGCTGGTCAGCGCCCACTATCTGGCGCGGGCGGGCTGGTCGGTGCTCATGCTGGAGCGGCGCGACATGGTCGGCGGCACGTGCGTGACCGAGGAGATCTTCCCCGGCTACCGGGGCAGCAGCGTCGCCAACTCCAGCCACAGCCTGGACCCCAGGATCGTCGCCGACATGGAGTTGGAACGTTTCGGGCTGCGCTTCACCCGGCCCGAGCTGGGCTCGCTGACCATGTTCGACGACGGCCGGGCGCTGGCGCCCTGGCCTGACAGGGAGCGCCGCCGGGCGGAGATCGCCAGGTTCGCCCACGGCCCCGCCGACAACGCCGGCTTCTACGAGCTGCTGGAGTTCTTCGCCTCGGTGGCCCGCACGATGGACGTCTCCTTCTACGACCCGCCACCCAGCCTGGCCACCGTCGCCGCCCGCTTCCGCACGCCGTCGCAGCAGCAGGCGTTCGAGGCGGTCATGTTCGGCAGCGTCGCCGACATCATCGAGCGCCACCTCAGCTCGCCCGAACTGCGGGCGTTCTTCGCCGGTACGGCCGTCGCCACGAACTTCGTCGGCCCCCGCACCCCCGGCTCGGGTTACCTGCTGCTGCAGCGCCCCCTGTGGGAGCAGTCCATGAAGCGGATGGGCACCCACGACGAGAACGACCTGATGATGAAGAACGCCGCCCCGCTGGGCGGCATCGGCGCCATCACCGAGGCCATGGCCGAGTCGTGCAGGGCGCGCGGCGTGCGGATCCTGACCGGCGTCGAGGTGGCCAAGATCCTGGTGGCGGACGGCCGGGCCACCGGGGTCGCCCTGTCCGACGGGCGCGAGTTCCGCAGCCGGCGGGTGCTGTCCAACGCCAACCCCAAGCTGACCCTCACCCGCCTGCTCACCCCGGACGAGCTCGGGCCCGACCTCCACGCCCTGGCCGGGCGCATCAACATGAAGGGCTCCTCGGCCAAGGTGCACCTGGCGCTGAAGGGCACCCCGCGCTTCGCCGCCGCGACGTCGGAGGAGGAGAACCGGCTGTTCCTGGCCACCAACTTCCGCGTCGCGCCCAGCATCGACGTGCTGCAGAACGCCTACAACGAGGCCGTGATGGGCCGGTGGACCGAACGCCCCACCATCTCGGGGATCATCTCCTCGGCCCTGGACCCGTCGCTGACCCCGCCCGGCTGCCACTTCGTCAGCCTGAGCGTCCGCGGCATCCCGTACCACCTGGCCACGGGCACGTGGGACGAGCAGCGGGACGACCTGGGCAAGGCCGTCATCGCCACGCTGGAGGAGCACGTGCCGAACCTGTCGGACGTCCTGCACGACTTCCACGTCTACACCCCGCTCGACCTGGAGCGGGAGTTCGCGCTGGCCGAAGGCAACGGCGCGCACGGCGACATCGTGCCCGGACAGATCTTCGACTCCCGGCCGATGCCGGGCTGCGCCGACCACCGCACCCCGGTGCGGGGGCTCTACCTGTGCGGCGTGGGCACCTGGCCAGGCAACTTCATGAGCGGCGTCACGGGCTACAACGCCTCCCAGCGCATGCTGGCCGACGCCGCCGACACGGTCAACACGGTCAACTGACAAGGAGTTCGCAGTGCTCATCGGTCGTGGCGTCCCGGGAGATCGTTCCTCGGGTCTGCGCTCGGAGACCACCACCGGAACGGTGTGGTCGGACATCGTGCTGGCCGAAGGCCAGACGCGCGCCATCAACATCTTCTTCTCGCCCTGCTCCCGCACGCACTGGCACACCCACGAGGGCGGCCAACTGCTCTACACGGTGGCGGGCGAGGGCTGGATCCGCGAACGCGGCCAGGAACGCGTCACCGTGGGCCCCGGTGACGTGGTGTGGACCGAGCCGGGCGTCGAGCACTGGCACGGCGCCACGGACAAGGGCATGCTCACCCAGTTCATCGTCCACTTCGGCGCCGTCGACTGGCGCGGCGAGGTCGGCGATGAGGACTACCTGGCCGGATAGCGCCGGCCAGCACGAATGGATCTCCCATGTCTATGACAACCGCCCTGCGCCGCCCCCGCACCTCCCTGATCGCCGCCGCCACCGCGCTGGCCTGCGGTCTCACGCTCGCCGGCTGCGGCTCGGACGGCGGCGCGGGCGGCGGCGACACCCTGTGGTACTCCGGCTTCGGCGGCACCTATGAGCTGTCGGTGAAGAAGGCGCTGTTCGACCCGTACGCCGCCGAGGCGGGCGTCGAGGTCAAGATCGACAAGAACGGCTCGAACGTCACCCAGCTCAACGAGATCATCAAGTCGGGACGGCAGAGCCCCGACGTCGTGGACACCGAGACCGCGACCCTGGCCCAGTTCATGTCGAAGCAGATGCTCCAGCCGCTGGACAAGAGCAAGCTGAACGTCACCGACGTGGCCGACCAGTCGCTGATCAACGAGTTCAGCGTCCCGTGGTACCAGTTCTCCCGCAACCTCTACTGGAACACCAAGTCCTTCCCCAACGGCGGCCCCACCACCTGGGCCGAGGTCTGGGACGTCAGCAAGTTCCCGGGCAAGCGGTCCTTCCCCGACCGGCCCATCGGCACGCTGGAGGTGGCGCTGCTGGCCTCGGGCGTGCCGAAGGACAAGCTGTACCCGCTCGACGTGGACCGCGCCTTCCAGTGGCTCGACAAGATCAAGGCCGACTCGATCTTCATCAACCAGGCCGACACCGCCATCGGCCAGGGCAACGTCGTCACCGGTCTCTACACCCTCGGCCGGCTGCTCGACCTGCAGAAGGGCGGCGCCGCCATCGACTACAACTGGGCCGGCGCGCCCGTCAGCGTCCAGTCGCTGACGATCTCCAAGAACGCCGCCAACCCGGCCAAGGCGCTGGAGGTGATCCAGCGCTCGCTGTCGGCCGAGTCGCAGCAGGCGATCCTCGACTCCCTGCGCTACACCCCGACGGTCACCTCCGTCCTGGACAAGCTCACCCCTGAACAGCGCGCCGACCTGCCCGGCACCGAGGAGACCAACAAGGACTCCTTCTACGTCGACGGCACCTGGTGGGCCCAGCACTACGACGAGGTCGTCAAGCGGTGGCAGAGCTGGCTCAACGCGTAATGGCGCGGCGCACGGACTCCGCGCGGCCGAAGGGGTGGGGAGCGCTCGCCCTGCCCGCGGTGCTGTTCATCACCGTCGTCTACGTCCTCCCGCTGGGGATGCTCCTGCTGCGGAGCGTCGTGAACGAGGAGGAGCCGGGCCTCGGCGCCTACACCAGGCTGCTGGCGGACCCCGGCTTCCTCACCGTGCTGCGGAACACCGCGCTGCTGTCGCTGCTGTCGGCGGTCCTGTGCGTGCTCATCGGGTTCCCGATCGCGCTCACGATCGCCCGCTCCAGGGGCGTCTTCCGCGCGTTCCTGTTCATCTGCGTGGTGACGCCGTACCTGACCTCGGTGCTGATCCGGGTGTTCGCGATCCAGGTGCTGCTGGGCGCCGAGGGCATCGTCAACAACCTGCTGACGGCCGTCGGCCTGGACCGCGCCGACCTGCTGTTCAACTCCTTCGCCGTGATCGTCGGACTGGTGCATTCGGAGATCCCGATCGTGGTGCTGGTCCTGGTGCCGATCATCGAGAAGGTGGACCCCAGCAGGATGCTCGCCGCGCGCAGCCTGGGCGCGGGACCGGCCGAGGCGTTCGTGCGGGTCTTCCTGCCGGCCACCCGGCCGGGGCTGCAGGTGGCGTTCGTGCTGGCCCTGGTCTACAGCGCGGGCAGCTTCGCGGTGCCGGAACTCCTCGGCGGCAACGCCGCCGGCATGGCGGGCTCCTTCGTCTACGGCGCGATCAGCCAGGAGGGCGACACCGCCTCCGGCGCCGCCGCGTCGGTGCTGCTGAGCGTCGCCGTCATGGCCGTGCTCGTCCTGTTCACGCTGCTGACCCGGCAGAAGATCCAGAACGTGGTGGCCCCGCAGCTCATGAGCACCGCCGCGGTCGAGACCCCCGAGCGGGAGCGCGCCCGCCGCCGCGGCTCGCGCCGCCACACCCGCCGCAGCGTGAGCGGCCTGGCCGCGCGGCTGCTCGACCGCTCGCGGATCAGCTACCTGCCCGGCATCGTCCCGGCGATCGCGACCGTGCTGGCGCTCCTGGTGCTGCTGCCGCAACTACTGGCCATCCCGATCTCCTTCGCGGGCACCAGAGCCCTGGTCTTCCCGCCGAACTCCTACTCCACGCAGTGGTGGGCCAACATGTTCACCGGGAGCTGGCTGCGCCCGCTGGGGGTGAGCGTCCTGGTCGGCGTGGTCAGCTCCGTCTGCGCGACCGCGCTGGGCGTCCTGGCCGCCATCGGCGTCGGGCGGGCCGGGTCCAGGGCGGTGCGCGCCCTGTCGCTGCCGTACCTGCTGCTGCCGCTGCTGTTCCCGGTGGTGGTGGCGGCCGGCGCGTTCTTCATCTCCTTCCTGCGGGTCGGGCTCATCGACACCCAGGCGGGCTTCGTCCTGGCGCACATCGCGATCACGCTGCCGCAGGCGTTCATCATCGGGTACGCCGGCGTGCAGGCGATCAACCCCGACTACGAGCACGCGGCGGCGAGCCTGGGCGCCTCGCGGCTGCGTACGCTGCGGCGGATCCTGCTGCCGCTGCTGGGCGGGCAGGTGCTGGCCGCGCTGTTCCTGACCTTCGTGACGTCCTTCGACGAGTCCACCATCGCGATCTTCCTGTCCGGCATCAACGTGCAGACGCTGCCCAGCCGGATCTTCGAGGCGCTGGCGCTGCAGACCGACCCCACCGTCGGCGTCACCGCCGTGCTGTTCATGGCGTTCGTCAGCGTCGGGGCCATCGCCTGGCAGGTGCTCAAACGGCTCAGACGCCGTACGGCCCAGCGAACCGAGACAGAAAGGGGGCAGGCGGCATGAGCGAGTTCAGCCTGTCGATGCGCGAGGTGAGCAAGGAGTACGGCGGCCTGCGCGTGCTCGACGTACCCGAACTGGACGTCAGGCAGGGTGAGTTCTTCTCGCTGCTGGGCCCGTCCGGCTCGGGCAAGACCACCGGCCTGCGGCTGGTGGCCGGCTTCGAGGCGCCCACGGCCGGCCGCGTCATCATCAACGGCAGGGACATGGCGCGGGTGAGCGCCGACAAGCGCAACATCGGGGTCGTCTTCCAGAACTACGCGCTCTTCCCGCACATGACGGTCGCCGAGAACGTCGCGTTCCCGCTGCAGATGCGCTCGCTGTCCGGCCAGGACATCGAGCGGCGCGTCGCCGAGGCGCTGGAGCAGGTCGACCTCGGCCCCTTCCGCGACCGCAACGCCGCCACCCTGTCCGGCGGACAGCAGCAGCGGGTCGCCATCGCCAGGGCGATCGTCTACGAACCCGACCTGCTGCTCATGGACGAGCCGCTGGGCGCGCTGGACCGGCGCCTGCGCGCGCGGCTGCAGGGCGAGCTGCGCGGGCTGCACCACCGGCTGGGCGTGTCCATCGTGTACGTCACCCACGACCAGGACGAGGCCATGGCCCTGTCCGACCGGGTGGCGATCATGAACGGCGGGCGCATCGTCCAGCAGGGCGCCCCCAAGGAGCTCTACGACACGCCGGCCAGCCTGTTCGTCTCGAACTTCCTGGGCGACAACAACGCGCTGCCGGCCGCCATCACCGGGCCCGGCAGCGCCCGCCTGGAGGCGGGCGCGACGATGCCGGTCCCGCGGACGGGCGCGAGCGCCGGCGCCGCCGCCGACCTGACGATCAGGCCCGAGCGGCTGCGCCTGACGGCGGACGGGGTGCGGGACGACGGGCCCGGCTTCGACGGCGTCATCGCCGACGTGGTGGCCCTGGGGGCGATGACCCAGTACAGCGTGCGGATCGACGGGGTGGGCACGCTGTGGGCCAGCGTGCAGAACAGCGCGCACGCCTTCTCCGGCGTCCCCGGCGACCGGGTCGGGGTCCGCTGGGAGCTCGACGACGTCCACGTCTTCCCCCGCCCTGACAGCCCGTCGCCGGCGGACGAGACGGCGAAGGCCACCGCCGATGCGTGAGCCGGCGGACGCCTTGCGCCCCGCGTCCTGCGACCTGCTGCTCGAACCCGAGGGGTACACCCCTTACGACGGGTTCCGCCTCCCGCTGGAGTGGAGCAAGCGGCGGGCCGCCGAACTGCTGGACGCCGTGGACCCCGACCGGCGTACCGACGTGCTGCTGGTGGACCCGTGGAACATCGTCTACTACACCGGCCTGTGGGCGCTGACCACCGAGCGCCTGCTGGCCGTCGTGCTCCCGGCCGACGGCGGCGCCCCCGTCTGGTTCTACCCCTACCTGGACCAGGAGCTGGTCACGACCTGGTGGTACGGGGACGGCGAATCCTACTTCGACGTGCCCGACTCGCCGCACGGCTCACCGCGGGACGGCGTGGCGGTGGCCGGGCCCGGCGTGCGGACCTGGCAGTGGCTGGTCGACCACCTGGCCAGGCGCGGCCATCTGGGCCGCCTGGCCAGCGACACCGTGCTGCCCGAGGCGGCGCTGCGCGTCCACGGCGCGCCGCCGCCCGTACCGGTGGAGCAGGTGTGCCTGCGCCGGCGGATGCGCAAGACGCCCGAGGAACTGGCGCTGGCCACCCGCGCCTACCGCTACTTCGACGACGTGCACGCCTGGGCGCGCGACCGCCTGCTCCAGCGCGAACCCGGCCTGACCGACTCCAGGCTCAGGCTGCAGATGACCGACTGGATCACCGAGCGCATCATGACCGAGCACGGCCCCGGCCGCGCCCCGCACACCGCCGTCGGCATCAACGTCGACCTCGGCTGGGTCCGCGCGGGCGCGGTGACGGGCTATCCGCACCCGAACCAGGCCCGCTACGCGGTCATCGAGGACAGCCGGACCATCCAGGTCTCCGGGATCATCCAGGTCGGCGGCTGCGGCGGCGAACTCTACCGCCCGTACCTGCTGGGCGCCCCGACCCCGGCCGAGGCCGCCCTGTGGACGGTGACGCGCGACACCTGCCTGCTGCTCAAGGACGCGCTGCGGGCCGGACGCACCGGAGGGGAGGTCGCGCAGGACGTCCACCGCTTCCAGATCGCGGCGGGCGTGCAGCGTTACGTCGCCACCCGGCCCTCACACGGGCAGGGCATGGAGGGCCACCAGCCGCCCTACATCTCCCTGGGCGAGACGACCGTGCTGGAGCCGGGCATGTGCTTCTCGGTCGAACCCGGCCTGTACGACCCGGCGGGCGGTTTCGGCGTCAACTTCTCCGACACCTTCGTCGTGCAGCCCGACGGCCCCGCCCGGCAGCTCTCACGGCTGCCGTGGAGCGAGGAATGGTGCTGGCTGGACCGGCGATGACCCCCGACACCACGAACCCAGACACCACGAACCCCGGCGCGACAGACCCGGACGCGACAGACCCGGACGCGACGGACCTCGACCCGACGGACCTCGACCCGACGGACCTCGACGCCCCGCGGACCCGGCAGTGGCTGGCCGCCCGGGAGGCGGAGCTGGAGACCTACCTCGCCCGCCCGGACGTGCGCCCCCTGCGCGCGCGGGCCGAGCGCGCGCTCACCGCGGCCGTGGGACGCGGCGCGCTCGGCGCCCCCCAGGTGCGCGGACGGTGGATCTTCACCGCCGACCGCCTGCCGGGCGCCGAGCACCGCGTCGTCGTCCGCCGCTCGACGACCGGCGGCCACGTCCAGGAGCACCTGACCCGGGTGGTGCTCGACCCGTCCCGGCACACCCAGGACGGGACCCAGGACGGGGCCCCGGCCGCCGTGGACTGGTTCCACCCCAGCCCGGACGGCTCGCTGCTGGCCTTCGGCCTGTCGCACAGCGGCTCGGAGCAGTCGCTCGCCTCCGTCCTGGACCTGCGCACCGGCCAGGTGCTGCCGGACCGCCTGACCGGCGTCCGGCACGCCAGCCTGGCCTGGCTGCCCGGCGGCGACGGCTTCTACTACAGCCACTACCCCGGCAACCGGCACTACGGCCGGGAGATCCGGCTGCACCTGCTCGGGACCCCGCAGCACGAGGACCCGCTGACGTGGGCGGCCTGCGACCCGGACGGCCTGGACTGGCCCGACGTGGAACTGTCCCCCGACGGCCGCCTGCTCCTGGTCCACGTCTCGGCCGGCTGGTCCGGCACCGAGGCGCACCTGCTCGACCCGCGCACCGGCGAGCGGACCCCGCTGGTCGCCGCCGCCGACGGCAAGAGCCGCCTGCACTTCACCGAGTCGGGCGCCGTCATCGGCGTCACCAGCGTCGGCGCCCCGTGCGGACAGGTGGTGCGGGCCGATCCCGGGCGCGGATGGCAGGTGCTCGTCCCCGAGAGCGACCTCGTCCTCGACGACGTCTCGGTCAGCGACGACACGCTGTTCGTGACCGGCGAACGCGACATGAGCTCCCACATCGGCTTCCTGGACCTGCGCGCGGACCAGCCCATGCGGCTGGCCCCGCTGCCCGGCCCCGGCCACGTCGCCGCCCTCCTCCCGACTCCCGGGCAGTCCGTCATGCGCAACCGGGTGGTGCGGCACCTGTCCCCCACCACGGCGGTCTTCTCCTGGTCCACCCCGGCGCGCAGCCCCTACCTGGCCGCCTGGGACGTCACGCGCGGGCGGGTGTACGACCTGGCCGCCTGGGAGCGGGACGAGCCGCCGATCACCGTACGCCGCTCCCACGCCGGCGCCGGCGACGGCCGGGAGATCCCGATGCTCGTCCTGGAGCCCCCCGACGTGCCGCCCGGCACCCCGCTGCCGACCCTGCTGCACGCCTACGGCGGCTTCGGCCTGTCGAGCACGGCGGCCTACTCCGAACTCGCCCGCGCCTGGGTGGACCTGGGGCATCGCTACGTCATCGCCGGGATACGCGGCGGCAGGGAACGCGGCGACGCCTGGCACCGGGAAGGCATCGGGCCGGGACGGCAGCGCGTCTTCGACGACCTGTACGACGTCGCCGGCGCGCTGATCGCCGGCGGCGCCTGCGACCCGGGCACGCTGGCGCTGTGGGGCAGCTCCAACGGCGGACTGCTGGCCTGCGCCGCCGTCGTCCAGCGGCCCTCCCTGTTCGCGGCGGTGCACGCCGCGGTGCCGATGACCGACATGCTCACCTACCACCGCCACTCCATCGCCCGGCTGTGGATGTCGGACTTCGGCGACCCCGACGACCCGGCCGACCGTGAGTGGATCGCGGCCTACTCGCCGCTGCACAACGTCCCGGAGCGGGCCCGCTTCCCCGCCGTCCTGGTCACGACCGGGCTGCACGACAGCCGCGTGCACCCGATGCACGCGATCGCGTTCGTCCGGGCCCTGCGCGCGGCCCGCGCGGAGCCCGACCGCCCGATCCTGCTCGGCACCGACCGGGACGGCGGCCACGGCGTCGACAAGCCCAGCGGACGCTACGTGCACGAGCGCGCGACCGCCTTCGCCCTCTTCCTGGACGCCTTCGACCGACACAGGAGAACCAGAACATGACCCAGAAGGACGATCTGCTCATCGGCGGCCAGGCGCACCCGGCCGAGGGCGGGCGGCGCTTCGCCGTGCACGACCCGGCCACCGGCGAGGTGCTGGCCGAGGTCGCCGACGCCACCCGCCAGGACGTCCTGGCCGCGGTGTCGGCCGCGCACGCCGCGCTGCCCGGCTGGTCGGGCACCCCGTCGTGGCGGCGCTACGAGCTGCTGCGGGACGGCGCCGACGCGCTGCGCCGCCGGGTGCCCGAACTGGCCGAGCTGATCACGGCCGAGACCGGCAAGCCGGCCAGGGAGGCGCTCGGCGAGGCGGCCAACACGGTCCGCTTCTTCGAGTGGTTCAGCCACGAGACGCTGCGCCTGCCCGGCCAGGACTGGCCGGAGATCACCCCCACCCGCGACGCGGTCGTCGTGGCCGAGCCGGTGGGCGTCGTGGCGGCGATCACCCCGTGGAACTTCCCGGCGTTCATGGTGGCCTGCAAGGTGGGCGCGGCCCTGGCCGCCGGCTGCGCGGTCGTGCTCAAGCCGGCCGAGCAGACGCCGCTGACCGCGCTGTTCATCGCGCGGGTGCTGCACGAGGCGGGGCTCCCGCCCGGCGTGCTCAACGTGGTGCCCACCAGCGACCCCGCCACGGCCGGCGAGGTCTTCCTGCGCGATGAGCGGGTGGACTGCGTGAGCTTCACCGGCTCGCGGGCCGTCGGCGAACTGCTCATGCGCGGCGCCGCCGCCTCGATCAAGCGCGTGCTGCTCGAACTGGGCGGCAACGCCCCCGTCGTCGTCCTGGAGGACGCCGACGTCGCCGCCACCGCCCGGCAGCTCGTCCAGGCCCGCTACCTCAACGCCGGCCAGGCGTGCGTGGCCGCCAACCGCGTCTACGCGGTGGCCGACGTCGCCGAGGCGCTGCTGGCCGAACTGCGCACCGCCGTACGGGCGCTCACCACGGGCCAGCCGCGCGAGGAGACGACCGACCTCGGGCCGCTCATCGACCTGGAGTCCGTCGAGCGCGTCGAGCGGCAGATCGACACGGCCGTCTCCCAGGGCGCCGAACTGGTCACCGGGGGCCGGCGCCTGACGGAGAACGCGGTCAGCGCCTTCGTGGACCCCGCCGTCCTCGCCGCGCCCGCCGCGCGCGAACCCGCTGTCTTCGGCGAGGAGATCTTCGGCCCGGTGCTGGCCGTCGTGACCTGCCGGGACGAGGCCGAGGCCGTCGAGCGGGCCAACCGCACCGAGTACGGCCTGGCCGCCTACGTCTTCACCGGCGACCGCGACCGCGGGATGCGCGTCGCCCGGCGGCTCAGGGCCGGCTCGGTCGGCGTCAACAGCGCCCTGACCAGCGAGCCGCAGCTCCCCTTCGGCGGCATGAAGGCCAGCGGGCTCGGCCGCGAGCGGGGCCGCGCGGGCGTGGAGGAGTTCCTGGAGCTGAAGACCATCCAGGTGGCCCGATGAAACCCGACATCTCACCGCAATTCAGAGGAGAACTCAGCATGACCGCACCCGCCGACACCTGCGTGGTGAACGCCCGCGTGCTCACGATGGACCGTGACGGCACGATCGCCCGCGCGTTCGCCGTCCGCGACGGGCGCTTCACCGCGGTGGGCACGGACCAGGAGATCCTCGCCGCGGCCGGCGAGCACACCCGCATCCTGGACGCCGGCGGAGCGGCCGTGGTGCCCGGCCTCATCGACGCCCACTCCCACCTGGAGATGCTCGCCTACGCCTGGGAGGTCGCCGTGGACGTGCGCTCGACCCGGGTCGGGTCGGTGCGCGACATCGTCGCGGTGCTCAAGGAGGCCGCCCGCGAGGTGCCGGACGCGGAGTGGATCCTCGGCCAGGGCGAGCACTACCAGCACCTGAAGCTGGCCGAGGGCGTCTACCCCGACCGCCACGACCTCGACCAGGTCAGCACCACGCACCCGGTCATCTACCGGGCCAGCTACCACATCAACGTCTTCAACTCCCTGGCGCTGGAGATGCTGGGCGTGGACGACGACACCCCCGACGCGCCCGGCGGGCGGATCGAACGTGACGACGCCGGAGTGGCGACGGGCCGCACCTACGACATGTTCGCGCCGCTCAACGGCCCGCAGGCGCCGGTCGGCGTGCTCGCCGCCGCCATGCGCAAGACCGAACTGCGCTACTCGGCCGTCGGCGTCACCGCCGTGGGCGACATCCAGTTGCACACCCACGCCCTGGCCGCGCTCATCCAGAACGCCTCCGACGGCGACCTGCGCCTGCGCGCCGTCGCCTACCCCAAACTCCCCACCGTGCTGAGCAGGGACGACGTCCGCTCAGGCGCGCTCAAGGAGCGCTTCGCCGGCCTCGACCGCGACCGCCTGGCCCTGGGCGGCGTCAAGATCTTCCTGGACGGCGGCCTCACCGCGGGCGCGGCGGCGCTGCACGAGGACTACCCCCAGCGGCCCGGCTACCGGGGCGAACTGGCCTACACCGACGAGGAGGTCTGCCACCTGGTCGCGCTCGCCGACGAGCACGGGCTCCAGATCGCCATGCACGCCATCGGCGACCGCGCGCTCGACCAGGCCATCGCCGCCGTCGAGGCGCTGCCCGCGCACCGGCGCGGCGCGATCAGGCACCGCATCGAGCACGCGGGCAACATGTTCATGACCGACAAGCGGATCAAGCGGATGTCGCAGGCGCGGATCGTCCCGGTCCCGCAGCCGGCGTTCCTGCTCACCACCGCCGTCGGATACGTCGATCACCTCGGCACCGAGCGCATCGGCACGGTCATGCCGTTCCGCACGCTGATCGACTCCGGGCTGCCGGTGCCGGGCAACTCCGACGCGATCGGGATCACCGCCCAGCAGCACAACCCGTTCCCCGCCATGCGGGCGGCGGTGGAGCGGCGCGCCGCCGGCGGGGAACTGCTGGACGAGCAGGAGGCGGTCACCGCCGAGGAGGCGCTGCGCATGTACACGACGTGGGCCGCCCACTCCATCGGCATGGAGGACGTGATCGGCTCGATCGAGACAGGCAAGGCCGCCGACTTCGTGCTGCTCACCGCCGATCCGACGGCGGTGTCCGTCACCGAACTGGGCCACATCGAACCCACCGCGACCTGGGTGAACGGCAAGGAGATCTACCTCAGCCCCCGCCCGTGAACGTGGGTCAGGGGATCAGGTCGATCTCCAGGTCGGGCCGCAGCGACGTCAGCGGGTACGGGTTCGAGGTGACCACGGGCAGCGAGCGCCGGCCGGCGGCCTGCACGATCGTCGCGGCCGTCACCCCGAGTTCGGCCGCGTACGGGCCGGCCTCGCGCAGGACCTCCGCGACCGCCGGCGCGCTGCCCGGGGTGAGCTCGTCCACCACGCAGATCTCCATGGCCAGCAGCGCCTCCACCACGGGCGCCGCCTTGCCGGGGAGCTGGGCGAGCGCCACCGTCAGCGCGGCGGCCGTGGTGACGACGGGCACGACGTAACCGTGGTGCTCGGTCCGCGAGAAGATCACCGCGTCCACGTACGGAGAACTGCGACTGCCCCAGGCGATCAGCGCGCTGGAGTCCAGGACCCTGCCGATCACGCGATCAGGCGGCGTGGGCGCGGCGGGCGGCGAACTCCTCGTCGCGCCTGCGGGCCAGGTCGAGCATCGCCTGGTCCGGCGTGCCGATGATGTCGAGCAGCGCGGCGAGGTCCTGGGCGCGGGTCTCGTCGGGGTAGACGCGTTCCCGCCGCGTCTCGGGGGTGTCGTGCTCGGGGGTCATACGCGTGAGGATACCCAGCGTGGCGCCGGGCCGCTAGCCGACGGGGATCTGGAAGGCGAGCAGCCCCATGCCGAGGGCGTCGACGACGCGGGGGCCGGGGCCGTGGTGGGCGAGGTAGGCCACGGTGGCGTCGGCCGGCACCGGCCGGTCCAGCCGCAGCACCAGGCCACGGCCGCGTTGCCAGCGTACGGACTCCACCGTGGCGCCCGGCACCTGGAAGTCGGCGGCGGCGCCGTCCTCGACGGTCAGCGGGCGGGCGGGTGCGCGCAGGGTCACCACCAGCTCGTCCGGGTGGTCGTCGATCCGGTGCGCCGAACGGGGGTCCGGCGGCGCCACCGTCGGGGCGCCAGGACGGTACAGGTCGTCCAGGAGCATGGCCGCGTTGTGCTCACCGAAGGTGCGGTAGCCGTCGACGTAGTGGAAGTGGCAGCCTTCGTGACCGTTGAGGCCGGTCGTCGACAGCACCCGCAGGTTGCCGATCGTGTCCGGCAGGCGCCGCTGGGCCTCCCGCAGCGCCACCGCGGACGCCTGGTCGCAAGGGGAACTGCGGACCTGGTGGACGTAGACCGGCAGGTCGGCGCCGTAGTCGCCGCGCCAGTCCGCGACCAGCTCGGTGAACCCGGCGACGTGGACGTCGGCCCTGTCGCGGTCGGCCTCACCCTGGTACCAGAGCATGGCGTCGATGGCGTCCGGACCTGCCAGGCCGGCCCGGGTGAGCCGGTTCAGCAGCATCCCGTAGCTGGTCGAACCGTCGGTGGGTTCGGCGTCGTTGCGGGCGAAGTAGCCGATCGCCCTGCCGCCACGGGCCCCGTTGACGACGGCGATCGGGATGCCGAGGCGGGCCGACATCAACTGTCCCATCCGGACCGCCCACTGGCCGATCGCCGCGGCCCGCTGGATGTTGTCGCCCATGGCGTAGGTCCAGCCGCCGATGGCGGCGGCCAGCCGCGAGTTGTTGTTGTTGGACGTGCCGAAGGTGCGTACCCACCGGGACCGGTCCGCCTCCGACGACGTCGAGTTCGCCTGCTGACCCGCCTGCGCGTTCGACTGGCCCTGCACGACGAAGACGTCACCGGCGACGACGTCGACCGCGCGGGCGATGCGCCGGCTGCCGCCGTCGGCGGTGCGGGCGAGGAGTTCCAGGTCGGTCGAGGTCAGCGCCACGGGCAGCGGGACCGTGAACGAGAACCCCGGCGCCGCCGGTGACACGGCGGCCCGCTGGGTCGTCCGCCTGCCGTCGCGGGTGGTCCGCAGCTCGACCGCGGTGACGTCCGGGTCGAGCGCCACCCCGCTGACCGGCACCGGCACGCTGGTGACGGTACGGCCAGGACGGGGGACGACCTGCCGCGAGATCGGGGCGGCGTCGATGCGGGCCAGCGCGGGCCGGGCGTAGAAGGTGAGCCGCCGGGCGGTGTAGTCGCCGGCGTTCTGGGCGGAGGTCCAGTCGGGGTTCTCGCCCGGGGCGACGCCGATGCCGAGGTCCATCGTCTGCGGGCCCGGGGTGGTGAAGGCGTTGACGGCCAGCACCGGGGTCGCGGTGGCGGAGTCCGCGGCGCGCGGGCCGCGGGCGTCGGCGGCGTCGGCGAACGCGTGCACCTGGAACGAGCCGTACCCGTTCGCCCACAGGACCGCGTCGTCGGCGTCGCGGGCGGTGTCGGAGGCGCCCGGGATCTGCCGCGAACCCGTCCCGTCGTACTGGTTGGGCCACATCTCGACCCAGCCGGAGCCGCCGTCGAGCCGCTGGACGCCGGGCACGTTGGAGGCCACGGTCAGGTCGTCCACGAACTGGTGCCGCGCCTGCTCCATGCGGGTCGGCAGGCCCACGTCGCCGGGGTCGCCGCTCAGCGCCTCCATCGACGTCCACACCCAGCTCGTGCCCGCGTCGGTGGTGAGCTCCAGGCAGTAGCCGACCCGGTCGAACCCGCCGGCGACGGCGGCGGTGTCATCGAGCGCGTACGGAGGAGTGGTGTCCCGCCAGTTCGCGGCGGTGGGCAGGTCGAGCGCCCGCACCGGCCGATAATCGGCGGCCTCGGCGTCGCAGGACGTCGACCAGACGCCGGCGGCGGCTGGTGCGGCGGCGGCCGGTGCGGCGGCGGCTGGTGCGGCGGCGGCCGGTGCGGCGGCGGCCGGTGCGGCGGCGGCTGGTGCGGCGGCGGTCAGGGTGACGGTGACGGTGGCGAATGCGAGGGCGGCGCATCCGCCGGCTAACAGGCGGGTGGTGAGCCGGCGTCGGGGCATGGGCACTCCTCCGTGGGGTGGCG
>NZ_SSXE01000096.1 GCF_021699195.1 Nonomuraea sp. MG754425 | reverse complement strand
GGATCATGTTGACTGCCTCCTTCGCAGCAACTGCACGATCACCGTCAGCGCCAGCGTCGCCAGGAACAGCACGATCCCGCCCGCCGAAGCCACCCCCAACTCGTTCTTCTGGAACCCGAGCTTGTAGATCAAGGTCATCAGCACCTCGGACGACCCGTTCGGCCCGCCGTTGGTGAGCACGTACACCTCGACGAACACGCGCAGCCCGCGGATGGCGGCGAGGGTGAACAGGATCCAGAACACCGGCCGCAGCGCCGGCAGCGTGATGTGCCGCAGGCGGCGCCAGGTGGAGGCCCCGTCCACGGCGGCGGCCTCGTAGAGGGAGCGGTCGACGCCGACCAGTCCGGCCAGGAAGATCATCATGTCGTACGGCGTCCCGCGCCAGATGCTCATCAGCATGATCGACCACAACGAGGAGTCCTCGCTGCCCAGCCAGGGCTGCGGGCCGATGCCGGCCCAGCCGATCACGATGTTGAGCATCCCGCTGTCGGCGGGGTGGAACATGATCCGCCACACCTCGGCCACGGCCGCCATGGTGGTGACGACCGGCAGGAAGGCCGCGGTCCTGACGAACCACAGGTAGCGGGCCGGCCCCTCGATGAGCAGGGCCAGGACGAGGCCGAGCACGATGGAGCCGATCGTGGTGCCCAGGGCCAGCACGATGCTGTGCCAGATGGCCGCGCCGAACTCGGAGTCGGAGATGATCGTCTGGTAGTTCTGGAAGCCGACCCACTCGTCACCGAGGAACGTCTGGACCTTGAACAGGCTCTTCCACAACCCGACGAACATCGGGATGAACTTGAAGTACAGGAAGAGCAGCAGCGCGGGCGCCAGGAACAGCCAGGCGATCAGCGGCCCCCGCCACCGCGCCGATTTCGGCGGGTGGCCGGGGCTCGCCGTCCGGCGCGACGCCGGGGCGAGGGTGGAGGTCATGACGCTTTCTGGCTCTGCAGTTCCTGGGTGAGCTTGGTGTTGAGCTCATCCATCGCCGTCTTGACGTCGGCCGAGCAGTTGGCCCAGACGGCGTTGATGGTGTCCGCGGAGGTCTGGCGGATCGGCGCCCAGTTCGGCACCGGCGGGGCGTAGACGGCGTTCGCGTACGACTCCTGGAACACCTTCCAGCGCGGGTCCGCGCGCTCGGCGGACATGTCCACCGTGGTGTTGACGGGGAGGCGGACGATGGCGCCGTTCGCGTCCTTGTTCATGCCGATGCGCTGGCCTTCGGGGGAGATCGCGAACTCGGCGAACTTCTTCTGCACGTCCTTGTGCTGGGAGCCGGCCATGAGGTAGACGTTCTCGCCCTCGCCGAGGGTGCCGGGTCCGCCGGACGGGCCCTTGGGCACCGGCAGGACCTCGATCTTGTCGGTGCCGACGCTGTTGACGAACCGGGCCAGCACGTACGGGCCGACCAGATAGATGCCGCCCTGGCCCTTCTCGAACACCTCGTGCGTGACGGTCGTGTCGTTGCTGACGGCGCCGGGGTTGACGGTCTTGGTCTTGCAGAACTGGTCCTGCAGGTACTGGACGGCTTCGACGGTCTTGGGGTCGTTCACCGCGGCGGCGTACTTGCCGCCCCCGACGGACTTGATGAAGTCGCCGCCGTTGGCGTAGATGAGCGAGGAGGCGTACCAGGAGGCGTAGCCGCGCTTGGTGCCGGCGGGGGCGACGAAGCCGGCGGTGTCCTTCTGGCCGTTGCCGTCGGGGTCCTGCTCGGTGAAGGCGACGGCCAGCTTGGCGAGGTCCTCCCAGGTGGCGGGCGGTTCCATCCGCACCTTCTCGCGCCAGTCCTTACGCACGATCAGTGCGAACGACTGGGCGGAGAACGGCGCGGCGTAGTATTTGCCGTCGCTGCCCGTGGCGGCCTTCCACGCGGTCTCGGCCAGCGAGTCGCCGCCGGTCAGCGAGGCTTTGTCGATCTCCTGGAGCCAGCCCTGGCTCTGCATGTTGCCGAGTTGGGCGGTGTCGTTGATGACGATGTCGGGAAGCTGTTTCTGTGCCGCCTGCTGGTTCAGCTTGGTCTCGAAGTCGTCGAACAGGGCGACGACTTTCGTTTGCACCCCACTGGCCTTGGTAAAGGCATCAGCGAGCTTCTTGGCGGTCTTGGCGGAGTCGGAATCCGGCGCCTGCCTGATCCAGATCTCCAGAGTGTTGTCCGAACCTGATGTATCCCCGGAACCGCAGCCTGTCAGTCCAACGGCCAGAGTCGTCATGATCGCGACTCCCAGCAGACGACGTGACATCAGACCGCCTCCTGTTCACATACATGGACGTGAGTCGAAGACTTGGATGTGTGCCTGCGAACGTAACTAGTGGCATGGCTCACGGTCAATATTCAAGGATGTGAATTTCAGTCAGATTCGTGTACATCATGATGCATGCGCATTCTCATGACAGGGGCCGCTGGAAAGGTCGGGACGCTGCTGCGCCCGCGTCTCGCGAAAGAGGGCCGTACGCTGCGGCTTTCCGATATTCACCCGCTCGATCCCGTTGACCTCGGGCCGGGTGAGGAATGGGTGACGGCCGACCTGGCCGACGCGCAGGCCATGGC
This sequence comes from Nonomuraea sp. MG754425, assembly GCF_021699195.1. GTDB lineage: Bacteria > Actinomycetota > Actinomycetes > Streptosporangiales > Streptosporangiaceae > Nonomuraea. The sequence goes on along the minus strand of NZ_SSXE01000096.1, from coordinate 32,684 downwards.
CGAGGCGATGAAGGGCGTGGACGCCGTCCTGCATCTGGGCGGCCAGAGCCGGGAGCATCCCTGGGCCGACATCGTGCACGCCAACATCAACGGCACGCAGGTGCTGCTGGAGGCGGCGCGTGAGGCGGGCGTCGGGCAGGTCGTGCTGATGGGCAGCCACCACGCGGCCGGTTTCCACCCCCGGCCGGAGTCGGGGGCGGACCTGCCCGACTACGCCTTTCCGCGTCCTGACACGTTCTACGGGGTCAGCAAGGTCGTCATGGAGGCCCTCGGCAGCCTTTACCACGACCGTTTCGGGATGAACGTCACCGTTGTCCGCCTGGGCACCTGCAACGAGGGTCCGGCAGACACCCGCGGCCTGGCCACGTGGATCTCCGCGGACGACCTGACCGGCCTGGTCGAGGCGGGGCTCGCGGCGAGCGGCTACCACGTCGTGTGGGGCGTCTCCGACAACCCCCGCCGCTGGTGGTCGCTGGAGGAGGCCAAGGCGATCGGGTTCGACTCGCGCGACTCCTCCGAGCCCTTCGCCGCCGCCCTCATCGCCGAGCAGGGCGAGCCCGACCTGTCGGAGCCGCTGCACGACCGCGCCGGCGGCGTGTTCACGCTGAACGAACTCGGCGGCAAATGGTGACAGCCCCCGCCTCCACGCTGGGCCAGTGCCCCGGAGAGGCGGCCCGTCTCGCGTGACTCCTTGGCAACCGGTTGCAAGAACCTTGACGGCACAGGGCCCAAAGGTCAAGGTTTAGTCTGGCAACCGTTTGCAAGGGAGGCGGCGATGGCGGCGACGATCAAGGACGTGGCCCGCGCCTGCGGCGTCCACGTGTCCACCGTGTCCCGGACGTTCTCCGCGCCGCACCTGGTCAATCCTGCCACCAGGAGCCGCGTGCTGGCCGCCGCCGACGATCTCGGCTACCGGCCCAACCGGGCGGCCAGGGCGCTGACCACCGGGCGCACGTACAACATGGGCCTGATCGTGGCCGACATTTCCAACCCGTTCTTCCCGCCCCTCATCAAAGCCGCCCAGGCGCAGGCGAGGGGACGGGACTACCACGTGTTCGTGGCCGACACCGACGAGGACCCGCGGGTCGAGGAAGAGCTGATCAGGACCCTCACCAAGCAGGTGGACGGCGTCCTGCTGTGCAGCCCCCGGCTGTCGAACAAGATGATCGAGCGGCTGGCCGAGGACGTGCCGTTCGTGGTGGTCAACCGGCGTATCAAGGGCATGCCCGCGGTGCTCATGAACGTCGCCCAGGGCGCCAAGCTCGCCCTCGACCACCTGGCCGGGCTCGGCCACCGCAGGATCGCGCTGGTGTCGGGGCCGATCGGCTCGTGGACCAGCAACGAGATGCAGGGCGTGGCCGCCGAGGCCACCGGGCTCGACCTGGTCTTCTTCGGCCCCAACCAGCCCACGGAGACCGGCGGCCTGGCCGTCGCCCCCGAGGTGGCCGCCTGCGGCGCGACCGCGGTGCTCGCCTACAACGACCTCGTCGCGCTCGGCCTCGTCGAAGGGCTGTCGGCGATGGAGATAGGGGTACCAGACCAGATAAGTGTGATCGGGTTCGACGACATCCTGCCGGGCCGCCTCAACCGGCCCAAGCTGACCACGGTGGCCATGCCGGCCGTGCAGGCGGGGCGGATGGCCGTCGATCTGCTGCTGCAATCGGGAGGCGAGGGCGCGACGGTGACCCTCGACACCGCCCTCATTGTCCGAGAGTCCACGGGAAGGGCACAGACATGATCTTCGGAACGCTGCCATCGGGCCAGCAGGTCGAGCAGGTGGAGCTGACGTCGGGACGGCTGCGCGCCGAGGTGCTCACCTACGGCGCCGTCATCCGCACGCTGGAGGTGTCGGGGGTCAACGTGGTGCTCGGGCTGGACACGCTCGACGACTATCGCACCCGCAGCCGCTACTTCGGCGCGGTCGTCGGCAGGTACGGCAACCGCATCGCGGGCGCCCGCTTCACCCTCGACGGGGTCGAGTTCACCCTGCCCGCCAACAACGGCCCCAACTGCCTGCACGGCGGCACCGAGGGCTTCGACAGCCGGGTGTGGACGATCACCGAGCGCACCGGCTCGTCGGTCACCCTGACGCTCACCAGCCCCGACGGCGACCAGGGCTTCCCCGGCACGCTGACCGCCTCGGTGACGTACACGCTGGCCGACGACGCCCTGCGCATCGACTACGCCGTCGAGACCGACGCGCCCACCGTGGTCAACCTGACCAACCACGCCTACTTCAACCTCAAGGGCGGCGGCGACGTGCTCGACCACGTCGTCCAGATGGCGTCCGAGCACTACCTGCCGGTGGACGGCGACAAGATCCCCACCGGCGAGGCGGCGCCGGTCAAGGGCACCCCGTTCGACTTCACCGAGCCGCACCCCGTGGGCGAGCGGTACGACGGCGCCTACGACCACTGCTTCGTCCTCGACGGCGACGGCGGCGTCAAGGTGACGGCCGGCGACCTCACCATGGAGGTCACGACCACCGAACCGGGCGTGCAGTTCTACGCCGGCGGCATGCTGGACGGGGTCGCGACGCCGTTCGGGCCGTTCGCGGGGTTGTGCCTGGAGACGCAGCACTACCCCGACTCCCCGAACCAGCCGCAGTTCCCGTCCACGGTGCTGCGCCCGGGCGAGCGCCGCACGTCCACGACGACCTACCGCTTCATCTGACGCAGCGCCGCCGAAGCCTTGATCACCAGCAGGGCCATGTCGTCCTGCGAGGGTTCGGCGGCGAACGTCTCGACCGCGTGCCGCACCCGTTCGGCCACCGCGTGGGCGCTCAGCCCGGTGCAGCCGGACAGCAGTTTCGACAGGCCGTCGCCGTCGTCCAGCAGCCGGCCGCCGTTGCGCCGCTCGGTCACGCCGTCGGTGACGCACAGCAGCACCTCCTCCGGCGCCAGTTCGAACGACTCCACGTAGAACCTGGCGCCGGACTCGATGCCGAGCAGGAGTTGCGGCGTGGCCACGGGCCGTACCTCGCCGTCGGGCCGCAGCAGCAGGGGCGGCGGGTGGCCGGCCGAGGCGATCGTGCACAGTGCGCCGCCCTGCGGCAGCGGGGTCAGCTCCCCGCACAGCAGGCTGAGGAACCTGCCTTCCTCGCCCTCCTCCAGCAGCGCGTGGTTGAGCCGGTCGAAGATGTCGGCGACCGTGTAGTGCTCCTTGGCCAGCAGGCGTACGGCGTGCCGGGCCAGGCCCGTGACGGCAGCCGCCTCGGGGCCGCTGCCGCACACGTCGCCGAGCGCGAAGCACCAGTGGTCGGCCACCGTGAACAGGTCGTAGAAGTCGCCCCCGACGTCGGCGCCCTCATCGGCCGGCTCGTAGACCACCGCCGACTCCAGGCCCGGCATGGGCGCCGCGCGCATGGGCAGCAGGCTGCGCTGGAGCACCCGTGAGGTGGTGGCCTGGCGGGCGTACAGCATGGCCGTGTGCAGGTTGAGCGCCACCAGGCGGCACAGGTCGGCGAGCAGGTCGGCCAGCTCCAGCGGCAGCGTCGGCTCGGCGCGGCCGATCACCAGCGCGCCGTGCGACCTGCCCTGCGTGAGCAGGGGGAAGGCCAGCACGTTCTCCGGGCCGACCGGCCAGCTCACCTCGGTCAGCGCGGTGCGGGGGATGGCGGGCAGCGACTTGCGCAGCTCGGCGTTGTGGCTCTCCTCGCTGTGCCAGACGTGGGCGAGCCTGGTCATGCCGGCCAGGTCGGTCAGGTAGACCGCCGCCCAGGTGGCGATCTTGGGCACCACGAGCTGCGCGGTCAGCGCCGCGATCAGCTCCTCGTCGTGCACGCCCGCGAGTAGTTCGCCCGCCTCGGCCAGGAACGACAGCCGCCCCCGGTGCGCACGGTCCTGCTCGGCCAGCCGCTGGCGGTGCACGCTCACCGCCACCTGGCCGGCGATGTGCTGGAGGCTGACCGTCAGCTCCTGCTCGAAGCGGCCCGGCCGGGAGTCGGTGACGACGAGATAGCCGATCACCTCGCCCGCCACGAGCAGCGGCGCGCACGCCAGCGACCTGGCCCGGAGCTGCTGGGCCAGCTCGACGTCCGCGGCGAGCAGGTCGTCGATCAGCGTCGGCGTGCCGCGGTCGGCGCCGAACACGCCGGTGGCCAGCACGCCCACCAGCCCCGCCGTCGCGCCCACCCCGGCGGCCACGCCGAACCGGTTGCCGCCCTCCGCCCCGAGCAGCACGTACGCGGCGTCGCCGCCGCTGGAGACCTGGGTGATCTGCGCGATCGTCCGCAGCAGGTCGGCGAACGGCATGTCCCGGTCGAGCAGGTCCTTGATGCGCCGGCCCGCCTCCCTGCGCAGCGGCGCGGACGGAGGCGTCAGCACGTAACGGTGGTCGCTGGAGACGATCATCCAGATCGACCTGCGCTCGCCGGCGTGCCCGCGGGCGCGGAGCTGGGAGACGTAGACGGGGACGAGGTCTCCGTCGCGGTGCCGCATGCGGGCCTCGCCCCGCCAGCGGCCCAGGCTGAGCGTGTCGGTCAGCGACAGCGCGTACGGGCCGTGCCCGCGCCAGGCCACCAGGTCCTTCAGCGACCGGCCGACGGTCTGCTCCGCCTCCCAGCCGAGCAGCCGCTCCGCCTCGGGGTTCCACGACTCGACCACCCCGTCGAGGTCGCTGATCACCACGCCGACGTGCAGGGTCTCCAGGGGCGGCGCGACCGGCCCCGGGGCCAGGGAGGGGCCGTGCGCGGGCTCCTGCGGGTCGCAGCCCTCGCCCAGCTCCATGCGCACCCACACACGTTTGGCGGTCCGGGTGTAGGTGACGCCCCACGCGTCGGCCAGCATCCCGGCGAGCGCCAGCCCCCGGCCCGAGGTGGCCGGCTCGCCGTCGTCGGGCGGCGGCGGGCCCGTCGGGACGGTGCGGCCGGGAAGCTGGTCGTCGACCTCGATCTCGAGTTTCGGCGGGCTGGCGTCGGCGTCCAGGCGGCAGGTCAGCTCGACGCCGGTGCCCGCGTGCACGACGGCGTTCGTGACGAGTTCGCTGGTCAGCAGTACGGCGTCCTCGGCGAGATGGCTCAGGCGCCATTCGCCGAGCACCTGGCGGACGAACTTGCGCGCGTGCGCCGGCGCGTGGGGAGTGCCGTCGAAGGCCGTGCTCGACACCCGGGTCGTGTCCACTCTGCGTCCTAGAACATCACTCGATGTGGCAGTTCGGTCACTCTCAGGGTGGCAGACTGCTGGCGTTGATACCTCCAGTTGTGAAGAAGGCCGCCATGGTCACGCAGTCGCGCTCACCATATCGCGCTGGACCGTTCCATGGCGTGAGTTCCGCCCGCTGCCGGCGGCCGGCCATGGGTGAGCGGGAGGGAGAGGGATGAACCGCCAGGTCAAGATCCTGCTGGTGGACGACAACGAGGAGAGCCTGGTCGCGCTGGAGGCCGTGCTGCGCCCGCTCCAGCAGGTGCTGCTGAAGGCGCGCTCGGGCCCCGAGGCGCTGAAGCTGATGTCGCGGCATGACTTCGCGGTCGTCCTGCTCGACGTGCTGATGCCCGGCATGGACGGTTTCGCGACCGCCACCCACATCAAGCGGCTCGACCAGGCCCGAGACATGCCGATCATCTTCCTGACCGGCGCAGCGCCGAACCCTGGGCCGGGCTCCGGGCCGGGTGCGGACTTCCGCGGCTACGCGGCGGGCGCGGTCGACTATCTCAGCAAGCCCTTCGACCCGTGGGTGCTGCGCTCGAAGGTGTCGGTGTTCATGGAGTTGTTCAGGAAGAGCGCCGTGCTGTTGGAGCAGCGGGCGCGGCTCGCCCAGTTCACCCGGGACGACGAGGCCATGGCCGGGTTCGCGGCGCGGCTGGGGGCGGTCGAGTCGCGGCTGGCCGGGCTGTCGGAGGACACCGCGGGTGACGAGGGGCTGCGTGAGGCGGTCAAGGACCTGGCCGACCGGGTGGGGGCCATGCGGGCCGCGTTCGAGGCCGTCCCGGCGGCCCGTCCGGGAGGGTGAGCGTGTGGGGGCGGCGTCCGGGTGGTCAGGGGAGGAGGGCGGCGCGCAGCCGGTCCGCGTGCCCGCGGGTCAGGCCGTTGGCCAGCAGGAGCCGTTCCGCGCCGCCGTGCCCGGCCACCGCCGCGAGCAACGTGCGGATCGCGCTCTCCGGGGCGTCCAGCAGCGCGGCCGGGGTGCCGGCGGGCAGCGCGAGCGTGACCAGCACCTCGGGCAACTCCTTGGCGGTCAGCGCGTAGTCGCGCACGATGGCCTCGTGGTCCACGCCCAGCAGGTCGAGGATGAGCGCCACCACGATGCCCGTGCGGTCCTTGCCCGCGGCGCAGTGGACGAGCGCGGGCAGGTGGTCGGCGATCTCCGCGATCACCCCCGCGAACCAGGTCGCCCGGTGGCGCAGGAGCGCCACGTACATGTCGCCCAGGTCCAGGTCGGCGGGTGACTCGCGGAGGTGGGCGGGCGAGAGCGTCGAGCCGGCTCCCAGGGGCGCGTGCCGGACCGCGCCGCCCAGCACGGCCGCCCAGTCGCCCGCCACCCGCTCGTCGTCGCCGCGCAGGTCCGCGATGAGCCGCAGCCCCGCCACCAGTTCGGCGTCCTGCGGGGTGAGCGTGTGCGGCTGCGCGGAACGGTAGAGCACACCGGGGCGCAGCGCGGTCTCCGCCGCGACGTCCCGGAGGTTCGGCAGTGGCATGGGTCAGATATACGAACGGCCGATGGAGGGGAACTCGGCCCCCGGTCGGACGCGGGGTGAACATCGCGTCACCTTTCGGTCGCGTCACCTTTCAGGTGTCCACCTGTCAGGACACCGGCGAGCCTCCGCGCGTACCCCGGTGTCTCCGTCGTACCTTTGGCATCATGGCCACCCGTACGCCGAAAAGTGCATCGAAGGGGCCGGCGAAGCGGTCGACCTCGTCTCGCTCGTCCCCCGCCAAGCGCGGGGGCACGTCGGCGGGACGGCCCAAGGCCAAGGCGACCGCCTCCGGCCGCAAACCCCCGATGACCCACCAGGATCCGATCAGCTGGGTCTTCACCATGATCGGCAGGCTGATTGTCGGGCTGTGGATGTTGTTCGCCAACGGCATCGGCAGCGCGGCGCGAGCTCTGGGCAAGAACGCCCGGGAGCTCGATCCCTCCCACCGCCGCGACGGCGTGGGCCTGACGGTGCTGGCCGGCGCGATCGTGCTGGCCGCCATGACCTGGCGCGACTCCGACGGGGCGGTGGCCGGTGTGGTCAACGCCGCCGTGCGCGGCGTGTTCGGCTCGCTGGCCTGGGCGCTGCCGCTGCTGTTCGGGCTGCTGGCCTGGCGTTACCTGCGCCACCCCGACCAGAACGCCGACACCGGGCGCATGGTGATCGGCTGGGCCGCGCTGATGGTCGGTGCGCTCGGCGTCATCCACGTCGCCAACGGCACGCCCTACCCGGCCGGCGAGGGCCAGGGCATGGACAAGATCACCCAGGCCGGCGGCATGGTCGGGTTCATCGTGTCCGCGCCCCCGATGAGCATCCTGCCGCCCTGGGTGACGATCCCGCTGCTGCTGCTCCTGTCCGGGTTCGGGGTGCTGGTGATCACCGCCACGCCCGTGCACCGGATCCCCGAGCGGCTGAACGAGCTCAAGCACCTGCTGTTCGAGCGGCAGGCCGACGCCGAGGGCGGGCCGAAGCCGTCCGCCAGGAAGCGGGTCAGGGCCAAGAAGACGGGCGACGGCGAGGGCGGCGAGGGCGTCAAGCCGTACGACTCTCCCGTGCTGGCGGAGAAGGACAAGAAGGCCGACCACTCGCCGGAGATCGTCCCCGGGCTGACGGACGAGGAGGAGACGCCCGCCGCCGAGGCTGAGAGGCGCCCTGAGCCGCCGCAGCCGACGCCCGCGCCGCGCAAGGTCGAGCAGCTCGTGCTGTCGCCGCAGGCGGGCCCCTACAGCCTGCCCGACCTGCAGTACCTCAAGCAGGGCAGCGCGCCCAAGCCGCAGACCAAGGCCAACACGACCGTGGTGAACGCGCTGACCAGCGTGCTGGAGCAGTTCACCATCGACGCGCAGGTCATCGGTTTCACGCGGGGTCCGACGGTGACCCGTTACGAGATCGAGCTCGGGCCGGCGGTGAAGGTGGAGAAGGTCACCGCGCTCACCAAGAACATCGCCTATGCCGTCAAGTCGGCTGATGTGCGGATTTTGTCGCCGATTCCGGGCAAGTCGGCGATCGGGGTGGAGATCCCGAACGCGGACAAGGATCTGGTCGCGCTCGGAGACGTGCTGCGTTCCCAGGTGGCGCAGGCCGACCACCATCCGATGATCGTCGGTCTCGGCAAGGACGTCGAGGGCCGCACCATCGTCGCGAACCTCGCCAAGATGCCTCACCTGCTCATCGCCGGCGCCACGGGTGCGGGTAAGTCGGTGTGTGTCAACGGGTTGATCACCAGCATCCTGATGCGGGCCACCCCCGACGAGGTGCGCATGGTGCTGGTGGATCCCAAGCGGGTCGAGCTGAGCGTGTACGAGGGCATCCCCCACCTGATCACTCCGATCATCACGAGCCCGAAGAAGGCCGCCGAGGCCCTCGAATGGGTCGTGGGGGAGATGGACCGGCGCTACGACGACCTGGCGGCGTCGGGGTTCCGGCATGTGGACGAGTTCAACAAGGCGGTGCGGGCGGGCAAGTTGCAGCCGCCGCCGGGCAGTGAGCGGGTCTACCAGCCGTATCCGTACCTGCTGGTGATCGTGGACGAGCTGGCCGACCTGATGATGGTGGCCCCGCGTGACGTCGAGGATTCGGTCGTGCGGATCACCCAGCTCGCCCGTGCGGCGGGCATCCATCTGGTGATCGCCACGCAGCGGCCGTCGGTGGACGTGGTCACCGGCCTGATCAAGGCGAACGTGCCGTCCAGGCTCGCCTTCGCCGTCTCCTCGCTGACCGACTCGCGGGTCATCCTGGACCAGCCGGGGGCCGACAAGCTGGTCGGGCAGGGTGACGCGTTGTTCCTGCCCATGGGGGCGAGCAAGCCGATCCGGATCCAGAACGCGTTCGTCTCGGAGAAGGAGATCGCCGAGATCGTCCTGCACTGCAAGGAGCAGATGCAGGTCGAGTACCGCGAGGACGTCTCGGCGGCGCCGGTCAAGCGGGAGATCGACGAGGACATCGGCGACGACCTCGACCTGCTGATCCAGGCGGCCGAGCTGATCGTGACCACGCAGTTCGGCTCGACCTCGATGTTGCAGCGCAAGCTGCGGGTCGGGTTCGCCAAGGCGGGACGGTTGATGGACCTGCTGGAGAGCCGCGACGTGGTGGGCCCGAGCGAGGGCTCCAAGGCCCGCGAGGTGCTCGTCAAGCCCGACGATCTGCCTGGTTTGCTGGCCGACCTGCGTGGCGAATGACCCCAATGCATGCTTGCAAGATGATAACTGATTGAATGTGAACCACCACGAAGAGTAGCCGGTGTGGTGGGGGGCGATTCGCTGTGCAAGAGCAGAGCATCGGGGCCATGCTGCGGGCGGCCAGACAGGCGGCCGGGCTGACGGTCGCGCAGGTGAGCGCGGCCACGAGGATTCGCGAGGCGATGATCCATGGCCTCGAACAGGACGACTACGGCCAGTGCGGCGGCGCGTTCTACGCGCGCGGGCACGTCAGAGCCGTGGCCAAGGCGGTGGGTCTCGATCCGGAGGCCACCGTCCATCTCTACGACCAGCAACACGGCGGGGCCCCGCAGCCCATGCCGGCCTCGGCCGTCTTCCAGGCCGACCGCAAGATCAACCTGCCGGAGCGCCGGGGGCCCAACTGGACGATGGCGCTCGGTGTGGCGCTGGCGATCGTGGTGGTCTTCGGCATGATGCGAGTCGTCGGCGGGTCCGGCGACCAGGTGCGCACGGCGGGGGACGTGCGGGTGGCCTCGGCGCGGCCCAGCGTCCCGCCGAACACGCCCATCACCGAGTCGCCCGGCGCGAAGCCGGCCAAGGCCGACGCCAAGAACACGGTCACGGTGCGTATCAAGGCCAAGCGGTCGTCGTACGTGAGCCTGCACGACGCCGACGGGCACAAGCTCTTCGCCGGGACGTTCAAGGCCGGCCGGACGTCCACGTGGCGTGCGCCGGACAAGGTCAACATGTTGCTGGCCGACGCCGCGGCGGTGACGGTGCACGTCAACGGCAAGAAGGTGAAGGGACTGGACGAGAGCGCCGGCATCGTGCGGCGCTCGTTCGGGCCGCCCAAACCGCAGTCACGGTGACCACGTGAGGGAACCCGTGCATCGGGTGGTGGCCAACTCCCGATACCGTAGGGTTCACCATGTCATCCCGCCGAACCGCATCGCTGATCACTCTGGGCTGCGCACGTAACGAGGTCGACTCCGAGGAGCTGGCCGCGCGACTCGAGGCTGCCGGCTGGCAGCTCGGCGACGACGACCCCGATGTCGTCGTCGTCAACACGTGTGGCTTCATTGACTCGGCCAAGAAAGACTCCATCGACACGCTCCTGGCCGCCGCAGACTCCGGCGCGAAGGTGGTGGTGGCGGGCTGCATGGCCGAGCGCTACGGCAACGAGCTCGCCGAAGCTCTGCCGGAGGCCAGCGCGGTCATCTCCTTCGACGACTACACCGAGATCGGTGAGCGCCTCGACGACGTGCTGGCGGAGCGGCCGCTCAAGCCGCACACGCCACGCGACCGCCGTACCCTGCTACCCATCTCGCCGGTGGATCGTGCCAGCGCCCCCAAGGCCAGCATTCCGGGCCACGGCGACCTGCCGGCGGGCCTGGCGCCCGCCAGCGGGCCGCGGGTGCTGCGCAAACGGCTCGACGAGAGCCCGGTGGCCTCGCTCAAGCTGGCCTCCGGCTGCGACCGGCGCTGCACGTTCTGCGCCATCCCGGCCTTCCGCGGCTCCTACGTCTCCCGCCGGCCCGACGAACTGCTCGCCGAGGCCGACTGGCTGGCCCACCGGGGCGTGCGCGAGCTCGTCCTGGTGAGCGAGAACTCCACGTCCTACGGCAAGGATCTGGGCGATCTCAGGGCGCTGGAGAAGCTGCTGCCGCAACTGGCGGCCATCGAGGGCATCGAGCGGGTGCGCGTCAGCTACCTGCAGCCCGCCGAGCTGCGTCCCGGCCTGATCGACGTGATCACCGGCACCGAGGGCGTCGCACCCTACTTCGACCTGTCCTTCCAGCACGCCAGCGGCACGGTGCTGCGCCGGATGCGCCGCTTCGGCGACCCCGAGCGCTTCCTCGGGCTGCTGCGGACCGTCCGCGAGCGTGCCCCCGAGGCGGGCGTGCGCTCCAACTTCATCGTGGGCTTCCCCGGCGAGACGGAGGAGGAGTTCGCCGACCTGGTCGGGTTCCTGGAGGAGGCCAGGCTCGACGTGGTCGGCGTGTTCGGCTACTCCGACGAAGACGGCACCGAGGCCGCCGGGCTGCCCGGCAAGCTGGCTCAGGAGGTCGTCGACGAGCGCGTGCGGGTGCTCAATGAACTGGCCGAGGAGCTGACCGCCCAGCGCGCGGAGGAGCGCATCGGCACCGAGGTCGACGTCCTGATCGACGACGACCTGGGCGACGGCGGTTACGAGGGCCGTGCGGCGCACCAGGGGCCCGAGGTGGACGGCTCGGTCACCGTGCAGGGCATCGGCCTGGTCAAGGGCCAGATCGTCCGCGCGCACGTGGTCGACGCCGAGGGGGTTGACCTGATCGCGCGCATCAAGGCCGGCGGTCCATGACAAGGGACGAGCGCCGCGTGGTAAGCCCGTGGAACATCGCCAACGTCCTCACGGTCCTCCGGTTGGTGCTCGTCCCCTTCTTCGTCTTCTGCCTCTTCCTGCCGGGCACGGGCTGGCGGGTGGCCGCGCTCGGGGTCTTCGCGGTGGCCTCGATCACCGACCACCTCGACGGGGAACTGGCCAGGCGCTACGGCCTCATCACCGACTTCGGCAAGATCGCCGACCCGATCGCCGACAAGGCGCTGACCGGCGCGGCGCTCGTGTCCCTGTCGGTCCTCGGCCAGCTTCCCTGGTGGGTCACGATCGTGATCCTCGGCAGGGAGCTGGGCATCACGGTGCTCAGGCTGGCGCTGCTGCGGCACGCGGTCATCCCGGCCAGCTACGGCGGCAAGGTCAAGACCGCGCTGCAGATCACCGCCATCGTCCTCTACCTGCTGCCCTTCGTGCCCGACCCCGTCCGGTGGCTGGTGATGGGCGTGACGGTCGTGGTCACCGTGGGCACCGGCGCCGACTACCTTTTGCGGGCTGTCAAGCTGCGTCAGGTCGCCAGGCAGGCGCGGGGGGAGTGAGCGGATGGCCGACATGGCCGACGTGGCGGGCGTGCTGACGATGCTGGTGGGCCAGGGGGCGACGGTGGCCGTGGCCGAGTCGATCACCGGCGGGCTCATCGGGGCCGCGTTCACTTCGGTGTCCGGGTCGTCCAGGGCGTTCCGGGGCGGGGTGATCTCCTACGCCACCGATCTCAAGCGGGACCTGCTGGGGGTGCCGCGGGAGTTGCTGGAGCGTGAGGGCGCCGTGCACGCCGAGGTGGCGGCCGGGATGGCGGCGGGGGTGGCCCGGCTGTGCGGGGCCACGTACGGGCTGGCCGTGACCGGGGTGGCGGGGCCGGAGCCGCAGGACGGCAAGCCGGTGGGCACCGTGCACGTGGCGGTTTCCGGGCCTGGCGGGCAGATTTGGTCTCGGGAGTTGAGACTTGACGGGTCGCGCGAACGTATCAGGGTAGAGACGGTGGACGAGGCAGTCGATCTACTGTCAGGTGTGCTGAAGGCGAACATAGGGGAACATTCCGGGTGATTACCGTGTTACGTCGCGAGCGAACATGCGATGCGCGGTCTGACGCGGTGTCGGTGGATACGGGTACGGTGGAGCTGTGAGTGAGGTCCGTGAGCCAACTGCAAGCACCGAGCGCCCGGCAGGCGGGCCTGATGAGTCGCGCAACGAGGCACGAGCGGCGGTCCAGCGGCGGCGACGCCCAGTGATGACGGCGAGGAGTATGTACGAAGCCAAGAACAACAATGTGCGGCACGATCCGATCGCGCGAGGCGTGGTGAAGACATCCGCGCCGGGGAGGGAGCGACAGATGATTCTGCTGCGTCAGCTGCTCGGCGATGTGCTGAGGCGGTTGCGGGTGCGGCAAGGGCGCACGCTGCGCGAGGTGTCCACGCTCGCCCGGGTTTCGCTCGGCTACTTGTCCGAGGTGGAGCGCGGTCAGAAGGAGGCCTCGTCCGAGCTGCTCGCGTCGATCTGCGGCGCACTCGGGGTGCCGCTTTCGCAGGTGTTGCGTGAGGTGTCCGATCAGTTCGCGCTGGCAGAGCTGCAGGCGACCCCTGTGCTTGCGGACATGTCCGAGCACGAGCGGCTGCCTCTTTCCGAGACGGTTCCCGGAGGGATCTCCGACTCCGTGTTCCCCGAAGTCAAGGACATGGTGGCTGCCTAACGCGGCTGGCAGCCGGCACACCACAGGATCAGTCGTTCCTGTGGCCGCGCCCCCATCTCCCCTCGGCTGATGCGGGTGCCGCATCGGCGACAGGGCCTCCCTGCCCTGCCGTAGACCCAGGTCTGATTCCCTGGGCGGCGATCACCTGTGGTCACCGTGCCCGCATGCGCCTTGTTGGCGTCCAGCAGCCGCTGGGCCAGTGACACGAGCCCGTAGAGATCCTCGATCTCCCCGACCTTCTTCCACGGCCAGAGTCCGCGCAGGAAAAGGGTCTCGGCGCGATAGATCGTGCCGATCCCCGCCAGGTTGCGCTGATCGAGCAGCGCCTCCCCGATGGTCCTGCCGGGCGACCCTCGTAGTCTTCGCACGGCCTCGTCCGGGTCCCAGTCCGCGCCGAGCAGGTCCGGCCCCAGGTGGCCCACCAGGCGCGCCTCGTCGGCCGTCCCGACGAGATCGACCATCCCGAGCTTCACGCCCACCGCCTGCCAGCGCGCGTTGGCCAGCACCAGCCTGACCTGGTCGCCGGGCGGGATCCGGCGGCCGGTCTCCGAGATCTGCCAGCTCCCGTCCATCCGCAGATGGGTGTGGACGGTGAGGTCGCCCTCGATCCGGGTGAGCAGGTGCTTGCCGCGCGACTGCGTGCCGAGCACCGTCCGGCCGCGCAGATCGGCCGTCGCGTGCCTGGGCACCCGGAAGTCGGACCGGGTCAGGGCACGACCGTCGAGCGCGCCCCGCAGTCGCGCGGCCGTCCGGTAGACGGCGTCTCCTTCGGGCATTTCCCCAGTTTACGAGGGGTTTTCCGGCGCGGCTGAGGTGCCCGTTGAAGCGGGCGCCGGAGATGGGGGTGGCTGGGGGCTCGCGTTCGGCGCGCCGGTGAGCGGGTGGCTGGGGCTCGCGCCGGCCGGGGCGTCAGTCCCAGGCGGCGGGGTCGGAGGCGAGCTGGCGGATGCGCTCGGGCAGCGACCCGGCGGCGACCTGCTCCAGCGTGACCTCCTCCAGGATCGAGCGTTCGGTGGCCCGCAACGCGATCCACACCTGCTGCAGCGACTCGGCCGGCCCCCGGTAGCCGACGTGCTCGGGCCGCTCGCCGCGCACGTTGGCCAGCGGGCCGTCGACGGCCCGGATCACGTCGGCCAGCGAGATGTCGGCGGCGGGCCTGGCCAGCACGTAGCCGCCCTCGGGGCCCCGCTGCCCACGGACGAGCCCGGCGCGGCGCATCTGCAGCAGGATGTTCTCGAGGTATTTGGGCGGCATGTCCTGCTCCTTGGCGAGCTCGCCCACGGTAGTCGGGCCTGTGCCGGCCGCGGCCAGTTCAGCGGCGGCACGGAGGGCGTAGTCGACACGAGCGGATAGGCGCATGTTCTCGATTATCCCTCCTGGTCAAGACTGGTTAGGCGCAAGGTCCTCAGAACGGGCACGAGATCCGATTCCGGCGGGCGCGCCATGGGGGTCGAAACCGGCGTTCACACCAGCCGGGAGAGTGAGCGCTAAACTTCCAACAACCTTTTCGATTTGACGGTGGGATTCAGCGTGGAGCGACGCCCTGGTGTGCCCAGATTGCTCAGGGAGATCAATGATCGGGCCGCCCTGGAGCTGTTGCTGGCGACCGGCCCCATGACGCGCGGGCAGATCGGCAACCTGACCGGTCTGTCCAAGGTCACGGCTTCGCAGACGCTGGCCAGGCTGGAGGAACGCGGGCTGGTCGAGGTGGTCGGCGCCCAGGCGGGCGGGCGCGGTCCCAACGCGGCGCTCTACTCGGTGATCGCCTCCAGCGCCTACGTCGCCGGCCTGGAGGTCGGGCCCGAGCTCATCTCCACGGCCGTCGCCGACATCCACGGCAACACCATCGCCGAGATCACGGTCGATCCGCACGGCCACGACGATCCCGTCTCGGTGGTGCACGGGGCGATCGTCAAGGCGTGCCGCAGCGCCAAGGTGAGCATCTCCAAGCTGCGCGGCGTGGTGATCGGCACGCCCGGCGTGGTCGATCCGCGCAGCGGCGACATCCGCTTCTCCTTCGACCTGCCGGGCTGGCACGAGGGCGTACACGAGGCGCTGGCGGGCGACCTGCGGCGGCGGGTGACGATCGAGAACGACGTCAACCTCGCCGCCATCGCCGAACGGGTGGACGGCGCGGCCCAGGGCATCGACGACTTCGTGCTGCTGTGGGCCAGCCGGGGTCTGGGCCTGGCCATCACGCTCGGCGGCAAGCTGCACCGTGGCCGCTCGGGCAGCGCGGGGGAGATCGGCTACCTGCCGGTGCCCGGCGTGCCGCTGCCCGAGGACATCCGTACGCTGCCGGGGCGGCTGCCGTCGCTGGCCGGCGGGCTGCAGTCGCTGGTCAGCGCCGAGGCGGTGACCGAACTGGCGAAGGGCTACGGCTTCGCCGCCGGGAGCGCGACCGAGTGCGTCAAGGTCGCGGTGGCGGCCGGGGCCGAGGGCGAGCCGCTGCTGGACGAGATCGCGCAGCGGCTGGCCCTGGGGGTGGCGGCGGTGTGCGTGATCCTCGACCCCGGGCTGGTGGTGCTGGCCGGTGAGGTGGGCTACGCCGGTGGGGCGGCGCTGGCCTCCCGGGTGGAGGAGGCGGTGGCCCGGATCTGCCCGGTGCGGCCCCAGGTCGTCACCACCACCGTGACCGACGGGAACCCGGTGTTGCGGGGGGCCGTGCTGGCCGCGCTGGACCAGGCCCGGGAGGAACTGCTGACCCCCTGATCCCCGGCTGCTCCGGGCTAGGCGGTGAGGAGTTCGACGGCGGCCTGGGCGTTGGCCCTGGCGGCCCCGTACGTGGCGATGTAGGCGGCGCTGGCGGGCCGCCACACCGGGAGCCCCATCTCGATGACGGTCGTGTCCGGGCGGGCCGCCACGAGCGCGGAGACCAGCTCCTGGCTCTCGTGGTGGCGGTGCGCGTCCTTGACCACCACGACCAGCGACCGTCCGGCGGCCTTGGCCAGCAGGGCGGGGGCGTCGGCGGCGGCCGGCTTGACGCGGACGATCTCGGCGTCCGGCAGCCAGGGGCCCACCCCCCACGGCACGTCGCCCACGGCGATCGTCGGCGGGGTGTCCACCTCGATCACCAGGGGTTCGACGAGCGGCGTGGCGGAGCCGGTCAGGCGGACGGCCCGGCGGGCGGCGTGCAGGCCGACCACGTTCTGCTCGGCCGCGATCCGCCGTGGCGCGGCGGCCCAGGAGCGCAGCGCCGCCACCCGCGCCGCCGCCTCCTCCAGCCTGGCCTCGGCCAGCCGGCCCTCGCGCACCGCCGAGACGATCTCGGCGATGATCGCCTGGACGTCGTCGTAGGTGGGCAGCGGGCCGAGGCAGAGCAGGTCGGAGCCGGCCGCGAGGGTGAGCACGGCGCCCCCGGCCAGGCCCACGCTCTTGGTGATCGCGTGCATGTCGAGGGCGTCGGTGACGACCACGCCGTCGTAACCGAGCTCGCCCCTGAGGAGCCCGGTCAGCGCGGCGCCGGACAGCGTGGCGGGCGTCTCGCCCGTCACCACCGGCACCGCCACGTGCGCGGTCATCACCGACCTGGCCCCCGCGCCGATGGCCGCGCGGAAGGGCACGAGCTCGCGCTCGCGCAGCACGTCCAGGCCGACGTCCACGACCGGTACGGCCAGGTGCGAGTCCACCCGGGTGGCGCCGTGGCCGGGGAAGTGCTTGACGCAGGCGGCCACGTTCACCGACTGGAGGCCCTGCACGGCGGCGACCGTGTGCCGGGCGACCAGTTCCGGCCCGGTGCCGAACGACCTGGTGCCGATGACCGGGTTGTCGGCCTCGGTGTTGACGTCGGCGCTCGGCGCCATGTCCAGGTTGATGCCGCAGGCGGCCAGTTCGGAGCCGATGGCCCGGTAGACGCGGCGGGTCAGCTCCACGTCGTCCACGGCTCCCAGCGCCGCGTTCCCCGGGTAGGGGCTGCCGACGTGGTAGGCCAGCCGCGTCA
The DNA here is from genome assembly GCF_021699195.1 of Nonomuraea sp. MG754425. GTDB lineage: Bacteria > Actinomycetota > Actinomycetes > Streptosporangiales > Streptosporangiaceae > Nonomuraea. The sequence continues at coordinate 15,395 of NZ_SSXE01000096.1, read as the reverse complement.
CGTCCCCGCCCTCCTCGTCGAGCGAGATGACGGGCTCACCGGCTCCCCTCAGCGCGGTGGTCAGGTCGAGCACCTGGGTGGGGTCGGCCACGTTGAAGCCGAAGAGCGTCACGCCGCCGAGGCCGTGCTCCAGCTCGCGCAGCACCCATTCGGGCGCCGTGGTGCCCTGGAAGGCGACGAGCAGCGTGCCGGCCGCGAGTCGGCGCAGCCCCCGATCACTCTGACTCATGGCTCCTCATCCGTTTTCCGGCAAGGTCGGGTACGGCACCGGCGGCACCGTACGGGAAATTCGTGATGTGTCAGCCCTTCACGGCACCGGCGACCAGGCCGGAGACCATGCGGCGTTGCACCAGCAGGAAGAAGATCACGACCGGGATCGTCATCAGCGTCGAGCCGGCCATGATGGCGCCCCAGTCGACGCCCTTTTGCCCGAAGAAGTACTGCAGGGCGACCGGCATCGTGTACCCCTCCGACCCCGACATCAGGTACAGGGCGAAGATGAGGTCGTTCCAGGCGGTGATGAACGAGAAGATGCTCGTCGCCACCAGTCCGGGCGCGACCAGCGGGAAGAGCACCTTCCAGAAGGTCGTCATGCGCCCGGCCCCGTCGATCCAGGCGGCCTCCTCCAGCGACTTGGGCACCGCCGCGACGAACGTGCGCAACATCCACACGCCGAACGGCAGTGTCAGCGCCACCTGGGTGACGATCAGCCCGAGGAGCTGGTCGCCCAGCCCGGCCCGCTTGACCATGATGTACAGCGGGATGAGCAGGCCCTCCGCCGGCAACATCTGCACGATCAGCAGCACGACCAGGAAGGTGCCGCGTCCCTTGAACCTGAAGCGGGCGATGGCGGTGGCCGACAGCAGCGCGAAGGCCGAGCCGACGAACACGGTGCCGAGCGCCACGATCGCGCTGTTGCGCAGGTAGAGCCAGATGGAGTTGTTCGCCACGCCCTCGGTCAGCACCCGCTCGAAGTGCTCCAGGGTGAAGTGCGTGGGGAACGGGATGAACTCGGTGGTGAAGATCTGGTCGTTGGCCTTGAAGCCGGTGGCGACCATCCAGTAGACGGGGAAGACGGCGTAGACGAAGACCACGATCCCGGCCGTGTTCAGGAGGATCTTGCCGAGCCTCTTGCGGGCGAGCGGGGTCACATGTCCTCCTGCTTCACGATCTGCCGGACGTACACGACGGTGATGACGAGCAGGATGATCGTCAGCACCACCGAGATCGCCGCCCCCGACCCCAGCTTCTGCGGGGGCCGGAACGCCTCGGCCACGGCGAACATGGACAGGTTGAAGCCCTCGCGGTTGGTCGGGCCGTTCATCAGCACGTAGAGCTGGCTGAAGACCTTGAAGTCCCAGATGATCGACAGGATTGTCAGGACGGCGAAGACGGGCTTCAGCAGCGGCAGGGTGATCTTCGTGAACGTGCGCCAGGGGCCGGAGCCGTCCACCCGGGCCGCCTCGTACAGCTCGTTGGGGACGCCCTTGAGCCCGGCCAGCACCGAGACCGCGATGAACGGGAAGCCCGCCCACACCACGCACACGACCAGCGCGACGTAGAGGGGGACGGTGTCGTTCAGCCAGGGGGTGCCGCTCCAGCTCTCCTGTCCGTCCGGCGGCGCGGCCAGCCAGTCGGGCAGCAGGTTCAGGGCCCAGTTGACGATGCCGGCCTCGGCGTCGAAGAGCGAGCGCCAGATGACGCCCTGCGCGACGGGCGGCACGGCCCAGGCCAGCATGCAGCCGACGACCACGAACAGCGACATCTTCTTGCCCAGGCGGTGCAGCAGCACGCCGACGGCGGTGCCCACGACCAGTGTGAGGCTCACGGCGACGAAGGCGAACGCCACGCTGTTGCGCAGGGCCGACCAGAAGATGTCGTTGCTGAAGATCTTCTCGAAGTTCTCCAGCCCCACCCACTCGGCGGGCCTGCTCCCGCGGATCTGGGCCAGGCCGACCTTCTGGAAGGACATGACGCCGAGCTGGAACATCGGGTACAGCAGCAGCCCCGCGATGACCACCAGGCCGGGGATGAGCAGCACGTACGGGACGCTCCAGGCCGGCAGCCCGCTCGACCGCGCGGCACGGCCCTTCTTGTTGCGCCGGTGACCCGGGGGCGGGGACGAGCCCCTGCCCCGGGCGACCGTTGTCGTGTCCGCCATCGCTACTGGTTCAGGATCTCTTCGAGTTCCTTGTTGGCGTCCGCGAGGGCGGTGGTGGCGTCCTTCTTGCCCTCGATGACGGCCCGCGCGGCGTTCTGCAGCACGGCCTTGGTCGCGTCGGCCTCAGACCAGTTGGGGTCCGCCGGGAAGGCCTTGGCCTTGGCGAACGCCTGGGCGAAGGGGCCCTGCGCCGGGTCCTCGTTCATCGCGGTCAGCGTGTCGGGGTAGACCGGGAGCAGGCCGCCTTCCTTGGCGTAGCGGTCGGCCCACGTCTTGCCGGTGGCCAGCTTGATGTACTCCTTGCCCAGGTCGGCCTGCTGGGTGCCGCCCCACAGCGCGATGTCGTTGCCGCCGAAGAAGGAGGGCGCCGTGCCGCCGGTCTTGGCGGGCAGCGGGAAGAAGCCGAGCTTGTCGCCCTTCAGCTTGCCCTTGGAGTCCTCCTCGATGCCCGACAGGTCCCAGGCGGCGGTGAGGTACATCGCGACCTTGTCGTTGGCGAAGCGGGTGCGGATGTGCGTGGTGTCGTGCGTCAGGTTCGCCTTGTTGGACAGGCCGTCGGTGACCAGGCCGGTGTAGGTGGCGAAACCCGCGGCGAAGCCGGGCTCGGTGAGCTTGCCGACCCACTTGTCGCCCTCCTTGACGGCGTACTCGCCGCCCTCGGACCAGGCGAACGCCGCCAGCAGGTGGTTGGCGTCGGAGCCGCCGTTGAAGGCGAAGCCGTCCACGCCCTTCTTGTCGGCCTGGATCTTCTTGGCCGCGGCGACGAGGTCGTCCCACGTCTTGGGGATCTCGATCTTGAGCTCGTCGAACCAGTCCTTGCGGTAGAGGACCGCGCGGGCGCCGGCGCCCCACGGCACGGCGTAGATCTCGTTGTCCACGGTCTCGTAGCCGTACAGGTTCTGGGGGATCTGCGACCGGTCGCCCTCGCGGGCGATGTCGGTGATCGGCTCAAGGGCGTCCTGGCTCTGCCACATGGGGACCTGGTCGTTGCCGATCTCGGTCACGTCCGGGCCGGTGCCGGTCGCGGCGGCGGCGAACTTGTCCGCGACCTGCGGCCACGGGATCCACTCCAGCTTGACCTGCGCACCGGTCTGCTTGGTGAACTCGGCGTTGAGTTCCTCCATGTACGTCGCCGCGGCCGGGTTGCTGTCTCCGAGCCGCCAGACGCTCAGCGTCTTGCCGGCGAACGCGGGGCCTGAGGCGGCGGCGCTGGGTGAGGACGTGGGGGGCTGCTCACCGGAGCCACAAGCGGCCAAGCCCAAGGCCAGTGCGGCCGTGGTGACCGTCGTGGCCGTGATCTTCGCGATCCTCACAGGGTTCTCCCTTCCCGGGTGCTGGCCTGCGGTCGGCACCAGGCTGATCGTCAAATCCGAACGATGCTGGTAAACTAACAAGAAACTTTCTTAAAAGAAACGCTCGTTAGCCGATCGTGACGAGAAGGGTGATCCGATGAGCCGAGACCCGGGAACTCCCCGGTTGCTGCGCCGGTTGAACGACCGCGCGGCGCTCGAACTGCTCCTCGGAGACGGTCCTCTCACCCGTGCCGAGCTCGGTGAGCGAACCGGGCTCTCCAAGGTAACCGCAGGTCAGCTCCTCGCGCGCCTGGAGGAACGGGGCCTCGTGGAGGTCGCGGGCGAGCGCGCGGGCGGCAGGGGGCCCCACGCCGCCCTGTACGCCGTGGTTCCGTCGAGCGCGTACGTCGCCGGGCTGGAGGTGCTGCCCGACAGCCTCACGGTGGGTGTGGCGGACATCACAGGCAGGGTAGTGGTCGAGATCACCGTCAATCCCTCCGACGGCCGCGACCCCGTCAAGGCGGTGCACGCGGCCGTGCAGCGCGCGTGCGACGCGGCGAACGTCAGCCTGTCACGGTTGCGCGCGTTCGTCATCGGCACCAGAGGCGTGGTCGATCCGGCCTCGGGCGACGTGCGCATCTCGGTCGACCTGCCCGCCTGGCACGTCGGCGTGCTGGCCAGCCTGCGCGAGACGCTCGGCGCCTCGGTCACCATCGAGAACGACGTCAACCTCGTCGCGCTGGCCGAGCACCGGCACGGCGCGGCCGTCGGGTTCGACGACTTCGTGGTCATCTGGGCCGGCGTCGGCCAGGGCCTCGGCGTCATGCTGGGCGGCCGGCTGCACCGGGGCATCACCGGCGGCGCGGGCGAGATCGGCTGGCTGCCCGTGCCGGGGGAGCCGCTGCCGTCCGACGTCATCCGGCCGCAGACCGGCTCGTTCCAGCGACTGGTGGGCCACGACGCCCTGCGCGGCCTGGCCGACGAACACGGCGTGACCGGCCACACCGTGCCCGACCTGGTACGCGGCGGCGACGAGGGCTACCTGGACGCGGTGGCGGCCCGGCTGGCACTCGGCGCGGCGGCCGTCACCGTCGTGCTCGACCCCGGCCTCATCGTGCTCAGCGGCGACATCGGCCGGGCCGGCGGCGAACGCCTGGCGGCCAAGGTGCAGGAGGCCGTGGCCCGGGTGTGCCCGAGCCGCCCGACCGTGGTCACGACCAGGGTGGCCGGGAACCCGGTGCTGCGCGGCGCCCTCGTGGCGGCCCTGGAACAGGCCCGGGAGCAGGTCTTCTCCGACACTGTGTGAGAATTCTTGCCCATGTGGCAGTCCCCGAACGACGTCGTGCTGATCTCGGACCCCCGCGTGACCTCGATCCCCGTGCAGGAGAGCGGCGAACCGCTCGCGGACGTGCGCGGACGGCTGCGCGTCGACCCACGCCTGGCCGACGACGAAGGCGCGTACGCCCACCTGCGCGCCGGCGTGCTCCAGCGCCTCGAACACGCCGAGAGCCTGCTGCCCGGCGGCTACCACCTGCTCGTCGTCGAGGGATACCGGCCCGTCGCCACCCAGCGCCGCATCTTCGACGGCTACCGCGCCACGCTCACCGGGCTGACGCCCGCGGAGTCGTACGTGGCGGCCAGCCGCTACGTCTCCCCCGTGGAGGTGGCCCCGCACACCGCCGGAGCCGCCGTGGACCTGACCCTGTGCGCCCCCGACGGCACCGAGTACGACATGGGCACCCAGCTCAACGACAACCCCGAGCAGAGCTCCGGCGCCTGCTACACCGCCGCCCCGAACATCTCCGACGACGCCCGCGCCCACCGCAAGCTCCTCGCCGCCGCCCTGGAGCCCGCCGGCCTGGTCAACTACCCCACCGAATGGTGGCACTGGTCGTACGGAGACCGTTACTGGGCGATGTCCACCCAGGCCGCGCACGCCCGCTACGGCCCGGTGGAGTTCACCCGCTGACAACCGTTTGTTGAAAAGGTTTTCCGCCCGGCATGGTACGGGCACAACCTCGTACGGAGGATTGGACTCCCAGCGAGGTGTGGGCATGGTTCCACTCATCGGGATCGAAGAGGAGTACCTCATCGTCGATCCCCGCACTCGCCACGTCGCTCCCCGGTCGGCCGAAGTCCTGGCCGCGGCGACGGATGTACTCGACGTGGTGCAGGAAATCACCCGGTTCCAGGTGGAGGCTCGCACGCCGCCCTCCGCCGACCTGAGCGAACTCGGCTCACAACTGCGTACCGCGCGAAAGGAGGTGGCCGGCGCCGCCCGCTCGTGCGGCCTGGCCGTCGTCGCGAGCGGCATTCCCGTCCTCGGCAACGTCATGCCGCCGCCGCTCACCGACGACGACCGTTACCATCAGGGCCGCACGCTCTACCGGGCGCTGCAGGACGAGATCAGCATCTGCGCCCTGCACGTGCACGTGGACGTACCCGACCCCGAACATGCCGTCTACGTGGGAAACCACCTGCGACCCTGGCTGCCGACGCTGATCGCGCTGGCCGCCAACTCGCCGTTCTTCGTCGGCCGCGACACCGGCTACGCCTCCTGGAGGGTGATGAGCTGGGGTCGCTGGCCGGTGTCCGGCGCGCCGCCCTACTTCCCGTCGTACGCGGCGTACGAGCTGGCCCTGCGGACGCTCACGGCGTCGGGCGTGTTGCTCGACCCCAAGACCGTCTACTGGGACGCCCGCCCGTCGCCGCGGCTGCCCACGGTGGAGATCAGGGTGGCCGACGTGCCGCTCGACGTGGCCGACAGCCTCACCCTGATCGGGCTGATCCGGGCGCTGGTCGTCACCGCGCTGGCCGCCGTCCGGCGCGGCGACCGGGGGCTGCCCGTGCCCGCCGAGGTGCTGCGGGCCGCCTACTGGCGGGCCGCCCGCGACGGGCTGCAGGGCGACAGCCTCGACGTCCGGCACAACACGCTCGTGCCGGCGGCGGTGGCGGCCGGTCGCCTCCTGGAGCACGTACGTCCGGCGCTGGCCGAGGCCGGCGACCTGACGTTCGTCCAGGAGGGCCTCGACCGGCTGCTGCGCAAGGGGTCCGGCGCGATGCGGCAGCGGAGGGCGTACGCGAAGGCGAACGACCTCGCCGAGGTGGTGGACGACCTCATCGAGGCCACCGTGGCTTGACGGCGGCGGCCTGACGAACGGGACGCGGGGTCGGCGGGCTCAGTGCAGAGCCAGCGCCACGGCCACCCCCAGGCCGAACGCGACGACCACGCCCCTGAGCACCTTGGCGGGCATGAGCCTGGCCAGGCGGGTCCCGAGGAGCCCGCCGACCAGGCTGGCCGGCGCGATCACCGCGGCGGCCGTCCAGTCCACGGGGCCGAACAAGGAGAACGCGACGACCGAGACCGAGCTGATGACCAGCGCGAGCACGGCCCGCACGGCGTTCACGCGATGCAGGGTGTCGTGCAGGAACATGCCGAGCACGGTCAGCAGCACCACGCCCATGCCGCCGTTGAAGTAGGCGCCGTAACAGCCGCCGAGGAACACCCCGGCGAACACCATGCGGCTGGGCGGGCTGTCCGCCTCGCCCCCGATGAGCTTGCGCAGCCACGGCTGCGCGAGCAGGGCGAGGCTGGCGAAGGCCACCAGCCACGGCACCATCGACTCGAACAGCTTGCCGGGCGTGAGCAGCAGCAGCGCGCTGCCCGCGCACGCCCCCAGCACCGCCGTGACCGACAGCGACGTCGCCCTGCGCCGCTGCCCCCGCAACTCGGCCCGGTAGCCGAGCACACCCCCGAGATAGCCGGGCCAGAGCGCGACCGCGTTCGTCACGGTCGCGGTCAGGCCCGGATGCCCCATCGCCAGCAGGGCGGGGAACGAGATGAGCGTCCCGCCGCCCGCCAGCGCGTTCACCACTCCGGCCAGCAGGCCGGCACCGACCAGGAAGAGCAGGTCGGTCATCGGCCGGCAGCGTAGCCTTGGGCGCCACGCGGGTTGGCGGCGGCCTTGAGGAAGGCGTCCTCACGGGAGACCGCGCTCAGCCGGCCCAGCGCCCACGGGCCCTGCACCTCGACCTCGTGCCCGCGCCGTCGCAACTCGGCGATGACGCCCGCACCGAGCCGGTCCTCGACGTGCATGACGCCGGGACGGGAGCCGCGCGGGAAGAACGAGCTGGGGAAGTGCTCGGAGTGGAACATGGGGGCGTCGATGGCCTCCTGAAGGTTCAGCCCGCCGTGCACGAGCGAGAGGAAGAAGGTCAGGCTCCACTGGTCCTGCTGGTCACCGCCGGGGGTGCCGAAGGCCAGCCACGGCTTGCCGTCCCTGAGCGCGAACGACGGCGACAGCGTGGTGCGCGGGCGCGCGCCGGGGCGCAGCGCGGTCGCCACACCGTCCTGGAGCCAGAACATCTGCGCCCGGGTGCCCAGGCAGAAGCCCAGCCCGGGGATGGTGGGGGAGCTCTGCAGCCAGCCGCCGCTGGGGGTGGCCGAGACCATGTTGCCGAAGCGGTCCACCACGTCCACGTGGCACGTGTCGCCCTTGACCGTGCCGTCGCGGGAGACCGTGGGCTCGCCGACGCCCTGCGCGGAGCCGCCCACCGTCGGCTCGCCGACGCCCGAACGGGAGCCGGACAGGCCGGGCGCGTCGCTCGCCGTGCCGGGGCCGGGGAAGACGGGCAGCCTGGGCGCCCGCCCGCCGGGAGCGCCGGGCCGCAGCTCCAGGCTGGCCCGCGCGCCGATCAGCCGCCGCCGCTCGGCGTTGTAGGCCGGGCTCAGCAGGTCGGACATGGGCACGTCGGTGTCGCCGTACCATGCCTCGCGGTCGGCGAAGGCCAGCTTGGCGGCCTCCGTCACCGTGTGCACGTAGTCGGCGCCGAGGAAGTCCATCCCGTCCAGGTCGAGGCCGTCGAGCAGGGCGAGCTGCTGCAGGAACGTCGGCCCCTGCCCCCACGGCCCGGTCTTGCACACGGTGTGGCCACGGTAGTCGAAGGTCAGCGGCTCCTCGACCGACGCCTGCCAGCCGGCCAGGTCGTCGCCCGTGAGCAGGCCGCCGTGCACCTCGCCGGAGCTGTCGCGCCAGGCCGTGTTCGCGCTGAAGTCGGCGATCGCCTCGGCGACGAAGCCCTCGTACCACGCCTTCCTGGCGGCGGCGAGCTGGCCCTCGCGGGTGCCCGACGCCGACTCGGCCTCCGCGACCAGCCGCCGGTAGGTGCCGGCCAGCACGGGGTTGGCCAGCTTGGAGCCCGGCTCGGGAACGTTCCCGCCGGGCAGCCAGGTCGCCGCCGACGTGGGCCAGTCCTGCGTGAACAGCTCCCGCACCGAGCCGATCGTGGCCGAGACGCGCTCCAGCACCGGCACGCCGTGCTCGGCGTAGTGGATCGCCGGCGCCAGCACGTCGGCCAGCGACCAGGTGCCCCAGCGTTCCAGCATCAGCATCCAGCCGCCGAACGCCCCGGGCACGGTCGCCGCGAGCAGCCCGGTGCCGGGCACGACGTCCAGGCCGAGCTCGGTGAAGCGGTCGATGGTGGCCGCGGAGGGGGCCACGCCCTGACCGCACACGACCGACACCTTCTGCTCGTCCTCGCTCCACAGCAGGATGGGCACCTCGCCGCCGGGGCCGTTCAGGTGCGGCTCGGCGACCTGCAGCACGAACCCCGCGGCCACCGCCGCGTCGAACGCGTTCCCGCCGCGCTCCAGCACGCTCATCCCGGTGGCCGAAGCCAGCCAGTGCGTGCTGGCGACCATGCCGAAGTCGCCCTTCAGCTCGGGCCTGGTGGTGAACAAACTCGCTCCTTCTGTTGGCGGCCCGGGTCTCGGGCGGGGGCCGCTCTTATCGGGGGAGGGCCGCGTCGGGGACGCGGTCCGCGGTGACGAGGTGGCAGGCGGCCGGGTGACCGCCGCCGCGTGGATCGTTCAGCAGCGGCTCGGTGACCCGGCACTCGTCGTACGCCAGCGGGCACCGCGTGTGGAAGCGGCAGCCGGGCGGCGGGTCCAGCGGGCTCGGCACGTCGCCGCCGAGCACGATCCGGCGCCGCTCGCGCTGCTTGACTGGGTCGGCCACCGGGGCCGCCGACAGCAGGGCCTGCGTGTACGGATGCCGCGGCCCGGCGAAGATGTCGGCCGTCGGCCCGGACTCCACGATCCTGCCCAGGTACATGACCGCGATCCGGTCGGCCAGGAACTCCACGACCGACAGGTCATGGGTGATGAACAGGCACGAGAAGCCCATGTCCCGCTGCAGGTCGGTGATCAGGTTGAGCACCGACGCCTGCACGGACACGTCCAGCGCCGACACCGGCTCGTCGGCCACCACGAGCTTCGGCTCCAGGATCAGCGCCCTGGCCAGCCCCACCCGCTGCCGCTGCCCGCCGGACAGCTCGTGCGGGAAGCGCTTGCGCATCTCCTGGCGCAGCCCCACCCTCTCCAGCATGGCCCCGACCCGCCGCGACACCTCGCGCCGGTCGGTCACCTTGTGCCGCAGCAGCGGCTCGGCCACGATCCGCTCGATGCTGAAGCGCGGGTTGAGCGAGGAGAACGGGTCCTGGAAGACCATGTGGACGTCCCTGCGCAGCGGGCGCATGGCCCGGCGCTGCAGGTGGGTGATGTCGCGGCCGGCCAGCTCGATCGTGCCCGAGGTGGGCTCCGTCAGGCGCAGCACGCACTTGCCGACCGTCGACTTGCCGCTGCCCGACTCGCCGACCAGGCCGAGCACCTCGCCCTCGCCGATCTCCAGCGACAGGCCGTCCACGGCCCGTACGGGGCCGTAGTGCTTGACCAGGTTGTCGATCCGCAGGATCACGACTGACCTCCCGGGTGGAAGCAGGCCGCCAGATGGTCGTCGGCCTGGTGGGTGAGCGGCGGCCTGGACAGCCGGCAGTCCGCCTGGGCACGCGCGCAGCGGTCCTGGAAGGCGCACTCGTCGGGGTCCGACAGCGGTGAGGGCACCAGGCCGGGGATCTCCGCCAGGCGGCCGTCCACGGCGGCGGACGGCAGGGCGTTCATCAGGCCCAGCGTGTACGGGTGGCGCGGGCCGGCGAACAGCCCGCCCACCGGGGCCTGCTCGACGGCGCGGCCCGCGTACATGACCACGGCCCGGTCGGCGATGTCGGCCACCACGCCCAGGTCGTGCGTGATGAGGATGATCGCGGTGCCGAGCCGGTCCCGCAGGTCGCGGAACACGTCCAGCACGCCCGCCTGGATCGTCACGTCGAGCGCCGTGGTGGGCTCGTCGGCGATCAGCACCCGGGGCGAGCAGGCCACCGCGATGGCGATCATCACCCGCTGCCGCATGCCCCCGGAGAGCTGGTGCGGGTACTCCTTCACGCGCCGCGCCGGCGCCGGGATGCCGACCAGCTCCAGCAGCTCCACGGCCCGCCTGGCGGCGGCCTGCCGTGAGAGCCCCTCGTGCCGGCGCAGCACCTCGGCGATCTGGTAGCCGACCGTGAACGACGGGTTCAGCGAGGTCATCGGCTCCTGGAAGACGACCGAGACGGTCTTGCCGCGCACCTTGCGCATCTCCGCCTCGGGCAGCGTGGTCAGCTCGCGGCCGTCCAGCTTGATCGAGCCGGACAGGCGGGTCGTCTCGGGAGGGAGCAGCCGGGGCACCGACATCGCGGTGACCGACTTGCCGCAGCCGGACTCCCCGCACAGTGCGAGGATCTCGCCCTCGTCCAGGCTGAGCGAGATGTCCCTGACCGCCTGGACCTGGCCGTCCTCGGTGTCGAAGGAGACCTTGAGATTGGTGATCTCCAGCAGGCTCATCGGTGGCTCCTCGGGTCCAGTACGTCACGCAGGCCGTCGCCGAGCAGGTTGAAGCCGAGTGTGGCCAGCGCGATCATCAGGCCGGGCCAGACGGCCAGCCACGGCGCGTCGCTCAGGTACTGCTGCGCGGTCGTCAGCATCACGCCCCACGACGGAGTCGGCGGCTGCACGCCCAGACCCAGGAACGACAGCGTGGCCTCGCCGATGATCGCCGCCGGGATCGCCACCGTGGCCTGCACGATGAGCGGGCTGGCGCAGTTCGGCAGCACGTAACGGAAGATGATGTGCCCGTCGCCGGAGCCGTCGGCGATGGCCGCGGCCACGTAGTCCATCTCCCTGACGGCCAGCACCTCGCCGCGGGTGATCCGGATGATCGCGGGGAGCTGGGAGAAGCCCAGCGCCAGCACCACGCCCTTCAGCGAGGGCCCGATGATGGCCGCCAGGCCGACCGCGAACACCAGGAACGGGAAGGCCAGCGTCACGTCCACCAGTCGCATGACGATCGGGTCCAGCCAGCGCCGGTAGAAGCCCGCGACCAGCCCGATGGGGATGCCGACGACCATCGCCAGCAGCGTGGACAGCACGCCCGCCTGGAGCGAGACCTGCGCGCCGTGCGCGATCCGCGCGAAGGCGTCGCGGCCGAGGTCGTCGGTGCCCATCGGGTGGGCGCCCGACGGGGCCGCGAGCGTGGCCAGGTAGTCCTGCTCCGCCGGGTCGCCGGTCACCAGCGGGCCGAGCAGCGCCAGCAGCACGAACGCGACCACCAGCACCAGGCCCGCCATCGGCATCGGCCGCCGCCTGAAACGTCGCCAGTGCCTAGTCACGGGTGCCTCCCGACAGCCTGATCCGCGGGTTGAGGAAGGCGTAGGCGATGTCGACCAGCAGGTTCACCAGCACGTATCCGATGACGGTGACCAGCACGACGGCCTGGATGACCGGGTAGTTCCTGGTCAGCACCGCGTCCACGGTGAGCTTGCCGAAGCCTGGGATGACGAAGATCTGCTCGGTCACCACGGCGCCGCTGATCAGCGCCCCGAGCTGCAGGCCGAGCACCGTCACCACGGTGGTCAGGCTGTTGCGCAGCGCGTGCGCGCCCACCACCTTGGCCTCGGACAGACCCTTGGACCTGGCGGTCCTGACGTAGTCGGCCGACAGCGCGCCCAGCATCGCCGAGCGGGTCTGCCGCATCAGGATCGCGGCGAAGCCGGTGCCGAGCACCAGGGCCGGCAGGATCATGCGCTGCAGGTTCTGGACGGGGTCCTCGGTGAAGGGGACGTACCCGGAGGCGGGCAGCACCCGCCAGGTGACCGCGAACAGCAGGATGCCGAGCAGCCCCAGCCAGAAGTGCGGCACCGACAACCCGGCCAGCCCGAACGCGGTGGCCACGTAGTCGGCGAGCTTGCCCCGGCGGACGGCGGCCACGATGCCCGCCCCCACGCCGATGACGATCGCGACCACCATGGCCAGCAGCGACAGCTCCAGCGTCACCGGCAGCCGCTCGGCCAGGATGTCAGCCACGGGGAGCTGGTCCTGGGTCGAGCGGCCGAAGTTGCCGGTGAGAGTCTGGCCGACGTAGTCCAGGTACTGCGCGGGCAGCGGCTTGTCCAGGCCGAACTCCTTGCGGATGGCCTCGATCGCGGCCTGCGAGGCCTCCTGCCCGGCCATGACCGACGCCGGGTCACCGGGCAGCGCCCGGATGCCGAGGAAGATCAGGACACTGGACAGGAACAGCACGAGGACGGCCGACCCGCAGCGCCGGAGGATGAACCAGAACATCAGGCGGCGAACCCGGCGCTGATGAAGCGCGGCAGGCCGTCCTTGAAGTACTGGATCCCGGCGACGGTCTTGTGCGTGCCCAGGTAGTACAGGTTGTGGTACAGGTACACCACGCCACGCAGTTCGGCGGCCTTCTTCATGGCGGCGCCGTACAGCTCGGCCCGCTTGGCCGGGTCGGACTCGGCGGCGGCCTGCTTGATCGGGTCGTCGATGCCCGCGTCGGACATGCCCCCGTAGTTGTTGCTGCCCTGGCTGGTGACCAGGTTGGTGAGGTTGCCGTCCGGGTCCACCCGGCCCGACCAGCCGCTCAGCAGCACGTCGAACTTGCCGGCCTTGCCCTGCTCCAGCACGCTGACGAACTCGGCCGTCTGCACGCTGACGTTGAAGCCGGCCTCCTTGGTCATCGACTGGATGACCTGCGCGAGGCGCTGGTTGACGGCGTCGTTCGGGGTGGCCAGCGTGACCGCGATCGGCGTCTGCACGCCGGAGGCCTGCACGAGCTGCTTGGCCTTGGCCAGGTCCTGCTTGGGGCAGGTCAGGTCCTTCGGCCGGTACGGGCTGTCGATCGGCACCGGGTAGCAGTCCACCTCGTGCAGCCCGTTGTAGACGGCCTTGTTGATCGCGTCGCGGTCGAGCGCCAGCTCGAACGCCTCACGGAGCTGCGGGTTCTTGCCCAGAGGGGTGTCGACCGCGCCGGGCTTCTCGGTGGAGCCGCTGACGTTGCCGATGTTGATCTGGAAGCCGTAGTAGCCGAGGCCGCCGCCGGAGACGACGCTCAGGTTCGGGTCGGCCTGCACGCCCGCGACCGTGTTCGTGGCGAGCTGGTCGGCCACCTGCACGTCGCCGGACTTCAGATTCGCGGCCCGCACGTTGGGGTCGACGATGATTTTGTATACGAGCTTGTCCAGCTTGACCTTGGCGGCGTCGTAGTAGTCGGCGGACTTGTCCAGCACGATCTGGCTGCCCGAGGTGCGGCTGGCGAACTTGAACGGCCCGACGCACACGGGGCTGGCGCCGAAGTTGTCGCTGCCGGAGTCCAGCGCCTTCGGCGACATGATCATGCCGGCGCGGTCGGCGAGCTGCGCGGTGAGCGGCGTGAACGCCTGTGCCAGCGTGAGCTTCACCGTCGTGGGGTCGACCACCTCGACCTTGCTCACCGCCGCCAGGTCGGCCGCGCGCGCGGACTTCTCCCAGGTGCGGTGCCGGTCCAGCGACTTCTTGACGGCCGCCGCGTCGAACGCCGTGCCGTCGTTGAACGTGACGCCGTCGCGGAGCTTGATCGTCACTTCCTTGCCGTCGCCCGCGACCTCGGGCATGCCGGCGGCGAGCTGCGGGATCAGGTTCGAGGAGGCGTCGATGTCGTAGAGCTTCTCGCACATGTTCGCGAAGACCTCGCGGCCGACGAGCGTGGTGGAGATGCTCGGGTCCAGCGCGTCAGGGTCGGCGTTCAACGCGATGTTGAGGGTGCCGCCGTCCTTGACCGACCGGTTGTCGGTCGAGGCGCTGGCTATGGAACTCGGTGCCGCGGGCGTGTTGCTCGTCTCGCCTCCACCACAGGCCGCCAGGGCGAGGGGGAGGGTGGCGAGCGCCGCGACGACCTTGGGGGACGGTCGCATTGGGCCTCCGTTGAAAGGTTTAGGAGACTGTATACAAGATTTCACATTTCAGGTGTGTTTCCGCACCCTATGTTGTTATCTGAGCGTTTCCTAATCGTTTGGGTGTTTCGTGGTACGGCCCGCGGCGGCCAGGAACGTCCGCCGTGCCGCCGCGACGTGCGCGACCGCTCTGGCCTGCGCTTCGTCCTCGTCACCTGCCGCGATCGCCTCGCAGAGGCTCAGATGCTCGGTCCAGGAATGCGGCCCGCGGATGGCGGCCGTCTGGCTGAAGATCCACTGGGCGCGCTGGAGCATCGGCTTCATCATCAACGCCAGGTACGAGTTGCCCGTCGCCTCGCCCACGGCCAGGTGGAAGGCGGTGTTGAGGTCGGCCACCGCCTCCAGCCGCCCGGCCTCGACCGCCTCCTTGGCCTGTTCGAGCAGCCTGCGCAGCCGGTCGGCGGCGGCGGGGGAGCGCTTGCGCGCGGCCAGCCGGGCCGCCAGGCCCTCGATGGCCATGCGTACGTCGAAGAGCTCCTCGCCCTCCTCGGCCGACAGGCGCGCGACGGTGGCCCCGAGACGGGGGACGACCTGGATGAAACCCTCGGCGGCGAGGACTCTGATGGACTCGCGTACGGGGTTGCGCGAGACGCCGAGCGCGGCGGCCAGCCGGTCCTCGACCAGGCGCTCGCCTTGGGCGAGCTCGCCGGAGAGTATCCGGCGGCGCAGCTCCTTGGTGACCTCGTCACGCAAGGTCTGGTGGGCCCCGCCCAGCGTCATATCGCTCATAGAGGGATTTATCGTATACAAGATGTTAGGGGTGTTGCGCCAGAGGCCAAGCAACGTCCGTAACC
>NZ_SSXE01000095.1 GCF_021699195.1 Nonomuraea sp. MG754425 | reverse complement strand
TTCCCGCCCCTGCTCGGGCGGCGCTGCTCGGGCGGCGCCGCGCGCCGATCAGGCGCGGGTGGCCGCCCGGCTCGCCGTCACACCACCAGGCCCGCTTCCGGCCGGGTGCGGGCCTGGTGGCCCGCCACGTGGTCCGCCACGCCCTCCGGGGCCCACGCGCCAGGTGACGAGCGTGACGGGTTCGCCGCCGCCCGCCGGCATCCGGTCCACGGCCACGGTGACCACGCCGGTCGATCGAGCCGCCGATCACCCCCGGCCGAGCGTATCGGCGGGCGGTCGAGGATCTTCATACGACCTTCCGCGCGGCCAGGATGCGCTACCGTTGTCGGTGGAGAATACCGTCGCCCGGGGTCCGGTCCAGATGCTCTGGTTCGCGCCCATCGGCGTGTATCGGATATCCTCCTCTGGCTGGCCGGTTGTCCCGGCATGCCCTCCGCCCGGTTGCATCAGCGGACAGGGCTATATCGACTGTTTAAAGGAGCGATACCGTGGCTTCCGTCTGCGATGTCTGCCGCAAGGGGCCGACCTTCGGCAACAACGTGTCCCACTCGCACCGCCGCACCCGCCGGCGCTGGAACCCCAACATCCAGACGGTTCGCGCGGTCATCGGCGGCACGCCGAAGAAGCTGAACGTGTGCACGTCGTGCATCAAGGCGGGCAAGGTCACCCGCTAGTTCCCACTTCCGCGAAGGCCCGCTCTCCCGCAAGGGGCAGCGGGCCTTCGGCGTTCTCGGGAACGACCGCGCCCGCCCCGGACGGCGTGGCCGTGTTCCGGCGGGGTCGGGGCCAGGCCAGGGCATTCAGGGCCGACGCGATCGGGTTCAGGCGTGATCCGGCTCGGGCGCGAACCGGATCGGACGTGATCTGACTCGGGCGCGATCGGGCTCGGCAGCGAACCGGATCAGGCGTGATCCGAAGCAGGCACCCGAGCCGGCGCAGGCCCAAGCCCAGGCGGGGGATGTCCCGAAGGAGGCGCGTCCCGGAGCGGGCCCGAGCGGGTGCGGGCGTCCCGAAGGGGGTGCGTCCCGGAGCAGGCCCGAGCGGTACGGGCCCGGACAGGTGCGGGTGTCCCGAAGGGGCGAGGCGGGCATGCGTTTGGGGGCGAGGTCGTCCTCGCCCCTCATGGCTCCGGGTCAGGCTCGCGGCGCGTTCAGGTGATGACGCACTCGCCCGCGACCAGGCCGCAGTTCTGCGCCTCGGAGCCCCTGCCGGTGGCCTTGAACGTGACCTGGACCGACGCCCCGGCCGCCAGCGACGCCGACACGTCGAGGATCAGCAGGTCACCGTCCTGCGTCCACTCGGCGCCGTCCACGTCGGTGACGCGCCCGTCCACGGGGACGGAGACCGTCGGGTTCTGGAGCGTCACCGGGGAGGTGTTCGAGAGCGTCAGATTGGCCGAGTACGAGGTGATGCGCTGCTGGATCGTCTGCTTGACGTTGACCGAGCCCGCGTTGCCCGTCTGCCCGAAGGTTCCCGTGGTGGGAGCGGGGGTGGCGGTGTTCTCGGTCGAGCCTCCGCCCCCTTCGGTGTCGGAGTCGTCCACGGTCGAGACCTCCTCGGTCGGCGTCTCCGAGACGCTCTCCTCGGCCGGCGACTCCTTCGTGTCCTCCTCGGGCTGGGCCGGCGTCTTCGTCCTGGACTTGCTCGGTGTGGGCGTGGGCGAGCTGGTCGTACGGGGCGGCGTGCGGACGTTGTAGGTGGCCGTCGGCGTGGGGGTCTCCGAGGGCTCGTCCTCCTTGGCCGTCGTCTCGTCGGCCGGGTCGTCCTCAGGCGCCTGCTCGGACTCCTCCTCCGTGGGCTCGGAGGCGACCGGGCCGGGCTGCCCGCTGGTGATCTGCACGGCGGCGCAGGTGGCGCCCTCGCACTTGCCCTGGTCGCCCGAGCTCACGAACTTGACGCCCGCCACGGTCCCGCCGAGCACGATGGCCACGGCGGCCACGGAGAGCAGGGCCACCCGGCCCTTGCCGGCTCCCGAGGAGGCGGCGAGCAGGTCGTCGCCGCCGCCACCGCCGCCGCGTCCCTGCTTGCGGCGGCCACGGCGGCCACGGGGTTCCTCGCCCGGGACGTCCGAGTCGTTCGACCAGCCGGAGCCGAGGAAGCCGGTCTCGGCCTCCGCCCACGCGGGGGCCATCGCGCTGGTCGGCTCGCCGGCCACCTTGACGTCGCCGGGCTCGGGCGGTCCGCCGAAGACGGGGCCCGGGGGCGCGTCGAACCTCGCCGTACGATCGCCGGGGCCGTCGAACGGGCCGGGGGCACCACCGGGGCCGTCGAACGGCCCGGGACCGCCGCCGGGCCCGCCGAACGGACCAGGACCGCCACCGGGTCCGTCGAACCGTCCAGGACCGTTGTCAGGCCCGCCGAACGGGCCGGGGTTACCGTCAGGCCCGCCGAACGGGCCCGGAGCGCCTCTGCCGGGGCCGTCGAACGGGCCGGGGTGGCCGGGCGGCGGGACCTCGTGGTCACGGGGCCGGTCGAAGAAGGCGGTGCGTTCCGCGGGCACGTCGAAGAAGCTCGTGCGCTCCGCGGCGCCGTCCAGGGGGGTCGGCCGGTCGAAGGGGTTGGGGCCCTGCGCACCGGGCGTCGCGTCCGGGCCGGCGAAGGGGTCGCCGGGCGGGACGGCGGGGAAGTCGCCCGTCGCGGGGCCGAAGTCGCCGGTCGCGGGGCCGGCGAAGTCGCGGCGGCCACCGGGCTGGTCCCACTCGGACGGGCGGACGAAGGCCCCGGTCGTCTCGAACGGGCCCGCCTCTTCCTCCCTGGGCCCCCTGTGCGGCGGCAAGGCACCCGCGGGACCGCCGGCGTGGTCGGTCGGCAGCGCGAAGGCCCCGGTGGTCTCGAACGGCTCGGGCTGCGGCCCGCGCGGGGCCGGCGTGTCGGCACGTCGCGGCATGGGGGCCCACTGCCCCGTCACCTCGGGCTGGTCCGGCAACGAGGGCCAGCCGGGCGGCTCGGCCTGCTCGTCAGGACCCCAGAAAGCGCTGCTGTTCCCCCGTTCGTCCCCGTCGTCGGATCCACCTGTGCCGTGGCGGCCCATGGCTGCCCTTTCTTGCCGGTTACAGTGGCCGCCAATCTTCATAACACCTTTACTACGCCGTTGTCACAGCAATCCCGCTAGTCATACCCCAAACGAGGAAAATTTCACTTAAATCGGGACAGATCATCACCGAAAGTGATCCCAGCCCCGACCTCGGATTTCTCGCCCGTAGACCAGCACGCCCGCCCCCTCGACCACCCGGCCCACCACCTGCCAGGCGGCCGGCAGCCGTACCTCGGGAGGGAACACCGCCGCCAGGGCGTGATCCTCGCCACCCGCGAGAACCCACTCCAGCGGATCGACCCCCAGTTCCTTGGCCGCCGCCGCCACCGGCTCGGCCACGGGGAACGCCTCGGGGTCCAGCTCGATGCCCACCCCGCTGGCCTCGGCGACGTGGCCGAGGTCCTGGAGCAGCCCGTCGCTGACGTCCAGCATGGCGGTGGCGCCCAGCTCGGCCGCCAGGGGCCCCATCGGGTACGGCGGGCACGGCCTGCGGTGCCCGGCCACGGCCTCCTGGAGCGCGGGGGTGTCGGCCGGCGCGCCCGACTCCAGCAGCGCCCATCCGGCCGCGGCGTACCCCAGCCGGCCCGCCACCGCGACCACCTGGCCGGGACGGGCCCCCGAGCGCCGCACCGGCGCCCTGCCGCCCAGGTCGCCGAGCGCGGTCACCCCGAGTACGACCAGGTCACAGCGGGTGACATCGCCCCCGGCCACGCTCGCGCCGACCGTCGCGCACTCGTCGGCGAAACCGTCGGCCAGCGCGTCGAGCCAGCTCAGGGGCAGGTCGGCGGGCAGGCCGAGCCCGACCACGAGCGAGGTCGGGACGGCGCCCATGGCGGCGACGTCGGCGAGGTTCTGGGCGGCGGCCTTGCGGCCCACGTCGTAGCCGCCGGACCAGTCGCGGCGGAAGTGCCGGCCTTCGAGCAGCAGGTCGGTCGAGACGACCACACGCGCGTCCGGCGCGCCGACGATGGCGGCATCGTCACCCGGCCCCAGGATTACCGCCGCACCCTGGGGCAGACGTGCGGTAATACGATTTACCACTCCGAATTCGCCGAGATCTCCGACTGTGATGACGCACCTCCTGACGCACACAGGGTACGGTGGCCCTTCGGCGTGATCGAATCGCCCGGGAGGACGTGATGGTGCAGGCCTACATCCTTATCCAGACCGAGGTCGGCAAGGCGGCCGCCGTGGCCCGCGAGATCTCCGGGATTCCCGGGGTCACGCAGGCGGAAGACGTGACGGGGCCGTACGACGTGATCGTGCGCGCGGAGGCCAGGAACGTCGATGAGCTGGGCAAGCTCGTCGTCGCCCAGATTCAGGCGGTCATCGGTATCACGCGTACGCTTACGTGTCCGATCGTCCACATTTGAAGGTAGTCGTCGTATGCGTGCCGCCGCCGCCCTGCTCGTTCTCCTGGCACTCGCCGGTTGCGGCGGCACCGTGCGGGTCGAGCCGCCCGTCCCGGCGGGCGAGGCGGTCGCGGCCTGCGACAGGCTGGCCACCCTGCTGCCCCGGTCTCTCGACGGGGACGAGCGCGGCACGTCCGCCCCCGAGTCGCCGTACGTCGCCGTGTGGGGCTCAGGCGTCATCGCGCTGCGCTGCGGAGTGCCCCGGCCGGTCAGGATGGCGCCCACCGACACGCTCCAGGAGATCGGCGGCGTGGGCTGGTTCGCCGATCCGGACCGGCCCGCGCTGTTCACGGCCGTGACCGACACCGCCTACGTGGAGGTCACGGTCGGCGGCGAGCACGTGCCCGCCGAGGTGCTGACCGACCTGTCGGAACCGATCGCGAAGATGTCACCGCAGGCCCGGTGAGCGCGACAGGGCGAGCTGGATGAGCCGGTCGACCAGCGCCGGGTAGGACAGCCCCGAGGCCGCCCAGAGCTGCGGCGCCACCGACAACGACGTGAACCCGGGCATCGTGTTGATCTCGTTGAAGACCACCTTGCCGTCGGGCGTGTAGAAGAAGTCGACCCGCGCGAGCCCCTCGCACTCCAGCGCCTCGAACGCGCGCACCGCCATCGCCCGCAACTCCTCGGCGGTCTCCTCCGGGATGTCGGCGGGCACGGTCAGCGACATCTGGTCGGGGTAGTACTTCGCCTCGAAGTCGAAGAACTCCTGGCCGCCCTCGACCCGCACCTCGCCCGGCATCGACGCGGCCGCCGGCTCGTCGCCCGGTGACTGCAGCACCGCGCACTCGATCTCGCGGCCGGCGATCGCGGCCTCGACGAGCACCTTGGGGTCGTGCTGCCGGGCCGCCTCCACCGCCGCCTCCAGCTCGGCCCGGTCGGCGGCCTTGGAGATGCCCTGCGAGGAACCGGCCCTGGCCGGCTTGACGAAGACCGGGTAGCCGAGTTCCTCGGC
The DNA here is from genome assembly GCF_021699195.1 of Nonomuraea sp. MG754425. Taxonomy (GTDB): domain Bacteria; phylum Actinomycetota; class Actinomycetes; order Streptosporangiales; family Streptosporangiaceae; genus Nonomuraea. The sequence goes on along the minus strand of NZ_SSXE01000095.1, from coordinate 30,279 downwards.
CTCCTTGAGCACCTGCTCGCGGTTGAGCCGCCAGTCGCGGTCGCGGATCGCGACGTACGGGCCGGTCGGCAGCCCGGCGGCGGCGATGACGGTCTTCATGTACGCCTTGTCCATGCCGACGGCGCTGGCCAGCACGCCGGAGCCGACGTAACGCACCCCCGCCATCTCCAGCAGCCCCTGGATGGTGCCGTCCTCGGCGTACGGGCCGTGCATGATCGGGAACACCACGTCGACCGAGCCCAGCTCGACGGGGATGCTGCCGGGGTCGTAGGCGACCAGCGAGCCGGAGCCGGAGGGCAGCGCCAGCGCCGCGCCGGCGGTGTCGACGACCGGCAGCTCGCCGGCCTCGATGGCGAACCGCTGGTCGGAGGCCGCCAGCACCCACCTGCCGTCCTGGGCGATCCCGATCGGGATCACTTCGTACTTGCTCCTGTCGATCGCATCCAGCACGCTGCCCGCGCCCATCAGGGACACGGCGTGCTCGGAATTGCGGCCTCCGAAAACGACGGCGACGCGTGGCTTGCTCATGGTGTCCGAATCTACCGGGGTGTCCCTGTCACAGCGAGTCGAGCACGCCGTATTCAGGTCATTCTCACAGGCCGTACCGCTCCGGCTTGGGCGAGCGGGACATGAGCAGCATGCCCGCCTCCGACGGCGACATGCCGTCGTGGACGACGCCGACGACCACCTCGGTGATCGGCATCTCGACGTCGTGCTTGCGCGCCAGCTCCAGGACGGACTCGCAGGACTTCACGCCCTCCGCCGTCTGCTTGGTGGCGGCGACGACCTCCTCCAGCGTCATGCCCCGGCCCAGGTTCTCCCCGAACGTGCGGTTGCGCGACAGCGGCGAGGTGCACGTGGCCACCAGGTCGCCCATGCCGGCCAGCCCCGCGAACGTGTGCGCGTCGGCCCCGAGCGCCGCCCCCAGGCGGGAGATCTCCGCCAGCCCCCTGGTGATGAGCATGGCGCTGACGTTGTCGCCCATGCCCATGCCCGCCGAGACGCCGACGGCCAGCGCGATCACGTTCTTCACCGCGCCGCCCAGCTCGACGCCGACCACGTCGGGGTTGGTGTACGGGCGGAACCACGGCGGCAGGTGGCAGATCGCCTGCAACCGCGCGGCCACCGACTCGTCGGTGCAGGCCACGACGGTGGCGGCGGGCTGGCGATGGGCGATCTCGGGCACCAGGTTCGGCCCCGAGACGACGGCGACCCGCTCCGCCGGCACCTCGGCCACCTCGCGGATCACCTCGCTCATGCGTTTGGTGGTGCCGAGCTCGATGCCCTTCATCAGGCTGACCAGCACCGCGCTGGGCGGGATCAGCTCGCGCCAGGCCGACAGGTTGGCGCGCAACGTCTGGGACGGCACGGCGAGCACGACGAAGCCGGCGCCGTCGAGGGCCTCGGCGGGGTCGGTCGTCGCCCGGAGCCCGGCGGGCAGGCTCACGCCTGGCAGGTAGTCGGGGTTGGCGTGGTCGCCGTTGATCGCGTCGACGACCTCCTGCCTGCGGCCCCACACCGTGGTCGGGCTGCCGGCCTCCGCCAGGATCATCGCGAACGTGGTGCCCCACGAGCCCGCGCCGAAAACGGCCACCTTCGTCATCGCGTCACCGTCCGGCCGGATCGTAGGGAGTCGCCGGCGCCTTCTCGCCGCGCAGTTCGGCGAGCTGCGCGGTGACGGCGGCCATGATGTCGGCGGTCGCGTCGCGCAGCACGTCGGCGTGCGCGGGCTTGCCCGCGTACTTCGACAGGTCCACCGGCGGCCCCACGCTCACGTGGAACGTCTTGCGCGGGAACAGCCGGGGCTTCTTCTCACCGTACGGCAGCAGCTCCTGTGCTCCCCAATGGGCCACCGGGATGACGGGCGCGCCGCTCTCCAGGGCCAGCCGGGCCGCGCCCGTCTTGCCCACCATGGGCCACAGGCCGGGATCGCGGGTGCAGGTGCCCTCGGGGTAGAACAGGATCGCGCACCCGTCGGCGAGCCGCTGGGCCGAGATGCGCAGCGACCTGGCCGCCTCGCTGCTGCCCCGCTCGACCGGGATGGCCAGCAGCCCCGTCACGGCCCGGCCCAGGAACGGCACCCGGAACAGGCCCGATTTCGCCAGGATCACCGGCCAGCGCCCGTTGTTGTAGAGGAAGTGCGACAGCAGCAGCGGATCGGCCCACGACAGATGGTTGGCCACGATGATCACCCCGCCGGTGCGCGGGATGCGCTCGCCCTTGCGCCAGTCGCGCTTGACCAGGAGCCGCGACAGCGGTTTCACCATGACGACGGCGAAGGTCTCCCAAAAACGCGATGGTCGCGTGGGGCGGCTCATGCTCTCCTCCAACACGTACGGGATGCGTCCCCAAGTCTCCCGGTTGGCCGCGTGGGATGTCGAGGCGCGATGCTTAACCCTATGAGCATCCGCTGGTCCCTGGTCATTCCGGTGAAGACGCTGGTCGCGGCGAAGACCCGGCTGGCCGCCGCGACCGGCCCGCACCGCACCCGCCTGGCCGTGGCCGTGGCCTGCGACACCGTCGCGGCGGCGCTGGCCTGCCCGCCGGTCGCGCGGGTGATCGTCGTGACGGCCGATCCCGCCGCCGCCGGGCCGCTCGGCGCGCTCGGCGCCGACGTGGTGACCGACCCCGACCGGGGGCTGAACACGGCGTTGCGCACGGGGGCGGCGCACGCCGTACGCGTGGCGCCCGGCGACGCGGTGGGCGCGCTGCAGGCCGACCTGCCCGCCCTGCGCCCGGCCGAGCTGCGGCTGGCGTTGGAGGCGGCGGCCGAGTTCGACCACTCGTTCGTGCCCGACGCGCTCGACGTCGGCACGACCTTCTACGGGGTGCGTCCCGGCAGGCCGTTCGAGCCCCGGTTCGGCGGGGAGTCGCGGGCCAAGCACCTGGCCGGCGGGGCCAAGGAGCTGTGCCTGCCCGGTATCGCCTCGGTCCGGCGGGACGTCGACACGCCCGACGACCTGCGCGCGGCCGTCGCGCTGGGGCTGGGCCGGCACACGGCGGCGGTGGTCGCCGAGTTGTGGCCGGACGCGGGCGTCACCCCGCCCGTCTGACGGCCGGGGCCGCGACGATCACGAGGGACGCCAGCCCGAGCAGGATCACGCCGGCGGCGAACACGCCGTAACCGCCCAGCCACGCCCCCAGCGCGCCGCCCGCCAGCCCGCCCAGCGGCATGGCGCCCCACATGAGGAACCGCATGCTGGCGTTGACGCGGCCCAGGAGATGTCCGGGGGTGATGCGCTGGCGGTAGCTGAGCTGGGCCACGTTGAAGATCACCCCGACGGCGGACGCCAGGGCCGAGGAGACGGCGAGGACCAGCAGCCGCCCGCCGGGCCCGGTGGCCAGGGCGGGCAGTTGCAGCACCGCGATGAGCGCCGAGGAGCCGTACAGGGTGGCGCCGACGCCGTGGCGCAGGGTCGTCCGCGCCGCCAGCGGCGCTCCCGCCAGCCCGCCGACGGCCGGCGCCGACAGCAGCAGGCCGTAGGTCGTCGCGTCCACGCCGAGTTCCACGACGAGGTAGAGCGGGTGGCCGACGGCGCAGACGCCCAGGGCGACCCGGGTCACCGCGCCGCTGAGGGCGACCCTGACCAGGACCGGGTCCCGCAGCACGAACGCGATGCCCGCGCGTGCCTGCCTCCATAACCCGCGCTCCGGCTCCGCTCGGCCCGCGCCGCCCGGCTCCGGCCGTTCCCGCGCGCGGATGCCGGACAGCAGCGCCCCCGACAGCAGGTAGCCGACGGCGTCGGCCAGCAGCGCGAACGGGGCCGTGAGCACGCTCACCATCCACCCGCCCAGCCCCGGCCCCGACAACACCGAGAGCTGCCGGACGACCTCCAGCCGCCCGTTGGCCCGCTCCAGGCGCTCGCTGGGCACGAGAGCGGGCAGCAGGCTCATCTGGCCCACGTCGTGGAACACCGTGCCCACGCCCAGCACCAGCGCGACCGCGTACAGGTGGGGCAGCGTGAGCGCCCCCGGCAGCGCGGCGGCCGGCACGGTCAGCAGGGCCACGCCCCTGACCAGGTCGGACCAGACGAGGATCGGGCGGCGGCGCACCCGGTCCACCCAGACCCCGGCGGGCAGCCCGATCAGGAGGAATGCGGCGGTCTGCACGGCCGACAGCAAGCCGAGTTGGACGGCGTCGGCGCGCAGGGTGAGGACGGCGGTCAGGGGGAGGGCGACGATCGTGACCTGGGTGCCGACGTGGGTGAACCCGTTCGCCCAGATGAACCGCCGGAAATCCCCCGGATGCCCCATGTCGCGAGCATCCGTGCTCGTTCCCGGCCGGGCAACCGATTACCCTGAAGGCGTGCAGGCGACCGTACGCAGCTTCGACGAGACCACCCGCTCGGGCACGGTGTTCCTCGACGACGGCACGGTGCTGGAGTTCGGCGCTCCCGCCTTCGACGCGGGCCCGCTGCGGCTGCTGCGCACGGGCCAGCGGGTCAACCTCGTGAGCGCCGGCGGGCGGATCACCTACATCACGCTCTCGACGTTCCCCGTGCCCGACGCCTGACGCGCGGGCCGGGAAAACGTCACGCCCGGGCCGTGGCCCGGGCGTGCTGGTCCAACCGTCAGCCTTTTTTACTTCCTCTTGCCGATTTTCTTCCCGCCCTCGTTCACGAGTTCTTTGAAATCGGATCCGGGACGGAACTTCGGCGCCCAGCTCTCCGCGACGTGGATTTCCGCTCCGGTCGACGGATTGCGCGCCGTACGAGCGGGCTTGTTCACCATCTCGAACGCGCCGAAGCCCGTGATCGAGACCTTGTCACCGCCGGACACGGCCTTCTGGATGGCGTCGATGACCGCGTTGACGGCCTCGGTGGCCGTCTTCCTGTCGCCCACCCGATCCGCGATGGCCTCGACGAGTTCTCGCTTGTTCATGAAAGTCCTGCTCCCCCAGTTACGGCTCGGGGTTTCCGCGCACGAACTCCGGCGTAGAAACCCCTTACGCGCACGAAAGTAGGCGGGATCGCGAGGGAACTCAATCACCGTGCGTGTTTTCTTCCGCGCGTGGCGTGTCGGCGGACCCGTGCGACACCTCGTCGAGAGCGGCCAGAAACGCCTCCAGACGGGCGGCGGCCCTTTCCGGATCGCGCTTGGCCAGGTCGCAGATCGCGAGATGGCGGCGCGCGTGACGTTCCCTGTCGGCGGCGGGCAGCATGCGGACGCGGCGGTGCGCATCGCGCAACCGCCGCGCCAGTTCGTCGTCTTCTAGACGGTCGTCGGCAGCCATGGCTGCCGACCATTCTCGTACGCCGCCACGTCGTCGCCGTGACGCAGGGTCAGCCCGATGTCGTCGAGCCCCTCCATGAGCCGCCAGCGGGTGTAGTCGTCGATCTCGAACGACACGACCTCATCGGCCCAGCGGACCTGGCGCTCGACCAGGTCGACGGTCACCTGCAGCTTCGGGTCCGCCTCGACTGCGGTCTGCAGCGCCTCGACCTTCTCGCCGGGCAGGATGACCGGCAGCAGGCCCATCTTGGTGGAGTTGTTGCGGAAGATGTCGCCGAAGCGGGCGGCGATCACGGCGCGGAACCCGTACTGCTGCAGCGCCCACACGGCGTGCTCGCGGGAGGAGCCGGTGCCGAAGTCGGGGCCGGAGACCAGGATCGAGCCGCCCTCGTAGGCCGGGTCGTTCAGCACGAACGTCGGGTCCTCCCGCCAGGCGGCGAACAGGCCCTTCTCGAACCCGGTGCGGCTGACCTGCTTGAGCCAGACGGCCGGGATGATCTGGTCGGTGTCGACGTTGCTGCGGCGCAGCGGCACCGCCGTACCGGCGTGGGTGGTGAAGGCTTCCATGGACGTGTTCTCCCTTACAGGTCGGCGGGCGCGGTCAGGCGGCCGGTGACGGCGGTCGCGGCGGCGACCTGCGGCGACACCAGGTGGGTGCGGCCACCCTTGCCCTGGCGGCCTTCGAAGTTGCGGTTGGAGGTGGAGGCGCTGCGCTCGCCGGGCTTGAGTGTGTCGGGGTTCATGCCCAGGCACATCGAGCAGCCGGCCTCGCGCCATTCGGCTCCGGCGGCCTTGAACACCTCGTGCAGGCCCTCCTCCTCGGCCTGCTTCTTGACCATCATCGAGCCGGGGACGATGAGCGTGCGCGTCGTGACCTGGCGGCCGCGCAGGATCTCGGCGGCCGAGCGCAGGTCCTCGATGCGGCCGTTGGTGCACGAGCCGACGAACACGGTGTCGACCTCGATCTCGCGCAGCGGCGTGCCGGCGGCCAGGCCCATGTACTCCAGGGCGCGCTCGGCGGCCGACCGCGCGACCGGGTCGTCGAAGGACTCGGGGCTCGGGACGGACGCGCCCAGCGGCAGGCCCTGGCCCGGGTTGGTGCCCCACGTGACGAACGGGGTCAGCGTCGAGGCGTCGATCTCCACGACCTTGTCGAACACGGCGTCGTCGTCGGTGCGCAGCGACTTCCAGTACGTCACCGCCTGGTCCCACGCCTGGCCCTCGGGGGCGTGCGTGCGGCCCTTGAGGTAGGCGAACGTGGTCTCGTCGGGGGCGATCATGCCGGCGCGGGCGCCCGCCTCGATCGACATGTTGCAGACCGTCATGCGGCCCTCCATGGAGAGCTTGCGCACGGCCTCGCCGCGGTACTCGACGATGTAGCCCTGGCCGCCGCCGGTGCCGATCTTGGCGATGATGGCCAGGATCAGGTCCTTGGCCGTGACGCCGACGGGCAGTTCGCCCGAGACCTCGATGGCCATCGTCTTGGGACGGTAGGCGGGCAGCGTCTGCGTGGCCAGCACGTGCTCGACCTCGGAGGTGCCGATGCCGAACGCGATGCCGCCGAACGCGCCGTGCGTGGAGGTGTGGGAGTCGCCGCACACGATCGTCATGCCGGGCTGGGTGAGGCCGAACTGCGGGCCGATGATGTGCACCACGCCCTGACCGGCGTCGCCCATCGGGTGCAGGCGGATGCCGAACTCGGCGGCGTTCTTGCGCAGCGTCTCGACCTGGGTCTTGGAGACCGGGTCGGCGATGGGGCCGAGCACCGTGGGGACGTTGTGGTCCTCGGTGGCGATGGTGAGATCGGGTCGCCGCACCTTCCGGCCGGCGAGACGGAGCCCGTCGAACGCCTGCGGGCTGGTCACCTCGTGAATGAGGTGCAGGTCGATATAGAGCAGGTCCGGTTCGCCCTCCGCGCGACGGACTACGTGCTGCTCCCAGACCTTCTCGGCCAGTGTGCGGCCCATGATCTCCTCCTTGAGATTCCTCCGACTTGCTTTCTCATATGTCGAGACTGCAGTATCGGTGTATGGACAACTCTAGCGGAGTCGGAGTACTCGACAAGGCAGTTCTTGTACTCAATGCCCTGGAAGCGGGCCCCGCTTCACTGGCTCAGCTCGTCCAGGCCACCGGCCTGGCCCGACCCACTGCCCACCGGTTGGCCGTCGCCCTCGAGCATCACCGCATTGTGACTCGTGACACACAGGGCCGGTTCGTGCTCGGCCCGCGGCTTTCCGAGTTGTCCACCGCGGCCGGTGAGGATCGGCTGCTGGCGGTGGCCGCCCCCGTGCTCATGCAGCTCAGGGACCTCACCGGCGAGAGTGCCCAACTGTATCGCCGGCAAGGTGACGAGCGGGTTTGCGTGGCCGCGGCCGAACGGGCCAGCGGCCTGCGTGACACCGTTCCCGTGGGTTCCGCGCTGCCAATGACGGCTGGTTCGGCGGCGCAGATCCTGCTGGCCTGGGAGGAGCCCGATCGGCTGCACCGCGGGTTGCGCGGCGCCAAGTTCACCGCCGCCACGCTCGCCTCCGTACGCCGCCGGGGCTGGGCGCACAGCGTCGGCGAGCGTGAGCAGGGAGTGGCCAGCGTCTCGGCGCCGATAAGGGGCAGCGGCGGCAAGGTGATCGCGTCCGTGTCCGTCTCCGGACCCATCGAACGGCTCACGCGCGCACCCGGACGGCTGCACGCCGTACCGGTGATGGCCGCCGCCGAACGGATCACCGAGGCGATGCGCCGCACGTCATGATCGGGAAAAGGATGTATTTGGGGAGCCGACTGCCTCGTGCGCGCACTAGCCTGAGTGCGTGACAGATCGCATCGAGGTAGCCGCCACTGAGCTGCGACCCCTGCTCGAAGAGTTCATCATGTGGGCGCGTGCGAACGCCCCTGGGAGCGACCCCGAGCTCGTGGGGCCCGCAGCCCTGTGGCACCGTCTCGCCTTCTCGCAGGATCTCGGCACGTGGAAGCGTGCCGACCTGCGTAACCTGCTGCTCGACCGCATGCCCAAGGTCGTGGAGGATCCCGACGCCGCAGCCGACGGAATGCTCCCGGCCGTTGAGGCGTACCTGACGTTCCTCTCCCAGACCGGCCGGCTGAACAAGGGCTCGGACAGCCTCGCCGATCTGCAGGCCGAGCTGGACGACGTCGAGGACGAGTTCGTCGATCTCATGGAGGAGCTGCTCGACGACACCGAGGGCGTAGACGACGAGGAGGAGGCCGGCGACCTGGGCGACTTCGAGTCGTTCGCCGACGAACTGGCCGAACTCGACACGATCAGGCTGCGGCCCGACTCCGAGCTCGCCGAGGCGGCCCGCCAGGCGCCGCTGATCGCCAAGGCCCGCGATCTGGCCGTCTGGGTGGGATCAGGCCGCAAGGTCGGCGAGGAGACACTCCTCAGCGACGACGAGGTCGAGGAGGCGCTGACCGCCTCCGGCCTGCCCCGGCCGGAGACCGACGGCCCCGTGGCCGAGGCCGTCCCCCAGCTCTGGAACATCTGGAACCTCGCGGTCGACCTGGAGTTCCTCGAACCGGGCGAGGCGGGCACGGTGGCCGTCCAGGACGACACCGCCGAGTGGCCGTTCGACGACGACGAGGACGTGCTCGACGCCTGGATGCTCGGGCTCCACTCGGTCGACTACGGCGACCCGGAGCTCGAGGACGACGACCTCACGATGGCCCTGGCCGGCCTGACCCGGGGCCTGCTGGTCCGGCTGCTGCTGGCCGGCGGCTCGCGTGAGCGCGACGAGCTGGCCCGCGACCTGTCCGAGGCCGCGGCCGACCTCGACGAGCTGGGAGCCGACGCGTGGGAGGCGGCGGGCGACCCGCTCGCGCCCGCCATCGACTGGCTGACCGGCTACGGCATGGTCGAGACCGAGGGCGACGTCGTCCGCCTCACGCCGCTCGGCACCGAGGGCGTCGTGCACCTCATCGACGACGCCGACATCGAGGTCGACGCGCGCCCGGCGATCGAGTCCATGAGCGCCCACGAGCTGCTCGCGCTCAGCGCGGAGCTGCCCGAGGACGAGGCCGACGCCGAGTTCGCCGCCTGGATGCGGCTCAGGGAGCCGGGCAGGGCCGCCGAGGAGTTGCTGGAGGCCGCCGCCGAGGACGACAGCGACGCGCTGATCAGGGTGCAGGCGGCCAGCATCGTCGGCACGCTCGGCGAGGCCGCCGTCCCGGCCTGGCAGGCCGCGCTCAAGCAGTCGTCGCTGCGACCGTACGCGGCGACCCACCTGAGCCAGCTCGAGGTCGAGGGCGCCCCCGAACCCACCCAGGACGACACCCACTGGCTCATCCTCGACATGTGGACGATCTCGGCGGGGCTGGGGCGCTCGGAGTTCGTCTCCAGCCTGCAGGACATCGGGCCGGACATGGTCAACAGCCTGCTCGAGGTGATCTGGAAGATCCCGCACGCGCACGTGGAGGAGCTGCTCGACCTGATCTCCCAGGTGCACCCCGACAAGCAGGTCGCCAAGGCGGCCCGCCGCGCCCTGTTCAAGGCCCGCTCGTTGTGATCGCCCGGCCGCTCCCGCCGTCCAGGTGGCGGGAGCGGCCGGCGCGGGAATCGACGGCCGTGGGGGAAACACAAAAACGCCCCGGGCGCTTGCGCACCGGAGCGTACTTGCTGCAGACGTAGTCCCGACCGGATTCGAACCGGCGCTACCGCCTTGAGAGGGCGGCGTCCTGGGCCACTAGACGACGGGACCTTCGTGAAGCTTGTGGCAGTGGTAGTCCCGACCGGATTCGAACCGGCGCTACCGCCTTGAGAGGGCGGCGTCCTGGGCCACTAGACGACGGGACCCTGTCCACAAGCTGCTGTGCCGGGCCTCCCCGGCAACGCAGGTAACTCTACCGCACCCGGAAGACCACACCAAACCGCTTATCCGCCCATGAGATCGGCCCTGTAGCGCCGTACCCAGTCCCCCATCGGGCCGAGCTGCCACTGCGGATCGAACTCCCCGAGCGGGATCGTCACCTCGGGCCGGCCCGTCCCCGGATCGACCGGGACGCGGGCCAGCCGCTCGCGCATCCACCGGGGGATCCGGGGCGGCACGCTGCGCTCGCCCCAGCCGACGAGGCCGGCCGAGCGCAGCGCCTGGACCCGCGCCCGCGCCGCTCCCGGACGGCCGAGCAGGCGCGGGTCCCCGAGCTGGGTCTCGACGACGCCGATCCTGGTGATGTCGGGCCAGCGCAGGCGGACGCGGAACCCGTAGGAGTCGGTCAGCTCGACCCCGTCGGCGGAGAAGCGCGCGACGGTGCCCGAGGCCAGCCGCCGGTATTTGCCGACGAGCACGGCGACCAGCACGCCGGTGGCCGATGCCGCGATGACGACGCCCAGCGGGGTGCTGTTGGTGAAGATCGCGCCGAGCAGCAGGCAGGCGGCGAAGAAGAGGACGAGCGGGGCGACGAACGGAACCAGGAAGCGCGGGAGACTGCCCGCGCGGATGCGAAACTCAGCCATAGGTGGGGTGGGACTCTACCCGACGGGTTTCCGTCCCGCCTCAGCCGGTGAGCAGGCCGCGGCGGTAGCCCTCGCCGACGGCGGCGGCGCGGTCGCGGACGTCGAGCTTGGCGTAGATGTGCAGCAGGTGCGTCTTCACGCTGGCCTCGCTGATGAACAGGCGGGCCGCCGCCTCCTTGTTCGTGGCCCCGTCGGCCACCAGGCGCAGCACCTCCAGCTCGCGCTTGCTCAGCCTGCCCCTGGCGGGCCTGCGCAGATGGTCGGCCAGGCGGCCGGCCACGGCGGGGGCGAGCACGGTCTCGCCGCGGTGGGTGGCGCGGACGGCGCGGATCAGCTCGTCCGGCGGGGCGTCCTTGAGCAGGTAGCCGCTGGCGCCGGCTTCGAGCGCCGGCAGGACGTCGGTGTCGAACGTGGTCAGCACCAGCACCCTCGGCCCGGTGCCGCGCAGCAGGCGGATGGCGCTCACCCCGTCGAGTCCGGGCATGCGCAGGTCCATGAGGACGACGTCGGGGGCGAGTTCGGCGGCCAGCCGCACGGCCGTCTCGCCGTCGGCCGCCTCCCCGACGATCTCCAGGTCGGGTTCCGCCCCGAGCGCCCCGCGCAGCCCGTCGCGCACGATCGGGTGATCGTCGGCGATCAGCAGCCGTAGTGACATCGCTCCCCCTCCTGGCCCGCGCCCCTGAAGGCCCTGTCCTTCAGCCTCTCACCGATCGGCGTCCGCCGGGATCGCGGGGACGGCGGCGGCGATCGCCGTGCCGTGACCGGGCTCCGACTCGATGTCGAGGACGCCGCCGACGCCGCGCACCCGCTGCCGCATGCCGTCCAGCCCGAAGCCGTCAGCGGGCCGCTGCGGGTCGAAACCCGTCCCGTCGTCTCGGACGTCGAGGAGGATGGTTTCGTCCGTGTACGACAGGGTGAGGGCCGCCCTGGTGGCATTGGCGTGTTTGGCGACGTTCGCCAGGGCTTCCTGGGCCACCCGGAACAGCGCGGTCTCCACGTCGGCGGCCAGGGCCAGAGGCGTGCCGGTGACCTCGAACCGCAGCTCCACCCCGGCCGTCTCCCCCCACGAGCGCGCCATGCGGCCGATGGCGTCCGGCAGTTCGGCGTCCTCCAGCGGGGCGGGCCGCAGGGCGCGTACCGACCTGCGGGCCTCGGTGAGGCCGCGGCGGGCCAGCTCGGACGCCCTGGCGAGGTGGCGACGGGACTCCTCCGCGTGCGGGGCGCGTCCGGCGGCGTCGAGCTGGCCGATCAGGGCCACCAGGTCCTGGGCGACCGTGTCGTGGATCTCCCCGGCCACCCGGTGCCGCTCGTCGAGCGCGCCCGCGTGCCTGGCCTGGCCGAGAAGCCTGGCGTTCAGCTCGGCGTTCTCCGCCATGGCGGCGCGCAGGCGCTCGACCAGGCGGCGGCGGTTGTCGTGCTCGGCGGAGACGTACCAGCCGGCCAGGACCAGCGGCACGGCCACGCCGGCGACGGCGGTGAGCAGGGTCGCCCTGGATCCGGGACCCGCCTGGGTGGTGACGTTGATGAGGGCGGTGAGCGTGACCCCGGCCATGACGAGACGGCCCGGGAGCATCGCGATGGCCAGCGGGTAACCGGCGGAGGCGAACACCACGAACGCCAGGCTCTTGACGGCCAGGGCCGCGGCGAGGGCCAGCAGGACGAGGTAGTACGCCACGACGAGCGTTCGGCGCGCGTCGCGGCGGGGGTAGAGCCACGGGATCGCGGCCAACCAGACGGCCGCCGCCAGGGCCGGCAGTTGCCACGGCAAACCGGGCCAGAACGCGCCCGCGGCGGGGCCGGTGAAGGTGGCCGCGAGGGAGGAGAGCGCGAGCAGCCCGTACGCGAGCCCCGCGTAGACCCAGCGCTCACGCCCGTCGACCCAGCTCATCCCCCCAGCCTGGCACGCCGTCAACCGATCGGTGGATAGCCGCCGTCAACCGTTTCGGTATCCGGCCGGGCGATGTGGCGCGGCCCTGACCTCGGCGAGCATCGAGGCATGAACGATCTGACCCGCAGAACCGCCTTCCAGCTCGCCGCCGCCGGCGCGGGAACCGCCGCTGCGTCCACCGCCGCGTCCGCCGCCGCGTCCGCCGTGAAGCGGAAGGACGTGACCACGTTCGTCTTCGTGACCGGCTCGAACGGCACGGCCGGCGGCGACGCGGAGCTGACGCTGCGCGGCCACCGCACCGTGGGCGTGAACCTGCCGGGGCACGGCCCCGAGGACCAGCTCCACCGGGCCTACCAGGCGCCGCAGGACCTGGCCACGCTCGCCACGCTCCCCTCCCCGATGGCCGGCGTCACGCTGGACGACTACGTCGAGGCCACCGTGGACGTGGTGCGCCGCGTCTCCCGCCACGGCCCGGTCATCCTGGTAGGCGGCAGCCTGGGCGGCTCGACGATCACCAAGACCGCCGACGAGGTGCCCGGCCTGATCGACCGGCTGGTCTACGTGGGCGCCTACTGCTGCACGGAGCTGCGTTCGCCGGCCGCGTACCTGGAGACGCCGGAGGGCGGCACGAGCCTGGGGGCCGCGATCCTGCCGGGCGTGGTCGGCGACCCGAGGCTGCTCAAGGCGATCAGGGTGAACTGGCGGACGAACGACAGGAAGTTCCTGGACGCGGCCAAGGCGGCGTTCATCGCCGAAGGCACCGACGGGGAGTTCCTCGCCCTGCTCAACTCCTCGCTCCCGGACGAGAGCCTGCAGGTGTCGAGCGCGGACGCGCGGGGCCGCAAGGACCGCTGGGGGCGGGTGCGGCGGGTGTACGTGCGGCAGACGCTGGACCGGGTGATCCCCCTGGCGCTGCAGGACCGCATGATCAGGGAGGCGGACGAGGCGACGCCGGGCAACGAGTTCGAGGTCTTCACGGTGAAGTCACCGCACGCGCCGACCCGAGCGGCTTATCAGCAGGTCACCGACATTCTCGACGGACTCGCCAAATAAAAAACGGACACCTCTGAAGAGGTATCCGTTCGATGCAAATGCTGGGGTACCAGGACTCGAACCTAGACTAACTGAACCAGAATCAGTCGTGCTGCCAATTACACCATACCCCACCGCTGCGATCTCCTCGCGGAGCGCGTTGGCGACGTCCGAAAGAATAGCCCAGCTCGGGGGCTAAGGCCAAAACGATTGGCCGACCCGCCCCTCCGCGGCCCGCAGCACACGCCCGGGCGTGCCAAGCTGAGAGGGACAAAACACCACGTGGAGGAGCCCAAGCGTTGGCTGAGAATCCGTTCTTCGCCCCCAGCGACCTGCCGTACGAGCTGCCGCCCTTCGCCGACATCCGCGAGGAGCACTACCTGCCGGCGTTCGAGCGCGGCATGGCAGAGCAACTCGCCGAGGTCGAGTCGATCGCGAGCAGCGCCGAGCCGCCGTCGTTCGACAACACGATCGCCGCGATCGAACGGTCGGGCCGGATCCTCGACCGCACGGCCACGGTCTTCTTCAGCATCGCCTCGTCCAACACGACCGACGGCATCATGAAGATCGAGAAGGAGATCTCTCCGCAGCTCACCCGGCACAACGACGCGATCCGGCTGAACCGCCCGCTCTGGGCCAGGATCAAGCAGGTCAGCACGGCGGACGCCGAGGAGTCCTGGCTGCTGGAGAAGTACCGCGACGACTTCATCAGGGCCGGGGCCGACCTGTCCGAGCCGGAGCAGGAGCGGCTGCGCGCGCTCAACGAGGAGCTGTCGAAGCTCTCCACGGAGTTCGCGCAGAGCCTGCTGAAGGCGTCCACGGAATCGGCGCTGGTGGTGACCGATCCCAAGGAGCTCGACGGCTTCGACGAGGCCAAGATCGAGTCGCTGCGCAAGGACGACGGCACCTACACCCTGCCGCTGCTCAACTTCACCGCCCAGCCCGGCCTGGCCCAGCTCACCGACCGCGACGTGCGCCGCCGCCTGTACGAGCTGAGCGTCGGCCGCGCCCCCGGCAACTTCGCGCTGGCGGCCAGGATCACGGCGCTGCGGGCCGAGCGGGCGGCGCTGCTCGGGTTCCCCAGCCACGCGGCCTACGTGGTGGCCGACCAGACGGCCAAGACCGTGGAGGCGGTCGAGGACATGCTCGGCCAGCTCGTCGGCCCCGCCGTGCGCAACGCGCGGAGGGAGGCCGAGGCGCTGACGGAGCAGGCCGGGTTCGAGATCGAGCCGTGGGACTGGTCGTACTACTCCGAGAAGGTGCGCCAGGCCCGCTACGAGTTCGACAGTGCCGCGATGCGCCCGTACTTCGAGCTGAACCGGGTCTACCGCGACGGCGTGTTCTTCGCCGCCACCAAGCTGTACGGGATCACCTTCGCCGAACGGCCCGAGCTGCGCGGCTACCACCCCGACGTGACCGTGTTCGAGGTGTCCGACGAGGACGGCGGCCCGCTGGGGCTGTTCGTGCTCGACCCGTACGCCAGGCAGGGCAAGCGCGGCGGCGCATGGATGAACAACCTGGTCGACCAGTCGCACCTGTTCGGGCTGCGGCCGGTGGTGATCAACAACCTCAACGTCACCAAGCCGGCCTCGGGGCCGACGCTGCTGACGTACGAGGAGGTGAACACGGCCTTCCACGAGTTCGGGCACGCGCTGCACGGGCTGTTCTCGCGGGTGCGCTTCCCGCGTGTCTCGGGCACCAGCGTGCCGCGCGACTTCGTCGAGTACCCGTCGCAGGTCAACGAGATGTGGGTGACCTGGCCCGAGGTGCTGGCCAACTACGCCAGGCACCACGAGACGGGCGAGCCGATGCCGGCCGAGCTGGTGGAGAAGCTGCAGGCGTCCGAGATGTTCAACCAGGGCTTCATGACGGTCGAGTACCTCGCCGCCACGCTGCTCGACTGGGCCTGGCACCGGCTGTCCCCCGGCGAGACGGTGGCCGACCCCGAGGCGTTCGAGGCGGCCGCGCTGGAGGCGGCCGGGATCGCCTTCCCGCTGGTGCGGCCCCGTTACCGGTCCAACTACTTCGCCCACGTCTTCTCGGGCGGCTACAGCGCGGGGTACTACTCCTACATCTGGAGCGAGGTGCTCGACGCGGAGAGCGTGGAGTGGTTCAAGGAGAACGGCGGGCTCACCCGGGCGAACGGCGACCACTTCCGCCGCGAGCTGCTGTCCAGGGGCGGGAGCCTCGACCCGCTGACGGCCTTCCGCAACTTCCGGGGGCGTGAGCCCAGCATCCGGCCGCTGCTCGAGCGGCGCGGCCTGGTCTGAGCGGGTCCGGTCCGAGCTGTCTCGTCCGGTCCAGGGCTGAGCGTGCGGCGGCCCATCGCGTGATCGTGCGCGGTGGGCCGTCGCGTTCTCCGCCCGGAGCGGTCCGGGCGGAGAGATGAGGTTCAGCCGCGCAGGCGGGCCAGCGCGGCGCGCAGCCGGTCCTGGGCGCGCTCGCGGCCCAGCACCTCGATCGACTCGAACAGCGGCAGGCCCACCGTACGGCCGGTGATCGCCACCCGCACCGGCGCCTGGGCCTTGCCCAGCTTGAGCCCGTGGGCCGTGCCGACCTCCTCCAGCGCCTGCTTGAGCGACTCAGGGTCCCAGCTCACGGCCTCCAGGCGCGCGAGGTAACCGGTGAGGATCTCCTCGGGGGCGTTCTTCATGGCCTTGTCCCAGGACGCCTGGTCGAAGACGGGCTCCTCCAGGAAGAGGAAGTCGACGTTCTGCCGGATCTCCGACAGCACCGCGAGCCGCGTCTGCGCCAGCACGGCGACCTTGCTGAACAGCTCACGGTCCCAGGACGGCTCGAGGTAGGGCGTGCAGCGCTCCTCGAACGTCTCCAGCGGCAGCGCCCTGATGTACTCGCCGTTGAAGGCCCGCAGCTTCTTCTCGTCGAAGAACGCGCTGGCGGAGTTGACGTCCTCCAGCCTGAACAGCGGCGCCATCTCCGACCACGGCATGATCTCGCGGTCTTCGCCGGGGCCCCAGCCGAGCAGCATGAGGTAGTTGACCATGGCCTCGGCCAGGTAGCCGTCGGCGCGGTAGTCCTCGAGCGCCACCTTGTCGCGGCGCTTGGACAGCTTCTTGCGCTGCTCGTTGACGATCACCGGCAGGTGCGCCCACACCGGCGGCGTGGCGCCCAGCGCCGGCCAGAGCAGCATCTGCTTGGCCGCGTTGCCCAGATGCTCCTCGCCCCGGACGACGTGGGTGATGCCCTGGGTGACGTCGTCGACCGCGTTGGCCAGCACGTAGAGCGGCGAGCCGTCGGTGCGGGCGATGACGAAGTCCTCCTGCGCCTCGTTGGGGAACTCCACGTTCCCGCGCACGAGGTCGGTCACCACGGTCACGCCCTCGTCGGGCGTGCGGAAGCGGACGGCGCCGTCGGTCAGGCCCCGGTCGCGGCAGTGGCCGTCGTAGCCCTTGTGCTCGGAGCCGGTACGCGCCACGAGGGCCTCGCGCGTGCAGTCGCAGTAGTAGGCCCGGCCGTCGGCCAGCAGCTTGGCCACGGCCTCGCGGTGCTGCGGCTCGTAGGCCGACTGGAAGTAGGGGCCCTCGAAGACCGGGTTGGTGCCGTTGATGCCGATCCAGTCGAGGGCGGAGATGATGCCCTCGGTCCATTCCGGCCGGTTCCTCGACGCGTCGGTGTCCTCGATGCGCAGCACGAAGCGACCGCCGGACTGCTCGGCCAGCGCCCAGTTGAACAGCGCCGTACGGGCGCCGCCGACGTGGAACATGCCGGTTGGGGACGGAGCGAACCGGACCCGTACGTCAGTCACGGGAGACCACCTTGTTCGTGAGTGTGCCGATGCCTTCGATGCCGACGCTGACCTCGTCGCCGATCTCGAGCGGGCCGACGCCCGCCGGAGTGCCGGTCAGGATGACGTCGCCGGGGATCAGGGTCATGACCGCGCTGACGTAGGCCACCAGCGCGGGGATGTCGTTGATGAGCCGGCTGGTGCGCCCGCTCTGCCGGATCTCGCCGTTGACCGTGGTCGTCAGCGCCAGGTCGCTCGCGTCGAGATCGGTCTGGATCCAGGGGCCGAGCGGGCAGAACGTGTCGAAGCCCTTGGCCCGGGTGAACTGGACGTCCTTCTTCTGCAGGTCGCGCGCGGTGACGTCGTTGGCGCAGGTGTAGCCGAAGATGACGTCCTTGACCCGCTCGACCGGCACCTCGCGGCAGAGCCGGCCGATCACGACGGCCAGCTCGCCCTCGAAGTCGACGCGGTCGGACAGCGAGGTCGGGTAGGCGATGTTCTCGCCGTGGCCGATCACCGAGGTGGACGGCTTCATGAAGATGAGCGGCTCCTCCGGCACCTCGTTGCCCAGCTCGGCCGCGTGCTCGGCGTAGTTTCTGCCGATGGCGACGACCTTGCTCGGCAACATCGGGGCCAGCAGCTTCACCTGGCTCAGCGGGAATCGCTCGCCGGTGAACTGCACCTGCCCGAAGGGGTGGCCGGAGATCGTGGAGACGAGCTCCTCGCCGGGGCCGCCTTCGACCACGCCGAACGAGACGCCTTCGCCTGTGGAGAACCTCGCTATACGCACCCGACAAGGCTATCGCCGCCGCCGGAGGGGTCCGCCCACCTTTTCGCGCGCTACCCGGACCGGGTCAGGAGCCCGCCAATTTTCGACCCAGAGTCCGTTTTGTGGGGCTTCGAGGGTGTTAGTGGGGTTAGTTCTGCCTGCGGAGCAGACACCTAGGGGGTGACGGATCGTGTCGGACACGATGTCCAATCGGCCCACGGGAGCCGTAGCGGCGGGAACCGTGCCGCGGGCCAGGACCCAGGAAAGCGCGACCTCACTGGTCACGGAGAAAGGCATCACGAGCATCGACGACAGCGTCGTCGCCAAGATCGCCGGCCTGGCGGCCCGGGAGGTCTCCGGGGTGTGGGCCATGGGCGGCGGAGCCGCGCGGGCGATCGGCAGCGTGCGGGGCATCGTCGGCGGGGACCCCAACGTCGCCCAGGGCGTGTCGGTCGAGGTCGGCGAACGGCAGACGGCCGTGGACCTCGACCTGGTGGCCGAGTACGGCACCGCGATCCCCGACCTGGCGGCGGCCGTGCGCAGGAACGTCATCGCGGCGGTCGAACGCATGTGCGGGCTGGAGGTCACCGAGGTCAACATCCGGGTGGACGACGTGCACCTGCCCGAGCAGGACCGCGACAGCGACCGCGGGCCCGGCGGACGCGCGGCGAACGTGGAGCAGGAGCCCCGGGTCCGATGACGGACGCCCCGATCGGCCCCGGAACTCCGGCGGACGCCACCGCGCGGCCCGGCCCACGGACAGGCGCGCCCGCGGGCACCGCCGCCGGGCCGGGCTCGGGCGCGGGCGCTCCGGCGGAGACCGCCGAGCCCCGCCCCGGCCCCGGCACGGAGGCGCGGCTCATCGCCGATCGGGCACGGGCCTGCCCCGGGGTGGCCGGGCTGTCCGGCGGACCGTTCGGGACGGTGGCCACGTACCTGCCCGGCGAGCGCCTCCCGGGCGTGTCGGCGGGCGAGGACGCGGTGGAGATCGCCATCGTCGCCACACTGGACCGCCCGCTGCCGGAGACCGCCGACCAGGTGCGGCGGACGGTGGCGGACCTGGCCGGAGAGCGCCCGGTGCATGTGCGCATCGACGACATCATCGTGGAGGGATCATGAACAACATCCAGTGGACGCCGATCATTGGCATGGCCGTGGGCCTCGTGCTCGGGATGGCCGGGGCGTTCGGCGGGCTGGGCGCGTTCCTGCTCGTCCTCGTCCTGGGCGCGGTCGGCTTCCTGATCGGGCGGGTCGTCGAGACCGGCGAGATCAACCTGTCCCCGAGGCGCAAATGACCACCCTGGTGCCCGCCCAGCGGCCCGTCCCCCTGCCGTCGCCGGAGCGGCGCGGACGTACGGAGATCGCCGACCGGGTGGTCGCCAAGATCGCCTGCCTGGCGGCGGGAGAGGTGCCCGAGGTCCGCGGCGTCGAACCGCGCGGCCTGCCGTGGGCCCCGTCGGCGAGCGAGGTGCACGGCGGCCGGGCCACGGTGCGGCTCAACGTGCGCGTGGCCTACCCCGCGCCGCTGCCCGCGGTGGCGGCCCGGCTCAGGGAACACGTGATCCACCGCCTCGAAACCCAGACCGGCCTGGACGTCACGCGCGTGGACATCACCGTGACCGACGTGGGCGGAGCCCGGTCATGAGGGCGCGCTCCAAGGCCGGCGAGCGGGCCGCGGACCGGGCCGCGCTGCGGGCCTTCCGCCCGTCCCGGCGGGTGCCCGCCATGATCGTCGCCGCCCTGCTCGCGCTGCTGAGCCTGCTCGTCCTCGCCGAGACGCTCTCGGGGCTGGCCGGGCGGCCCCTGCGCTGGATCCCGTACGACCGCCTGCTGGCCGGGGCGGGCTCCACGCTGTGGTCGGACCCGCGGATGTTGCTCGGTTCGGCGGTCGTGGCGCTGATCGGGCTGGGGCTGCTGGCCGTCGCGCTGGTGCCGGGCCGGCCCAGCATGGTGCCCGTACGCAGCGGCGATCCCGATCTGATCATCGGCCTGCGGCCCAGGAGCGTCACCCGGGCGCTGGCGCACGCGGCCGAACAGGTGCCGGGCGTGCGCTCGGCCCGGGCCACCAGGCGCGGGCACACGTTCGCCGTCACGCCGACCACGTACGCCCGCGAGACGGACGGGTTCGGCCAGGACGTGCGCGGCGCCGTGCTCAGCAGGCTGGCCGCGCTCGACCTCGTGGAGCCGTACCGGGTGGCCGTGCACGTCAAGGAGCAGCGGTGAACAGGAAGACCGGGCGGGGCAACCGCTGGGGGCTGGGGCTGGTCGGGCTGGCGCTGACGGTCCTGGGCGGCTCGGCGCTGGCCCGCGGGCTGGGCGCGTTCCCGCAGAACTGGGCCGCCGCTCGGACGACGGTCGTGGACGGCAACGTGGTCGCGTTCTTCGCGCGTACCAGCCCGTGGATCTGGTGGCTGCTGGCGCTGGCGGCGCTGGTCGTCGCGGCGCTGGCGCTGCGCTGGCTGCTCGTGCAGGGGCGTGCGGAGCCGCGGCGCGCGCTGCGCGTCGAGGCCGGCCCCGAGGGCGTCACCGACTTGTCGGCGGGCGGCATCGACCGCGCGGTCGCCGCCGACGTGGAGTCGGGTCCCTCCGTCTTCCACGCCGCCGCGCACCTGGTGGGCACCCGCCCCGAGGTGCGGCTGCGCGTGGTCGCCGACGAGGCGGCCCCCATGGACGAGCTGACCCGTCACCTGTCCACGGTCGCGCTGCCGCACGTGCGGGACGCGCTGGACCGGGATCGGGTGCCGGCGGTGGCCCGCGTTAGCCTGGAGCCCTCACCTGCGCCGCACCGAGTCGTGCGCTGACGAGAGGGGTTCCTCCGTGTCCGTCGTGAAGATCAACGTGCTGACCGTGCCCGCCGCCATGCGGGAAGAGCTGGAGAAGCGTTTCTCCAGCCGCGCCGGGATGGTGGAGTCGGCCGACGGCTTCGAATGGTTCGAGCTGCTGCGGCCGGTGGGGGGTACGGAGCGGTACCTCGTCTACACGCGCTGGCGTTCGGAGGAGGACTTCGAGAACTGGCAGAAGGGCGAGGCGTTCCAGCGTGGCCACGCCCAGGCGGCGGCCCAGGCCGGACACGGGCAGGGTCACGGGCAGGGTCACGGGCACGGGCAGGGGCCCGCGGCGACGGGGTCCGAGATGTGGTCGTTCGAGGTCGCCGAGAGCACCGGCCCCAAGGCGTGACGGGTCAGCCGTCGAACGGGTTGCGCAGGATGCGGTCCACGATGCCGCCGCGCACGAACCGGGCCGCGAAGCTCGACGGCTTGCGCGCCCCCTGGTCGGCGATGCACACGCTGAACTCCTTGGCGATCTCCAGCCGCGGGTGACGCTCCAGCACCTCCGCGCGCACCGCCGCGGGGATCTCGTCCGTACGGCGGCCCGAGATGTCCATGCCGGTGGACAGTTCGAGCAGGTGTCCCTCGGGGTCCTCCTCCAGGGGCACCTCTTCCCACATGTGCCGGATGATCACCTCGCAGGCCCGCGTGCGCCGCTCGGGTGACCATCCCGCCCCCGCGCAGAAGGCCCAGGCGACGTGCCCGCCGGCCTCCTCGTACGGGATCGTGTGGCTGTCGAACTCGGCGGACAGCCCGATGTCGTGCAGCAGGGCCGACACGTACAGCAGTTCGGCGTCGAACGGGATGCCGTTGCCCTGGGCGTACGCCGCCGCCCACAGGTAGGCGCGGATCGAGTGGTTGAGCAGCGAGGGCGTGTGGTACTGGGTGGCCACCTCGAGGGCGCCGCGGCAGACGGGCGTGTCGGGCAGCACCAGGTCGTCGAATCTCACGCTCACCAGCATCTCACCGCCGCCCGGAATGCCGGTGGAACCTCGGGCCGCTAACGAAACGGGCACTCGGCTTGACCAGTTGATCGTGATTCCGAAAGCATGTCCCGCCCTCATCTTTTTGTCCGGAAGGAACACGGCGTGCGCCGCCTCGCGATCCCTCTCGCCCTCATACTCGCAACCGGCGCCGTCATGGGGGGCGGGGGCAGCTCCGCGCAGGCGGCTGACAAGGTCGTGCGTACCGCCGAGTGCCAGGGCGACTGGCTGCCCGGCACGCCGACCGCCGAGGACGTCATGAAGGGCGAGATCTCCCTGGTCGGGCTGCCCGTCCACAAGCTGGGCAAGAACATCGACTGGAACGCGAGCCCGTACCGGAACAGGTCGTGGGAGTTCGTCTTCCACTCGCTGCGCTGGATGGGCACCCTCGTCGTCGAGTACGAGAACACCGGCGAGCGGCGCTACCTCGACCGCGCCACCGAGATCGCCAAGGACTGGGCCGAGCACAACAAGTACGGCGCCCGCGGCACCCGCGACTACGTCTGGAAGGACCACCCGGTCTCGCTGCGCACTCAGCCGCTGCTCTGCCTGAGCAGGCACGTCACCGCGAGCTGGCTGAAGGACAGCCTGGCCGCGCACGCCCGGCTGCTGTCCGACGCACGCCTGTACAAGAAGGGCCACAACCACGGCATCGACCAGGACATCGCGCTCATGGGCATCGGCTGCCGCTACGGCCGCGACGACTGGTCCGACCTGGCCTCCAAGCGGCTGACCGGCACGGTGAAGCTGGACGTGGACGCCCAGGGCGCGCTCATGGAACAGGCCCCGAGGTACGCCGTCTACGTGTACGGCCGGCTCCAGGTCGCCATGACCAACATGAAGGCGTGCGAGCGCAAGGTCCCCGGCGAGATCGCCAAGCGGGCCGAGGCGCTGAAGGACTTCATCGCCCACTCCACCATGCCCAACGGCTACATGGTGCCGCTCGGCGACGGCAGCGCCGAGACCGAGCCGAAGATGGAGACCGGCACGCCGAAGCAGGAGGTCAGGACGTACCGCGCCGGGTACGTCTTCGGCCGCACCGCCTGGGGCGAGCCGGAGTCGGCGTACTACTCGATCAGGTACGGGCCCGGCATGAAGTTCCACGGGCACGAGGACCACCTGGGCGTGACGTACTACGCGCAGGGCCGCGACATCCTGGTGGACGGCGGGTTCCACTCCTACGAGAAGAGCTCCTACCGCTACTGGACGCTCTCGCCCGAGGCCCACAACGTGCCGACGGTGGCCGGGGCGAAGTTCCGGCCGAGGACTGCCAGCAAGCTCGTCAAGACGAGCCAGGGCAAGGACCGGCAGGCGTTCAAGCTGACCGACCAGGCGTACGGGGTCAGCCGCACCAGGTCGGTGCTGGTCAACCACGGCGACGACCTGATGGCGGTGCTGGACACGGCCTCCGGCGGCAAGAAGATCCGCAACATCTGGCGCTTCGCCCCGTCGCTCAAGGTCGTCTCCAACAGCGGCGGCAAGGTGGTGCTGGGCGACGGCAAGTTCAAGGTCACCCTGCTGCAGCTCTCCTCGTGCGCCAAGGTCGGCGGGCAGAAGGTGGAGCGGGGCGGCAAGCTCGGCTGGGTCTCCCCCACGTACCTGTCGAAGCAGGCCACCGCCGTGGTGGTGTCCCCGGCGGCGAAGTCGCTGCTGACGGTCGTCGTGCCGGGGACGGACTCGCCCAAGGTGTCCTGCTCCGGCGGGAAGGTCACGGTGGACGGCGTGTCCTTCTCCGCCGGACTGATCTAGCCGGACTGATTAAGCCGGACCGATCTAGCCGGACCGATCTGACGGTCCGGTCAGCACTCGCGGCCCGCGCGCAGCAGGCCGTACGTGACCGCCTGCTCCAGGGCCTGCCACGAGGCGTCGATGATGTTCTCGGCCACGCCGACCGTGGCCCACTCGGCGCTCTCGTCGCTGGAGGTGATGAGCACCCGGGTGACGGCGTCGGTGCCGTGGGTGCCCTCCAGGATGCGGACCTTGAAGTCGACCAGCTCCAGCATGGCCAGCTCGGGGTAGAGCTGCTCCAGCGCCTGGCGCACGGCCTTGTCGAGGGCGTTGACGGGGCCGTTGCCGTCGCCGGTGGCCACGATGCGCTCGCCCTTGGCGTGCAGCTTGACCGTGGCCTCGCTGACCAGTTCGCCGCCCTTGGTGCGCTCGACGATCACGCGCCAGGACTCGACGTCGAAGTGGCGCTTGCGCTCGCCGTGCACGGTGTCGCGCAGCAGCAGCTCGAACGAGGCGTCGGCGGCCTCGAACGTGAAGCCCCTGGCCTCCAGGTCCTTGACCCGCTCGACCAGCGCCTTGGTGTGCTCGGGGGTCAGCTCGTAGCCCAGCTCGCGGCCCTTGAGCTCGACCGAGGCGCGGCCCGCCATGTCGGAGACGAGCATGCGCATGTCGTTGCCCACCTGGGCGGGGTCGATGTGCTGGTACAGGTTGGGATCGACCTTGATGGCGCTGGCGTGCAGGCCGGCCTTGTGGGCGAAGGCGGAGGTGCCGACGTACGGGGCGTGCGAGTTGGGAGTGACGTTGGTGACCTCGGTGATGGCGTGGGCGATGCGGGTCATCTCGGCCAGCGACTCCTGGGGCACGAGCTCGAAGCCCCGCTTGAGCTGGAGGTTCGCCACGACCGTGAAGAGGTTGGCGTTGCCCGAGCGCTCGCCGTAGCCGTTGGCGCAGCCCTGGACGTGCGTGGCGCCCGCCTTGACGGCCGCCAGGGTGTTGGCGACGGCGCAGCCGGTGTCGTCGTGGCAGTGGATGCCGACGCGGGCGCTGGTGCGCACGGCGTCCTGGACGATCTCGGCCAGCTCGTCGGGGAGCATGCCGCCGTTGGTGTCGCACAGGGCGATGACGTCGGCGCCCGCCTCGGCGGCGGTCCTGAGCACCTCCAGCGCGTACGCCGGGTTGGACCTGTAGCCGTCGAAGAAGTGCTCGGCGTCGAGGAAGACCCGCTGGCCCTCCGCACGGAGGTGGGAGACCGTGTCGCGGATCATCGCGAGGTTCTCCTGAAGAGTCGTGCGGAGGGCCAGCTCCACGTGCCGGTCGTGGCTCTTGGCGACAAGGGTCACGACCGGCGCGCCGGATTCGCGCAGAGCGGCCACCAAAGGGTCGTCGGCGGCCTGCACGCCTGCCCGGCGGGTCGCGCCGAACGCGGCGAGCTGCGCGTGCTTCAGGTCGAGCTCGGTCTGGGCACGCCTGAAGAACTCTGTGTCCTTGGGGTTGGCGCCCGGCCAGCCCCCTTCGATGAAACCGACGCCCAGGCCGTCCAGGTGTCGCGCGACGGCGAGCTTGTCGGCGACGGTGAGGTTGAGGCCCTCCTGCTGTGCGCCGTCACGCAGCGTCGTGTCGTATACGTGGAAGCGGTCGTCGGCCATGAATCTCTCTTCTCCGGGGAATCCGTGCTGGATCGGGAAAACAAAAAGACCCCTCACGGACGTGAGAGGTCTGCGCGCTGGCGGTGTCCCTGCGTTAGCCAGCGCGCCTGCCGATAATGAGCAGACCGTAGAACATGGTGCCGCCCAGTCTGCCATACCGACTCACCATTTGGCACAACGATCTCACCTCGTGGGACACCGCCCCGGGACCGGTCTCAGACCCGGACTCCGACGCCCCCGGTGATCAGGCGTTCCAGCGCCGCCGGGTCGAACGCCTCGTTGCCCAGGATCTGGCCGTCGAGCACCACGGTCGGCGTGCCCTCCAGCGGGATCTTGGCCGTCTCCGTCAGGTGCGCCTTCGCGTACGACTGTGACGTGACGCACTCGTCCACCGACGCGCCGGCCTTGCGCGCCGCCCTGGTCAGCTCCTCGACGGTGAAACCGGAGGCCACGCCGTGCGGCGCGGGCTGCATGGCGTACACCTCGTCCCTGAAGGCCAGCCAGTTCTCCTCCGGCACGCAGCGGGAGGCCGCGGCGGCGCGGACGGAGTTGGAGCGCATGGGCTCGTCCCTGAAGATCGTCACGGTGTGGAAGACGACCTTGACCTTGCGCTCCGCGGCCATCTTCCTGATCGTGGCGTCCACCTTGGCGTGCATGTCCTTGCAGACGGGACAGTCGAAGTCCTCGTAGACGTCCAGCACGGGGGCCTCGCTCTTCAGGTCGGCCAGGATCATCGAGCCGTCCGCCTGCCGGGTCAGCGTCACCTCGCCGGAGCCGGAGGACGACGCGCCCGGTCCGGACAACGCCAGCACACCGAGCACGACGATCGCCGCGCACGCCAGCGCGACCGCCATCAACCGCTTCATCATCAGCCCACTCTCACGTCATTGATCGCGCAGACCTTACCCGAAACCGAAACAATGGCCGCATGAAGGCATACCTCCTTGACCCGGCCGTCGCGCGGTACGTCTCCGAGCACACCACCGCGCCCGACGCCCTGCTGCGCGCGCTCGAACAGGAGACCGCGCAGGTCGCGGGCGAGAACTCGATGATGCAGATCTCCTTCGACCAGGGCCGCTTCCTCACCATGATCACGCAGGTCATGGCGCCCGAGGTGGTCGTGGAGGTGGGCACGTTCACCGGGTATTCGTCCGTGTGCATCGCACGCGGGCTGTCCGGCGGCACCCTGCACTGCTTCGACGTGAGCGAGGAGTGGACGTCCGTGGCCCGCCGCTACTGGGAGCGGGCCGGGCTCTCGGACCGGGTGACGCTCACGCTCGGCCCGGCCGCGGACACGCTCACCCGCTTCGACCAGCCCATCGACCTGGCCTTCCTCGACGCCGACAAGGGCAACTACCCGGTCTACTACGAACTGCTGATGGACCGGCTGCGGCCGGGCGGCCTGCTGCTGGCGGACAACACGCTGCGCAGGGGCTGGGTGGCCGATCCGGCGCACGACGAGCCGACGACGGTGCAGATGCGGCAGTTCAACGACCTGGTGATGGCGGATCCCCGGGTGACGGTGCTCACCCTGCCGGTCGCCGACGGGATGGCGATGATCAGAAAGAACTAGGCCGGAGCGGCCGGGACCTGGCGAGATCCCGGCCGCACGCCCTGTCTTCACACCCCCCGCCCGGCATACGCTCGGTCACCCCTCCGCGACTGAAGAAGGGCCGAGACATGGCCGGGCCGCTCGAAGAGCGCTACCGCACCGTGCGGGATCTGCTGCCGGAGTACCGGGTGGAGATGGCCCGCGGCCGGATCGTGGTCAACGAGTCCGGCACGTGGCAGCAGAACACGATCGTCTTCGGCCTCATGCGCCAGCTCATCGGCCCGGCCGTCGAGCGCGGCTGGGAGATCTGGTCCGACATCACCGTCTACCTGGAGCAGCACGCCGACCGGTACGTGCCGCACCTCACCGTCGTGCCGCGCTGCCCGCGCATGCGCATGGACCACGCGGTCTACGGCGACTCGACGCTGCTGATCGTGGACGTCATGTCCGCCGGCACCGCCTACGAGCACTACCACGTCAAGCCGAACGGCTACGCCTCGGCCGGGGCGCCGCTCTACCTGGTCGCCGATCCGGCGCAGCGGACGATCAGGCTCTACAGCGGGCCCGGCCCGCACCGCTACGGCGGGGAGGTCACCGCGGGGGCCGGCCAGCCGCTCCAGTTGCCCGCGCCCTGGCGGCTGGCCCTCACGACCCGGGGGCTGTGGTGAGCCCCCTTCGCGGATTCAGCCGACCTTGTGGATCCAGTGGTGGGTGTCGGGGCGGGCGCCGTACTGGATGCCCACGAGTTCCTCGCGCACCCGCATCGTCACCGGGCCGGGCGTGCCGTCGGCGATGGTCCAGGAGCGGTCGGCGCCCTTGACCGTGCCCACCGGCGTCACCACGGCCGCCGTGCCGCACGCGAAGACCTCGGTGAGGTCGCCGGACGCGCTCGCCTCCTGCCACTCGTCGACGGTGATGAGCCGCTCCTCGGTCTCCAGCCCCAGGTCGGCGGCCAGTTCGAGGATCGACTCCCGGGTGATGCCGGGCAGCAGGGTGCCGGTGAGCGCGGGGGTGACGAGCTTGTCGCCGAAGACGAAGAACAGGTTCATCCCGCCCATCTCCTCGACGTACCGATGCTCCCCTGCGTCCAGCCACACCACCTGGTCGCAGCCGTTCTCGACGGCCTGGCGCTGCGCGACGAACGCCGCCGCGTAGTTGCCGCCGCACTTGGCGAAGCCGGTGCCGCCGGGTGCGGCCCGCGTGTACTCGGTGGACAGCCACACGGAGACGGGCTTGATGCCGCCGGTGAAGTACGAGGCCGCCGGCGAGGCGATGACCATGTACTTGTACGTCCTGGACGGATAGTTGACCCCGAGCCCCGCCTGCGTGGCGATCATGAAGGGACGCAGGTAGAGGCTGTGCCCCTCGGTGGTGGGCACCCACTCCTTGTCGGTGGAGACGAGGAGTTCGAGCGACTCGACGAACGTCTCCTCGGGCAGGCCGGGCATGGCCATGCGGTCGGCCGAGCGGTTGAAGCGGGCGGCGTTGGCGTACGGGCGGAACGTGACGATCGAGCCGTTGATCTGCCGGTAGGCCTTGAGGCCCTCGAACAGTTCCTGCGCGTAGTGGAAGACCGACGTGGCCGGGTCGAGCGAGAGCGGGCCGTACGGCAGGAGCCTGGCGTCGTGCCAGCCCTCGCCCTCGGTGTAGTCGATCGAGATCATGTGATCGGTGAACGTCTGCCCGAAACCGGGACTCGCCAGTACCTGCTCCCGCTCGGCCGCGGTGCGAGCGTGGTCGGATAGCTGCACGTCGAAGCTGAGCTTCGGAGCGATGGTCATGACGACGGTCCTTCTCTCTACGGTCTACCGAAATCTACCGGAATCTGCCCGCCCGGCCGTCCGGCGGCGGGAGGCCGCCTGGCCCGGGGGACGATCCCGTACTTCCTATTGTCTCGCCATATGGGATGGCAAGCGGCCGATGGGGGTGGGTCGGCCCGATCGGCCGTGCGATCCGGGTACACGAAAAACGCGCCCGGCCGTCCTCGTCGGACCGCCAGGCGCGTTGTCGGGGCTAGGCGGTCCTAGCCGGATACTCGCGCGGTGATGTCGTCGCCGATCTCGTGGGTGGTCCGGCCGGCCCAGCCGGCCAGGCGCTCCACGATGTCGTCGGCGACCGCCCGCTCGACCCTGGCCGCCTCGTCGTTCAGGCCGAGGTGGTCGAGGAGCATGGCGACGGACAGGATGGTCGCGGTCGGGTCGGCCTTGCCCTGCCCGGCGATGTCGGGGGCGCTGCCGTGCACCGGCTCGAACATGCTGGGCGTGGTGCGCTCCGGGTTGACGTTGCCGCTGGCCGCCAGGCCGATGCCGCCGGCGATGGCCGCGCCGAGGTCGGTGATGATGTCGCCGAACAGGTTGTCGGTGACGACCACGTCGAAGCGCCCGGGCTGGGAGACGAAGAACATCGAGGCCGCGTCGATGTGGCAGTAGTCGGTGCTGACCTCGGGGTACTCCTCGGCCACCCGGTTGACTGTGCGCTGCCACAGGTCGCCGGCGAAGGTGAGCACGTTCGTCTTGTGGACGAGGGTCAGCTTCTTGCGCGGGCGGGACTTGGCCTTCTCGAACGCGTAACGCACCACGCGCTCGACGCCGTAGGCGGTGTTGAGCGACTCCTGGGTGGCGATCTCGTACGGGGTGCCGCGCCGCATGGCGCCGCCGGTGCCGGCGTAGAGACCCTCGGTGCCCTCACGGACGACGATCATGTCGATGTCCTCGGGCGAGGTGTCGGCCAGCGGGGTCGCCACTCCGGGGAACAGCTTGACCGGCCGCAGGTTGACGTAGTGGTCGAACGCGAACCGGAGTCGCAGCAGCAGGTCGCGCTCGAGGATGCCGGGCGGCACGCTGGGGTCGCCGACGGCGCCGAGCAGGATCGCGTCGTAACCGCGCAGCTCGTCGAGCACGGTGTCCGGGAGCGTCTCGCCGGTGCGGTGGTAGCGTGCGGCGCCCAGGTCGTAGTGGGTGGGCTCGATCTTCGTGCCGACGGCTTCCAGGACCTTGAGCCCTTCGGCGACGACCTCGGTGCCGATGCCATCCCCAGGGATGACGGCCAGGCGGATGTTACGCGACTCCATGACGGCAACCCTACCGGTTCGTCTCGCCTGACGAACACATCATCTCATTGGCCGGACGTCCGATTTTTGACGTATTGCGACCTTTTGACCGTTTCGTTAGAGTCCGACAGGCCTAATCCACACAACCGTTGCGTGGAGCCGGGGACCCAACTTTCCCCCAGGGGCGAATCGGCATCCGCCGTAGGGCTACTTCCAGGCCCGAGCCCGTCAGCTAACCCGGTCGGCCGCATGGAAGGACAGTCCGCTGTCTCACATCGCCTCGGCCCGCGCGGCCATCGTTCTCACGGCGGCCTCCGCCGGACTCATCCTGGCCTCCCCCGCAGCGCCTGTCTCTTATACACATCT
>NZ_SSXE01000094.1 GCF_021699195.1 Nonomuraea sp. MG754425 | reverse complement strand
GTACGGGAGAAGGCGGCGTAGCCCTGCTCGATCTCCGAGAACAGCACGCCGAGACCGGCTCCATCACAGATCAGGTGATGCAGGACCAGGCAGAGAACCGGCGGGCGAGACTCGCCCTGCGACAGGCCCAGCCGCAGCAGCGGCGCGCGGCCGAGGTCGAACGGGCGGGCCGCGTATTCGCGCAACGCCTCATCGAGGTCGTCCGGCCCAGCGTCGAGCACGTCGATCGCGAAGTCGATCTCCTCCAGCGGCCGCACCACCCGGGTGGGAAGCCCTTCCCACGCGGGGAAGCAACTGCGCAGCGCGGTGTGCCTGGCCATGATCCATGACATCGTCTCGTGGAGCGGCCACCACCGCACCGGCGCGGGCAGTTGGATGCGCATCCCCAGATTGGCGATGCCCTGTCCGGGTGCGACCTGCTGCAGGAGCCATAGGGCCGCCTCTCCCGGGGACAGGCGCTGAGAGGCGGGGCCGGCGTCGTTCATCATCATCCGTCCGCATCCGCCACGGCTGCCACGACCGCTGCGGCGAGCTCAGCGCCGGCCTCGTCGAGCAGGAAATGACGCCCCGTGACGGGGTGCAGCCGGACGGGCCGGGCCGACTGCCGCCGCCACCCCAGCCATGCGCCCCGGGGGGTGGGATCGTCCTTTCCGAAGCACACGGTCACCGGGCAGGGCAGGGGCGGCGCCGGGCGATGCTCGTACCGCGTGAGCAGTAGAAGGTCGGCCCGTAGCGCGGACTCGCTGATGCGGCGCAGGCGCTCGTCGACGGCCGTCTCGGCGGGGACCACCTCTTCTTCCACCAGCCGCGCCCACATACGGGAAGCGGGAAGGTTACAGACGTCGGGCGGCCGCCGGCCGATGTCCGGGGCTTCGAAGGAGGCCACGATCAAGGATGCCGGAGGTTCCGTTCCGCGCTGCCGCAGCGCTCTGGCCACGAGGAAGGCGAGCAGGGCGCCCCCGCAGTAGCCGAAGAGCGCGTATCGGCCCTCGATCAACGCGACGATTTCGTCGGCCATGGTGTCGATGAGCGTGTCGAGGTTACGGGGCGCCTCTTCTTCCAGACGCGCCTGGCGACCCGGCAGGTTCGCTCCCCACACCGTCACGTCCGGAGCCGCGGCCTTCGCGAAGTCGACCAGTTTGGCGCAACCCGCTCCGGCCTGTGGAAAGGAGAAGACCCGTACCGGAGCTTTATGGGCGACCAGCGGGAAAAACCAATCACGGGACCCCAATTCCATTCCTTTCGCATCGCCGGCCTCGGTCCATAGGGGAGCATGACATATTCCAGTCAGGGTGCCATGTGGCCATTTTCGGTGACTCGGCACCGGAGCTGAGGTCACGTAACGTCCGTGCCATGGGCGCTGTCGAGCCGGAGGCGGGCGTTGCCCGGACATTCGAATCGCGCCGGGCGTTTCGTGGCGCCGGATGCTCGCCAGCGCGGGCGTTCTCGGTGAGCGAACATGACCTGGAGCGGCTCTTACTGATCCGTCATTTCGAGAACAAATTGCTGGAGCTGTTTGAGCAGGGGAGATTGCACGGGACCACGCACACATGCCTAGGGCAGGAATATATTCCAGTGGCGCTGGGTGCCCTGCTGAAGGCGGGCGACCACGTCTTCAGCAACCATCGGGGGCACGGCCACTACCTGGCCCGGTTCGACGATCCGGACGGCCTGCTCGCGGAGATCATGGGCCGCTCGGGCGCGGTCTGCGGCGGTGTGGGGGGCAGCCAGCACATCCTGCGAGACCGGTTCCTGTCCACCGGGGTGCAGGGGGAGAGCCTTCCGGTAGCCGCGGGGGTCGCACTGCACCTGAAGCGGAGGTCTCCCGGCGAGGTGGCCCTCGTCCACATAGGGGACGGCACGTGGGGGCAGGGAGTGGTCTACGAGACGCTCAACATCGCCAGGCTCTGGAGCCTGCCTCTGCTCGTCGTCGTGGAGAACAACAAGATCGCACAGTCTACGGAGGTGTCCGCGCACATGGCCGGCACTATCGCCGACCGGGCGGCCGCCTTCGATATCGGCTACCACTTCTGCGACTCGATCCTCCCGGACGTCATCCGCGCGGAGCTCGGCCCTCTGGTACGGAAGGTGCGCGAAACCCCGATGCCGTTGATCGTCGAATTCGACACCTATCGCGTCGGCCCGCACAGCAAGGGCGACGACACCCGTGACCGGGTCGCCCTGCGTCGGGCGGCGGATCACGACTGGTACGTGCGCTTCCGGCAGGCGATGCCGGAACGGTTCGGCGCGGTCGACCGCCGTCAACGGACCCGGGTGGCGGCAGTGGCCGACGCGGTGGCCGCCAGGCCGCTCTCTGGGGGATCCAATGCGTTCTGAACGTGTGGTTGAGAACCTCAACCGGGCTCTGGGCGGCCTGCTGGACGCCGACCCGAATACCTACCTACTGGGCGAGGACCTAGCAGATCCGTACGGGGGGGCGTTCAAGGCGACCAAAGGGCTGTCCAGCCGGTATCCCGGCCAGGTCCTCAGCACGCCCATCAGCGAGAGCGCCGTCGTCGGCGTGGCCGGCGGACTCGCACTGGCCGGGAACAAGGCCATCGTCGAGGTCATGTTCAGCGACTTCGTCACGCTGGCCTTCGACCAGATCGTCAACTTCGCCAGCAAGTCGGTCACCATGTACGGCCAGTGGGTTCCCATCCGCCTGATCGTCCGCTGCCCGACGGGAGGCCGGCGCGGTTACGGGCCGACACACAGCCAAAGCCTGCAGAAGCATTTCATGGGAGTACCGGGGCTGTCCTTGTACGAGCTGTCGCCCTTCCGGGACAGCCTGGCCACGTTCCACGAGATGATCGCCTCGGGCGGGCCCTGCTTGTTCTTCGAGGACAAAGTGCTGTACACCTCCCGCATGTACCTGAACGGCGTCGTCGACGACCTGTTCTCGTTCGACCACCTGGACGCCCGCGGGACCGTCGCCCGCGTCTGGGCCGATGACGGCGACGACCCCGACTGCGTCCTGATCTGCCCGGGCGGGCTCGTCCATCGCGCCGTCTCCGCGGCGCGGTCGATGCTGATCGAGGATGAACTCACCTGTCAGATCCTGGTGCCGGCCAAGCTCTATCCCTTCGATTTCGAGCCGGTTCTTCCCCTGCTGCGTCAGTCCCGGCTGATCTGCGTGGTGGAGGACAGCACAGCGGGCGGCACCTGGGGCGCCGACCTGGCCCACGCCATCCACGGCCTGCTATGGGGGCGACTCGGCCGCCCCGTCCGGCTGGTGCACGCGCGCGACAGCGTCATACCGGCCGCCGCGCATCTCGAACGCAGCGTGCTGGTGCAAGACAGCACGATTCGCCGCGCCGTGAAGGAGTCCCTCGCGAATGCATGAGGTAGCGGTCCCGAGGTTGAACGCGAACGACGAGACGTACCTCCTCGTCGAATGGCTGTGCGCGGAGGGCCAGTGGGTCAGGCACGGCGAGCCGATCGCCGTGGTCGAGACGTCGAAGACGGCGACGGAGGTGACCGCAGAGCGGGACGGCATCCTGCATCACGTGCGCCCGGCGCGGTCGGAGTGCCGTCATAATGACGTCCTGGCCCTGCTGTTCCCGGGACCGACTCCCTACGAGAAGTTCCGCGCCCGGCGCGACGGCGACGGGGGCGATGACGAGGACGGCGACGGCTCGGTGGAAGGTCCGGTCCTGACCAACTCGGCTCGCCTACTGGCGGATGCGCATGGCGTCTCCGCCGAGCGGCTGCGGAACCTGGGCAAACGGGTGATCAAACGGGCGGACGTGGCGCGAGTCGTGCGAACGGCCGAGCCGGAACCCGAGGTCGAGCGGCGCGAACTGCCGCGCAACCAGCGGGCGGTGGCCGAGGTCGTCAGCGAGTCGCACCGGACGATCCCACCCGGCTTCGTCGCTGTCAAGGTGAACGTCGACCGGGCCTTGGCTTGCGCGGGCCGGCTGGCCCATCGGACGCGCAGACTGATCGGCCTGCCCGAGCTGGTGGTGAAGGCGATCGGCTGGCTGCCCGCGCAGTTCCCGCTGTTCTTCGTCACCCCCCTCGGCGACAACACGGTACGGCCCGCCACGGGCGCTCACGTCGGCCTGACCATCGACGTGGGCAACGGCCTGTTCGTTCCGGTGGTGCGTGAGGTGGGACAGCTCGGCATCACGCGGATCAGCGAGATCCTGCTGGACTACCGCACCCGCGCCGTGCAGGACCGTGGTTTCGGCCCGGGTGAACTCTCCGATGCCAACATCGTGCTGGCCCTCCACAACGATCCCGATGTCGTCCTGGCGGGACCGCTCGTCCACCCCGGCCACGTCTGCGTGGTGGGACTCGCCGGCATCTGCCAGGAACTCGCGCTCGACGACGAGGGCGCAGTGGCGCCGCGCAAGATCTGCAACCTCGGCCTCACCTACGACCATCGCCTGGTCAACGGCGGCGACGCGGTGCGCTTCCTGCGCGCCATCAAGACGATGCTGGAGGCTCCAGAGGAGTTGGACTGGGAGGGCGACGGCTGACGGCGTCGTTCCCGATCCGCGTCGGGATCCGCTCAGTCTTCGTGGTAGGCGTGCGCCTGCCTGGCGATCATGTCCGCGTAGAGGCCGCCCTCCGCCCGCAGCTCCTCATGGGTGCCGTACGCGACCAGCCGACCCTCGTCCATGACCATGACAAGGTCGGCCATCCTCGCCATAGAGAGCCGGTGCGAGACGACCAGCGTGACACCGCCGCTCCCAGCGGCGTCCCGTGCGGCGTCCGTTAGCACGGACACCAGCTCGTGTTCGGCGAAAGGATCGAACGCGGCGGTCGGCTCGTCGAGGACGAGCAGCCGGGACCGCCGCATGAACGTCCTGGCGAGAGCCAGCTTCTGCCACTGGCCGCCGGAAAGCTCGGCGCCTTGCGCGTACCGGGTTCCCACGATCGACAGCAGCCCGTCCGGCAGCGCTCCCGGGAGCGTCTCCGCACCCCCTTTGCCGAGCGCCTCGGTCACGGTCATCCCCGACATCCGCGTCAGATCGCCGACGCCGACCGATTCAAGCAACGTCAGCTCAATTCTGGCGAAGTCCTGAAACATGGCGGCGACGGGCCACGGACCGTCGCCGCGTCGCCCGTCACCGGGCACGTCATCGAGCAGGATCCGGCCGCTGGTGGGGGCGTACAGGCCGCACAGCAGCTTGACGAGCGTGCTCTTGCCCGAGCCGTTCTCACCCACGATCGCCACGACGTTACCCGCAGGAATCTTGACCGAAATTTCCCGTACTGCCGGGATCGACCGGCCCGGGTAGGTGAAGAACACCTCGTGCAAGGTGATGCCATCTGCGCCGGAACCCGGACGCACTGGCACCCGGGGACGGGCGTCGTTCTCGCCCTGGGCGCTGAGCCAGGCGAACTGCTCGGCCGTCCGCCCAGTGCGTTGCAGCACGCCGAAGAGGCTCGCCCCGCTGGCGACCTGCGTCCCTACCTGAATGACCAGCGCCAGCGCGAGAACGAAGTCACCCACCGTGGCGTCGCCCACCGCCACCTGCGTGAACACCAGGAACAACGCCCCGATGCAGCCCAGGGAGAACAGGACCTGGCCGAGCCCGCGGATCACGGCGGCACGCAAACGGCCCCACCAGAGGATGTTGCCAGCCGCCTCTCGTGCCTGCCGGTACCGACCGATGACCTCCCGTTCCATCCGGGCGATCCGCAACTCCACTACGCCGGAGGGCGAGGCGGCGAGCTTGAGCAGATGTCTGGCCTGCCGGCCCGACTCGGCGGCCCGCTGCTCGGCCCGCTTGCCGAATTGCTCGGCCAGGTGACCGGAGACCAGCAGGAACGGGGCCAGCTGGGGGAGCAGCGCCAGCCCCGGATGAATTCCGGCGATCAACACGGTGCTGACCAGCAGCTGGATCACCAGTCCGCTGAACTGCAGCAGGGCCTCGATGGCGCCGGTCGTCCGCCACAGGCCTGTCTGCGCGAGATGCAGCATGTCGGCGTAGTCGGGCTGCTCACGCCGTTCAAGCGGCACGTCGTCGTTAGCCGCCGTGAACAGCCGCGAGTTGAGGGCCGACTGACACAGCTCGGACAACTCGTAGTAGGACAGGTGCGCGAAATGGGCGCACATCAGTTCGGCGACGATGAGCAGCCCGAGCGATCCGACCAGGGCGAACGCCGTCCGTTGCTCGCCACGCAAGATGGCGTCGGTGAACAGCTTCAGGTTCAGCGCCACGAGTGGGGTGGCGAGGTAACCCATGCCCATCAAGAGAGCGGACAGCACCAGTCGGCGTCGGTCGACCCGCACGGCGAGGGGCACTAGAAGCCGGATCGCGGCCAGGCTCGTCATCGCGCCTCACCGGCCGCGGGCGAGGCGGCGCCCGCCCGCACCGCCTGCAGGTCGAACATCCTGGCGTACACGCCCTTGCGCCTGCGCAGCTCCTCGTGCGTGCCCTTCTCGACAATGACGCCGCCGGAGAGCACCGCGATGTGCCGCGCCCTGCGGACGGTGGAGAAGCGGTGCGAGATGACCAGCGTGGTCAGTCCCTCGGTCAGGTCGAGGAAACGATCGAAGAAGGCGGCCTCGGACCGGATGTCGAGCTGGGATGTCGGCTCGTCCATGATTAGCAGGGACGCACCTCGGCGGACCGCGAAAATGGCGCGGGCCAGCGCGATGCGCTGCCACTGCCCGCCCGACAGGCCCACTCCTCGCGTGTACTGAGGAGAAAGGATGGTGTCGAGGCCGTGAGGCAGGCCGGCTACGATCTCTTCGGCGCCGGCGCTGGTGAGGGCCTCCATCACCTCGTCATCCACCGCGTCACGGTCGATCTCGTCGCCGTCCACCCGGACGCTCCGTCCGAGTGCAACGTTGTCCCGGACGCTCATCTCGTACCGCAGGAAGTCCTGCAGCATCACGGCGATGTGCCGGCGCCACCGATGCCCGTCCAGGGTGGTCAGGTCGGTTCCGTCCGCGATGATCCGTCCCGCGTCTGGCGCGTAGAGCCCGCAGATCAGCTTGACCAGGGTGGTCTTTCCCGAGCCGTTCAGGCCGACGATTGCAGTTGACTGGCCGGAGGACAACGTGAGGTCCAGCCCTTTGAGCACCTGCTTGCCCCCGGGATAGCCGAAGCGCACCCTCTCCAGAGCCACGCAGGGCGGACGGCGAAGGCCGGGCTCCGGCGGCGGTCCGCTGGTCCGCTCTCGTGTCGCGTCCGGTGCGAGAGGAGCGCAGTATTCCCTGATCGACCGATGGACGACCAGGCCGAGCTGGGCGGGCACGTCGCACTCGGGGAAATGCACGCCGAAACGGAGTGGAATGAGCAAGCACTGAATGGCCACCGCGAGACCGAGAACGTCATGCCGATAATCGGGCGAGCCCGCTGTCGTCCAGAAGGCGAACACCGCGATGATCAGCCCGAGCAGCGTGTACCCGAGAAACGGTTTCAGGTAAATCTGCCGCCGAGCGGCCCACAGCCGCGAAAGATAGTCTCCGGACTCGCGCCGGTGTCGTTCGTCCAGCCAGCCGGACAGGCCGAACGAGCGCACCTCTTTCGTGAACTCGTTCTCCGTACCGAGCGCTTCAAGGTACAGAAAGCGACGGCGGGCCGCGGCCAGGCCTTCCCAGGTTTCCGAGAAACGGTCCAGCGAGCTGCGCTGGCCGTGGCGGAGGATCAGGGCCGCGATGCCCAGGAGAACGGCGACATGCCAGGACAGGACCATAGCCAGCACGACCAACGCGGAGCCGAGCTGGAGATAGCGCGCCAGCAACGGGCCGAGGGCGGCGGCCCCGAGACCAGGAGTCTGCCAGTCGTTGAGAAAGCCAAACCTGATGTCCGACGCCTTGGTGAGCGCCTCCGGCCGCTCCGCAGCCGCCAGCGGTCGCGTCAGCGCAGCCGTCATGAAACGGACGGACAGATGATCGTCGATGCGCCGTGCCACCAGCGTGCCCACCGCCGACTCGAACGGCGCCAGGACATGCTGGAGCGAGAACGCGGCCAGCGCCAGCAGCAGCGCCGGGATGGCGCCGGCCGTCACGTCCGTCACCGATCCGCGACCGCCGTCCAGAATGTCGATTATCCGCGCCGTGACGAGGATGAAACCCACCGGAAGCAGGCCGGAGAGCAGTGCCAGCAGCACCGACACGGCCGTAGGGAGTACGCCGGCCTGGGGCAGCAACCGAGCCAGGGCAAGCCAGTCTCGTGCCGCCGCCCAACGCTCCGAAGTCCATGTGGACAGCCGACTCCTCAACCGCATCTCCAGCATTTCCCGAACCGCTCCTGCGATGGCGGAAACGTGTCTGCAGCCGCGAATCGCGATGGCTCGATCAGCTTAGGCACGAGGGCGATCAATGACACGTAACAGGTTTATGGGACGCGCTCCGAATCGGAAACGACGAAATACTCGATGCGGTGTCCGCTGCGACCGCAGCGCTGTTCTCGACGTGTCGCGGAGGCACGATGACGGACGTGACCGGAGACGAGACCGACCCCGATTTCGCCGCGGACTTCCGGCGCACCGCTCCCAGCGCCACGGACTGGTTCCTACCCTTGTCTCCGCCGGTGTCCGCGCCCATCCAGGTTTTCGCCTTCCCCAACGCGGGGGCCGGCGCGGGAAGCTTCGCCGCCTGCGCGTCGGAAGCGGCCGGCCGAATCGACCTCTGGGGAGCGAACCTACCCGGCCGCGAGGCACGCTTTCCCGAACCGCCCAGAACCGATCTCGGACCGCTGGTCACGGAACTCGCCGACGCGCTACAGCGCTACCGCAACCATCGGCGGCCATACGGGATCGTCGGCTACTGTGCGGGCGCGGTGCTGGCCTACCTCGTGGCGGCCGAGCTCTCGCGGCGGGCGGCCACGCCGCCGTCCCGCCTGGTCATCGTCTCGTTCCTACCGCCCCACCGCGTGCAGGCGGACGACGACTTACTGCGCGCGCCGTCAGAGGAGTTCTGGTCACGCATCGCCACCCTAGGCGGGCTGCCGGACGAGATCGCCGCTCAACCCGATGCCCGTGAGCTCTTCGAGCCGACCATACGTGCCGACTTCGCCCTCCTGACCGGCAGGTCCTTGCCCCGCGACGACATGGACCCGCTCGACATCCCCATAACGGTGCTCGCCGGTCGCGACGACCATGTCTTCGACACCGGGTACTACGCCGAGTGGAAGCAGTACTCCTGCGCCGAGTTCCGCCTGCGGCTCGTGCCCGGCGACCACTGGCTCCTCCGCGGCGACCCACATGCGCTGGCCAAGATCCTCAGCCAGGAGATACCACCGTCCGGCATCGAGCCGTGAGGTAGTGCTCATGCGTGACGGGCGCGAGCCGATCGGGAACGACCGGGTGAGCGGCGTACCGGTTCCGGCGCCACTCGAACGCGAAAGGTTGCACATGAGAATTGGATTCGTCGGCTGCGGCTATGTGGCGGACCTATACGCGGCGACCCTGCCGAACCACCCGGAACTGGAGCTGATCGGAGTCTTCGACCGCGCAGAGAACCGCCGCCGGGCCTTCTCCGCACATTACGGGGTACCGGAATACCCATCGCTGGCTGCGATGCTCGAAGACCCGTCACTGGATATCGTGGTGAACCTGGTCAACCCCGCCCACCATTTTCCCGTGAGCCAGGCCGCGTTGTTGGCCGGCAAACACGTCTACGTGGAGAAACCATTGGCCACCGAGCTGGCCCAGGCCAGACATCTGGTGGAGCTGGCGGCGGAACGCGGCCTCGGCCTGGCGTCGGCGCCGGCCAGCGTCCTGGGAGAGCCCGCGCAGACGGCGTGGCAGGCCCTGCGCGCCGGCGCGGTGGGAACGCCCCTGCTCGCGTACGCGGAGCTCGACGACGGCTATGTGCTGGGCGAGCACTATCACGAGTGGGTCAGCGCTTCGGGGGCGCCGTGGCCCTACATGGATGAGTTCCGCACGGGATGCACGATCGAGCACGCGGCGTACGCCCTGGACTGGCTCACCACGTTCTTCGGACCGGTCACCGAGCTCACCGCCTTTGCGGCGTCGCTTGCGCCCAACCCTCATTTCGCGGCCATGGGCGAGACACCGGCGCCCGACTTCTCGGTGGCCTGTTTGAGATTCGGCCCGAGCGAAACGGCCGTCGATGGGCTGGTCGCGCGCGTGACCAACAGCATCGTCGCGCCTCGGCGGCATTCCTTGCAGATCATCGGCGACGAGGGCGTTCTCATCGTCCAGAGCGTCTGGGACTACGCCTCCCCGGTCGTCGTCCGGCGGGGCCAGTCGGGGTACCCCGAAATCTATCCACCGGTCCGGCCGGGCCCTTCGGCGCTGTCGAGAGTGGGAGCGAACAACATGGATTTCGCCCGCGGCGTCGCCGAACTGTCCGCCGAACTGCGCGGGCGACGTCGCAGCAGGCTGGGCGTCGATCGTGCGCTGCACGTTCTCGAGGTCACCTTGGAGATCGCGCGGGCGAACAAGGGGGCCATCAGCCGGCCGACGACAACGTTCACGCCTCCCAAGCCGATGTCATGGGCCGCGGGGGAACCGCCGCGTCCCTGGGCCGAGACGGCTTCCACACGATGACCGGACCGGTGGCAGCCGGGAGAGAGGATCTGGCCATGGCGGAATTCCACGCAGCGTCACGACGATGGGTAGATCGTATTCTCGCCGATCCACCCCGAGTGCACGGAGGCTCCGCCGATATGGAGCCAAACCAAACCTGGCACACCGAAGCGGCGTGCTACTACCTCATGGCCGACCTGATCACTCCGGGTGCGGTCACGCTGGAAACCGGGCTCGGAGTGTCCACGGCCTTGTTCGCCG
The DNA here is from genome assembly GCF_021699195.1 of Nonomuraea sp. MG754425. Taxonomy (GTDB): domain Bacteria; phylum Actinomycetota; class Actinomycetes; order Streptosporangiales; family Streptosporangiaceae; genus Nonomuraea. Next base: position 25,767 of record NZ_SSXE01000094.1, on the reverse strand, counting down.
GTCTGGGCGCCCGTCACACCTGCGTGGTGAACTCGGCCGACGAGATCGACCGGTTCAGGTCCTATGCCGCGACCCACGGCATCGACCTGACCAACGTCGAACTGCTCAACGGCTCATCCGACGATGTGCTTCCCGGGCTGCGACTGGATGACCTGGACCTGCTGTTCATCGACGGCAGCCACCATTTCCCCATGCCGATCATCGACTGGTACTACGGCGCCCGCAGCCTGCGTAAGGGCGGTGTGGTCGTCATCGACGACCTTCTCTTCATCGGCCCAGCGATGATCAGTTATTTCCTGACTCGAGATGATCGATGGCATGTGCTGGCGGAAACCAGCAAATGGGCCGCCTATAAGCGGATGGACGCCAGAGGATCGAAGGAGGAATGGCGCCACCGCAAGATGATACGCGCATCCGCGGAACCTTCCCTCGACGAGGACCTCCTGCATTCCCTGATCGCTCTCCGGCGCGCCAATATGCTCTACGAAGCATCGGATGACCAGACGCCTCGAGAGCCATCATCGGCCGATCTGCACCTTTGGCTTGAGGACTGCGACGAACCCACGGCCTGCGGCGTCATGCGCGACGGACTCCTTCAGACTTTCGCCGCGAGTGACTGGGGCCTGCAGCAGGGGCACGCGGCCATGCTGATGAATCACCTCGTCACCGCCTACGGGGTAAGCGTGGAACAGAGCGCGATGGCCGATCTCCGCGCGCAACTGCGCATGTAATGCCGGCTGTCAACGGCTCCCCTTAACCTCGATTCTTCAGCTGGTTGGGTTGCGTGAGCGCCTTCGCGGGTTTGCCCGTAATGTCCCCGGTGCGGTCGGGGCGGGCCGTCGCATGACACTGCGGGGGCGCCGGGTTCCACGGGCCCGGATGGGGTTCCTTCCTGGATTGTCGTGGTCGGGTCCGGCTCTCAGGTGAGAGTGGGCAGGTCGGTGAGGCGCTGCCAGGCCAGGACGAATGCCTGGGCCCAGGGCCAGGTGTGCTCGATGCGCAGATGGCGGCGGCGGGCGTGGGCGGCCAGCCGGGCGGGCAGGTGGTAGAGCCGGTAGCGCATGGCGTCGGGTTCGGCGCGGTCCAGGCCGGGTTGGTCGTGCAGGGTGAGCAGGCGCAGCCAGCAGTCCAGGTCGTGGCCGAGGTTGGCGGCCAGTACCCATCCTTGGTTGACGGTCCAGTCCTTGCTGGGCAGGTTGCGCAGGCCCATCGCCTTGCCGACGCGGACCCGGTCCTCGACCACGGCGTGCGCGCGGGCCAGCGCGTCCAGCCATTGCGGGTGGTGGGAGCCGGCGATGCCCCACATCCGGCCGATGTTGGTCACGATGATCGAGTACTTCCAGCCGGTCCGGGTCTCGAAGGCGGTCAGGCTCTTGCGGTGGCGGGCCGAAGGGCGGACCCGGCGCACCAGCAGTCGCATGCCCGCGGGCCAGCCGGTGCGCTGGTTGAGGCCGGTCAGTTCGGCGACGTGGTAGCCGGGCTGGAGGTCGCCGTCCTGGGTGAGGGACTCGGTCCAGGCGGTGGCGGGCAGCCGGGCGATGGCCTGCTCGTCGAGGTCGGTGATCATCCAGCCGGCCAGGTACCGCACCGTGCGGCGGGCGGTGTTCAGGCCTTCCAGATGCACCAGCAGATCGTGGGTGGCGCCCGCGCCGTCGACACGAACGAGGATCTTGGCTTGGCAGGAGTTCGGGATCTGGGCCAGCGCGTCGGTGAGCACCCGCAGGTGGTCGGTCACGGTGTTGCTGCCGGCGTTTCCGGGCCGCAGCAGCATCGCCAGCGCTTCCTGGGTGTTGGCGCACCAGCAGGCCAGCGGGTGAAAGCCGTACGTTTTCTTGAAGGTGACGGCCGCGCCGTGCTTGTCGGAGGCGGCGGTAATGATGGTGGCGTCGATGTCGATGACGATCCAGCCGCATAGCCGTTTGCCGGCCACCGTCAGCCAGGGGAAGCCGCCCGGGCGCAGGTGCAGCAGCTGCCAGACACGGCGCCGTACCTTTGCCCGCGCCTTGGCGATATGGGCGAGCATGGTCTCGTCCAGGCCGGCCAGGGCGCGGTGGGTAGTGGAGTCCGAGGGTGCCGCTCCGAACAGCGCCGCCTGGTGAGCTTGCAGCCGTTCGGCTTCCAGCAGGCTCCGTGCGCCGCACGTGATCGCCGCGGCAAGGGCGACCAGGACGTGCGCGCGTTCCCGCCAGGTCGCGCTCTGCCGATGCGGCCACAGCCTGCCGAGCGCCTCGGTCAGCCCGACCCGGTCGGCGAGCTTGTGCAGCAGCACCGCTCCCGCATGACCCACCAGCCCTTTTCCGTCGGCTGTGACAGACAACCGGCGGTCCCACCCGGTACGCTCGTTCACCAGAAAGGTGCACCTGCTTCTGCACTGGATATGGCGTCGACACCCAAATCCTTGCAGGTCAGGGGCACCTTTTCTCATGTTCGGGCAGAGCCGGCTCCCTCGGCTGAATACCCGAGGTTGATGACTCCGCTGAGCACCGTTCGGCGCTGAATCCGGCCTTCCATCGGCACCACAACGTGCTCGTCTTGATCGGGTGGGCGTTGTTGCCGGGACTGGTGCGGTCGATGGGTGTTGTAGTGCTCGGTGTACTCCTCCAGGACCGATCTCAGGTGACGTTCGTCGTAGATCAGCATCCGGTCGGTGCATTCGGCTCGGACGGTGCGCACCCAGCGCTCGGCGTAGCAGTTGGCTCGAGGTGTCCGCGGCGGCGTCTTCGTCACCGTGACGCCCTGGCTGGTGAAGATCTCGTCGAAGGTGGCGGTGAACTTGGCATCCCGATCACGAAGGAGGAACTGGAACGAACCGATCCTCTGCCCGAGATTCATGAGCAGGTTGCGGGCCTGCTGAGCCGTCCACGCGCCGGTTGGATGGGCAGTTACGCCCAGGACGTGCACGCGTCGTGTTTCCACCTCCATGACGAACAACACGTACAGACACTTCAGGAAGATCGTGTCGACGTGGAAGAAGTCGCAGGCGAGCAGTCCTTTCGCTTGCAGACGTAGGAAGGTCCGCCAGGAGGTGTCGAAGCTTCGGGGAGCCGGACCGCGACGGCGCGAACGCAAGATCCGTCGCACGGTTGCTGCACTGACCTGCAAACCGAGGCGAACCAGCTCACCGTGGACCCGTCGATACCCCCACCTCGGGTTCTCGCGTGCCAGCCGGAGGACCAGCTCCCGGACCTCTTTGGTTGTTCCGGGACGGCCAGCGCGGTGGGGATAGGTCCACGCGCGTTTGATCAAACGGCGATGCCAGGCCAACAAGGTGCCGGGGGTGACCAGCCGATGAGCTCGCAGCACCGTCGGTAGGAAGCGGGCCATGGCCGCCAGGACCGCTCGATCGGCCCAGTCCGGCTTCGGCCGGCCGGCCTGGCGCGTCAACACCGCCACCTCATGGCGGAGCACCATGATCTCGACGTCCTTGGACGCCTGACCACGACCCAGCAACACCAGCCAACCGAACACCCGAATCAAGGTCAGATACAGCAAACGAACCGACACAGACCGCGATCTTGCCTGCGCGGCACCTGGAGGTCAAAACCGCAGATCAAGCACCACGTGATGAGTTATGAAGCGGTACAACAGGCGGATCGTTTCGGTGTCCAAGACGATCGTGCGCTGGCTGGCCTCGCTTTTGGGAGTTGCTGGACGAGGTGACTTCACGGGTCTCCAGGCTGATGTCCACCCACCGCAGCCGGCGAGCACGCCTCGGTGCAGGCCGCGCAGCGCGGCCAGCCACCACCACGCACCGTCTTCGGCAATCCGAGCATCACCCGGAAATGTCGGGGTGCCGGTGCATACTGCCAATGTGGACTTTGATCTCACTCGCCTTGATACTGGTCAGTTCGAGAGCCTCGTGCAAGCCCTTGCTCACGAAGTACTAGGGGCCGATCTAGAGGTATACGGACCTGGCCCTGACGGAGGACGCGACGCCACGATCAACGGATCGTCGATCTATCCAGGCCTGGACGCCCCCTGGACGGGATACATCGTCGTGCAAGCGAAGTTTCTCCAAAGACCTCGGAACGTTGAGCACGATACGGCATGGTTCCTTGGTCAAGTGCGCTCCGAGATGGAGCGATGGGCGGATAGCAATATCCAGCGGGTTCGCCGTGGGCGTTTCCCAGATCATCTGATCTTCGCGACCAATGTTGCCTTGTCAGCTGTGTCGGGGAGTGGAGGAATCGATCGGTTCAATAAGCAAGTCGCCAAGATTGTTCGCGAGAAGGCCCTCCCACTACAGAATTGGCGGGTCTGGCATTACAAGAAGATCTGCAGCCTTCTGGAGCTGTCCGATGTTCGTTTCGCCTATTCCGCCTTCATCACTCCCAGCGATGTCCTTGCGGAAGTGATCGGTCACAGAAAGATCCAAGCATTGTCGCCGGAAGAACTGGGCGATGCTCAGGGGCCACGCTCCGCTCGCTTAAGAAGTGCCCTCCCTCTAGACTTCGTTGCACGCCTTGGTCGCGAACGTGTTGCATACACCGGAGAAAGCTTCGCCGATGCACGGCGAGCCATCACATCTAACCCCGAATCCCCTATACCTGCCGCCGCTAGCGGCAACCAAGAAATACTAGAATCACAGATTCTGCTTCATCTTCCAGGGCGCCATGACTACTACACTCATCCGGCGGGGATCTCTCAGATTCAGCCCTCCGCCAATCGAATCATCGTTAATCTTGACCAACTTCCTCTTGCCGAGCGAAAGCTCGAATTAGCGGCGTACACTCTTGATTGCATTTTACCTGTCGATCGTGGGTCATGCCATGAGATGGCCATCCCCGGCCTCCGAGTCATCGACATCAGCGAAGAAGGTGCGCACTTCACCCTTGCCGGAACTAGCGCAGAGGTGATTCTCGCCGGGCCAACACCGGATGAGTGGAGGGCACTGCTGGAGGCGCATAAAGCCGCATGCCTAGACTCTGGTGGTCGACCTCTGTGGAATGGATCACAGGTTGAGCTAGCCGCCATCGAAGCAGATCAGCTCGACCACCATGCTGGGCGTGTTACCTCATCGCATGATGCTGCCTGGATCGGAAGCGGCCTACTTCGCCGCGTCGCACTCTTCCATACAACAGCCTCTCCCTACTCGATTCGCTATTGGGATAACTCGAACGAGTGGGCATTTGAGCTGGATCATCACCTTGATTCGCCAATGGACCATGACTCATTCATCAAGAAGTTGACGGATTCTTCTTTTGGAATTCCGCTCAAGATAATCTTGATAGAATGCAGTTGTCGGTCATGTCACTGCGACGACCACTATGATCGGCAATGTCGACTTATACTGGAACATCAAGATAAGGCGCGCCCAGGCACCCTGCAGCTTAGGTTTCGATCCATAGGAAACCACTCATTCAAGCTCCTTGAGGGAATACGTCATGATCTCCTAGACATGGGTGCCGATCACACGTGGGTGGATCGCGTGCTGCCGGGAATAGTTGCCGACCCAGCTAAAGGAAGAAGTCAACGGCGAACTGCCATGAAGCATAGTCACCACGTAAGTTAAGTGCCTATCCAGAACTTCTATGCTGGGCGTGCTGAGCTGAGTCCCGGACGGTGGGTGATCGGCTGGTCCACCAGTATGCAACCGACATCCTGGCACTGATGCAGCAGGTGGCGGTGGCCTGCCAGGCGGTGTCGTCCCTTCTACTTCTCGTCGTGCCTGCTCGTAGCGGACTCCCTTCGACGGTAGGCACGGCCAGCGCTGCCGTCCCCCTCATCCAGGCGCCCGCAGGTACCCCGACCGCTGATCTCGCCTCTTCTGGTGGCCAGTTCGATGAGCCGCAAGCCTTCGGTCTGGGCGGTCCTGGCCCGCAGATCAGCAGGCGTGGCCGCGCGAGGCGCCGAACGTCACACGTGAAGAACCCGCATGACCCAGAATTTGCATCTAACACGTCGACGGTGAACCTGCCCACGGCGCCTCGCAAGGCCATGAGTGGGCAGCTTGAGATCAAGCCCAAAGACGCATTTACAGCACCAATTGAATGGTCAAGACCATGCCATCGGCATCGGGGTACCGCCACCGACGTCATGGTTACATGCTCGGTGAATGCTCTTCGGCCCGCGATACAGGCTAGCATCGGGCCTTTTAATCCGTAGGTTCCGGGTTCGAGCCCCGGGCGCCCTACCACTCCCACCTGCAGATTCGCCAACCTCTTGATCAAAGAATCATGAGGTGGGTCATAGCTGGGTCACGTCTGGGACAAACGGACACCACCAGACCTTTCCGGCAAAGCAGTCAGCGTGGCGGCCGGTTCGTGGGGCGGCGCCGGAGCTGGATCGTCCGCTTTCGCAGTCTATGACCTGTTCTTCGCGCTGTGGCGAGGACCAGGCGTGCCGTGGCCTCCGCCGCCTCGTGATGGAGTTCGGGCAGGACCGAGGTGTAGGTGTCGGAGGTCAGCACGATGCTGGCGTGCCCGAGTTGCCCCTGGACCGTGCGCAAGTCCACGTGCGCGGCAAACGCTGTGCTGGCGGCGCCGTGTCGTAGGTCGTGGAGCCGTACCGGTGGCAGGCCGCTGGCGGTCACCAGGTACCGGAACCGGTAGGTCAGGTAGTCCGGTCGTATCGGCTGGCCGTCCGCGCGGGTGAACACCCAGCCAGCGGTATCGAGTCCCTTGAGGTGCTGGCGTTGCTGATGACAGCGCAGCAGGCGGATCGTCTCGATGTCCAGGGCGATCGTGCGCTGGCTCGCCTCACTCTTGGGCGGGACAACTCTTAGCCGGCCGTTGACGTGAATGAGCTGCTGCACGACCGTAAGCTCACGGGTCTCCAGGCTGACGTCCGTCCACCGCAGCCCGGCGAGCTCGCCGCGGCGCAGACCGCGCAACGCGGCCAGCCACCACAACGGATACAACACGTCCTCGCGGACGTAGTCCAGAAACCCCGTCAGGTGTTCGGTCGTCCACACCGCAACCGCTGGACGCTCACCCGTGGCCCGCCACACCGCCACCCGGCCCCGGGTCCAGACCTGGGCATGGGGACGCCGGACATGCGGCAGACGCAACCGGCGCGCCGGGTTCGTGTCGATCAGACCTTCGCGGATCGCCTCGTTGAGTGCCGCCCGCAACGTGGCGTGGACCCGCTGCACCGTGGACGGAGACAGCGCCTTGCCGTACCGATTGCGCCGCTGAGCCAAGCCGGCGAAGAAGCGACGCAAGTCGACCGGCGACAGCTCCGCCAGCCGGACCAGGCCCAAGCCGGGGATCAGATGGATCCGGACGTGATCGGCGTAGCCCTGCCGGGTACGCTCGCGGACGGGCTGGAGGGTGGTCAGCCAGTGACGCAACCACTGCGCCACGGTGCATGCTGCGCTCACCACACCGGGGCTATCGGCGGCGGCGAGTTCGCGAGCAGCTCGCATGGCGTCCTCTGCGGTGTGAAATCCACCCCGCCGCGTCCGCACTCTACTTCTGGTCGGACCCAGTACCTGGATCGCGAAGTACCACGAACCGTGACCTTCATCAGCCAGTTCAGGGCAGTTCCTGTCCCGATCCGCGCAACCACACCGCTTGTACACCACAGGCTCGCCCATCTTGCTCCCCTCTCCCTCTTCCGCAAGACGGGCGAACTAGGAAGACATGACGTCGCTCAGGCAATGTTTCGCACCCCACTGGTAGCGCTGCATGATCGACGCGTACGCCTAGTAGCCCGAGGACGACCCGGTCATCATGTCCGACCTGCCTGGCCGCTTCGCGCAGCTCGCCTTCGAGCGGGCCGCCTCCTTCTCCGCCGCATTCCGCAACACCACCAGTTTTCCAGCCGGTCTTCGGCCAGGCGGGATCCTTTTGGGCAGGCCCGACGCCTGGAAGCTACTCTCCTATGTCAAGCCCCAGAAGATGCCCTAGGAGCTCTTCCAAGGAGCACAGGACTACTAACTTCAGCACCGACTGCGAGATGAGTCTCGACATCCAGACCCTCATCTACCGGAAGCGCGCCAGCTACGCCGCGACGCGGTGCTGTGCGAGCTTACTCATCACGACCTGGTTAGCCTCCCAGCCGTCGGGGAACTTCGCCGGCACCGATAGATGCACAGGGTCGGTCGAGGAGTGGCTGTCCAGGAGATCGACGATGCCTTCGCGCGCGACGACGATGCACGCCTGCCGGTGCCGGGAGGTGAGCACGCACAGCCGTCCGGCTTCCAGGTGGAACGAGGTCGCGTCCCGGCGGCCGGACAGCGGATGCACGACGATGACGACCTCGTATTCGCGGCCCTGCAGCCGGTTGGCCGTGTCGACCGCCACACGTGACAGGGCCGAGTTGCCGGTCCGAGCGAATGCGGTCCGGACCAGGTCGGCTTGGTCGCGGTGGGCGACGCCGATGGCGAGGTCGGTGGCTTCCAGGACCCGGCCACTGGGATGCCGCTCGCAGGTGGCGAGGGTTCCGCGCTCCAGCATCCTGGCGGCCAGTCTTGTGGCCGCCAGGATGGTCTCGGTGTCAGTGCGCGGGACGTGGCGGCGCGGCAACTCGTGCAGCGCCCACCCGGTGGTGAACGCCATCGCCAAGGTCTCGTCCAGGTCCGTGTTGCCGAAGGCGGCAGTACGGAACTCCAGGGCGCGCGTTCCGGGGCTGGTGCCCGCGGTGAAGCCCGTGAACGGGTAGAACGCCTCCGAGATGGTGGGGGCGGCGGAGGGCGGCAGGCGCCAGGACACCGGCAGCCGATGCTCGGGGATGCCCTGATTGTGGGCCAGCATCACTGAGACACCGTTGAGTGTCGGGTCGTGCGGCAGTCCGATCCACCGCTCGGTGCCGACCATGGTGAACGGGTCCAACTGTCCAGGATCGCCGACGAACAAGCCGCGCTCGAAACGCTCGACGATCTGCAGCAGAGTGTCGGAGCGCATCTGGTAGGACTCGTCCAGGATCGCCCAGCCGAACGTTCCGTCGCGGACTGTGGCCCACTTGGCCGACGTGCCGACAATGATCTCGCAACTATTCAAGTCGGACACAGTGGTGCCGACGGACGTGTTCGCCGGATCGCTCACGCCCGGCGGCGGAGCGTACCCGCCCTTGCTGAGCCGTCCGATGGAGAGATTCGGGTGTGCGGCGGCCAGCCGCACGACCAGGTCGTCGACCTGGTTGTTGGTCTGGGCGACGACGATCGGGCGTTCACCGCCGTCGACCAGCTCTCCGGCGGCGCGGACCACCAGGGTGCTCTTGCCTGCTCCGGGCGGGGAGTCGACGACCACCGCCTTGTGACTGCTGCCGGACAGGTCGGCCAGAATTTCTGCGACGGCCGCGTCGGCCCTGGCAGTCGCGTCGTTGTCAGTCATCATCGCCCCATTCCTCTGTGGCGGCTTTGTGGACTTCGTCCGTGTCGTCGGCCGCAGCGGCGTGCGTCCATGGAACCCGATCGTTGTCCGGGAACACCGGCATGGGCCGCCAGCCGGGGTCGGGAAGGTAGGTGACTTGCTGGCCCTCGGCGGGTACGGATCCCGGCTTCGGAACGAGGCCCTGGCCCATGCCGCCGACGATCTCGACGGTGACCAGGCTCGTGTCCCCGTCCGGGACCGTCGAGACGACGAGCGCTCGGTGGCTCGCCAGCATGGACGGGCTGATCAGCTTGGTGCCGGCAGCCAGCCGAGTGGGGTCCTGGGTGCGGACGGTGACCAGCGGCCTGGGCACCCGCCTGTTCTTGTCCGTGGTGACGATCCGGCCGGGCTCGGCCGCCACCACCGTCCCGGCGAACGCCTCTCCGACGCTGCGCCGGTCGGCCAGTACATACGAGTCATCGAACGCCATGTCGGCTTCGAAGTCGGCCAAGGCTCGTTCCAGTCGGCTCAGCCGCCTGGCCGCGCCGATCGGGGCGTCCTGCTTGCGCTGCGGCAGGCCGCCAGCGTCCTGGTAGTCGGAGTACGCGGTGAAGGACGCGCGGTCGCGCTCGAAACGCGCTGCGGCACGCGGCGCCTCAGGGACGCCGCGCAGCAAGGAGATCGCCTGCCACATCAACCGCCACGTAGGCTTGATCTGGTCGGCGATCAGCTCTCGCAGTTCAGCCTCTGCGGCGGCCGCCGCCAGCGGATCAGCCGTGGCGAACCGCTTGATCGCCGGTTCCAGGTAGTACTTGTCGAAACTCGGAGCCGTGGCAGGACCGGCAGGCGGACACACGTCCGGGTTCTCCGCGTCGGCCATGGCCTGTGCGACATCCAGGCCGTCGGGTGGAGCGATCCACGCCATCAGCGAAGCGAGGTTCTGGTCCTCTAGCACGCTCTGACCGGTGGCCCAGTGCTCGCTGAGCATGCCAGTGACCGGCAGCAGCATCGAGGTGCCTGCCTGCTCGGCCGACTCCACCAGGAACGTCAGCCACATGCCGAGCCGCGGAACGACATCCGCCACGGGGTAAGGGCCTATGGTCTTGCGGAACCGGCAAGTCCGGCCGAGGTCGGCCAACGCCTTGACACCGCCAAGGTTGGGAACCAGGACCTGCGGGGCATCGGTGTAGCAAGAGGCGGCGTCCTTACCGCGAGAAGTGCTCGCGCGGCGGTCGCGGCGGCAGTGGTCGATGTAGTCCATCACGATCCCGCCGAGCTCGGCGGCGAACGCGAAGCGCTGATCCCGGTTGCGCGGCTGCGCCACGACCAGCAGCTTCGGCGACCTCTTGGCGGAGCCGACCATCGCCGCGAGCGGTGCGCCTGCCTCTCCTGCCATCGTCAGCGGCACGATCACCAGGGGATGGTCGGACAGGCGCCGGTGGCGGAACTCGGTCAGCTGTACCGCGGCCATCGTCTCCATCGCTTCCAGGCGCGCCAGCGCGGACACTTTGCTCACGCCGCAGCTCCCGGGGTTCCGGCGGTGGACCGCAACTCGGCACGCAGCCGGGCCGCGTGCCGCAAGGAGGCGGCGATCTCGACCTGCTCGTCGTTCGGCCGCAGTTTCCCGCGTGCCAGGCCCAAGGCCATGGTCACGGTGTCGATGCCGCCGAGTTGCTCACGCACCGCCGGCCCGAGCACGTCCAGCGACCCGCCGTCGCGCGCCCGGGCTCGGCAGTAGAAGGCCATCTCACAGTGGTTCAAGCAGTCCGGCCGGTAGGTCGCCGGCACCTGGTCCAAAGCTTCAACAAGCTCGCCGACCGGTCGCGGCAGCCCGGCCTCGTCGGTGATGGTGAAGGTGAGGCCGTCAGGCAGGAGGTCGAGCAGGTCGCCGATGCGCTCGATGCGCGCTAGCTGCCTGGTCAGGGTGGCCACCTGCTTGCGAGCGTCGACGAACGCCGCGGCCGGGCGGTTGGTGAAGTCTTTGGGCGCGACCAGGACGATTGTCTCGGACACCGCCTCCGGACCGATGCCGGCCTCGGCGAGCATGGCGCGCAGCGCGATGATGTACGCGCACGCCTGCGTCGTGGCCGCCCGTACCTGCGCCGGGTCACCCCGCCCGTCGATGATCGGGAAGCTCTTGATCTCCACTACGTGGAAGCGATCGCCGATGCGGAAGGCCACCAGGTCCGGTTCCAGGAACGCGGCATGTCCGCCGACCCGGAGCAGCAGCATCGGGTGGTCGAACAAGGTGCCGTCGCCCAGCCCTTGAGCGGTCCGCACCAGCAGCTGTCTGGTACGGGCGTGGCGGATCTCCGATCGGCCGTCGCCGCCGACGTCGTTCAGGTCCTGGTAGCCCGCCTCCGGCAGGGGCAGCTGCAGGATGTCACGCAGAACCCGCAGCAGCTCAGCGCAGCCGTTGGCCTTCACCATCGCCTCGAAGGAGTTGCCGCGAGTGATCGCGAAGGGGGATTGGCCGAAGGGCAGTTCGTAGCCTGCGTGCTTGGCGATGTCGGTCTTGTTGGAGCCGGAGGCGTCCAGGACAGCGCGCAGGGTGCAGCGCGGGTTGTTCTCCAGCGCGGCCAGCGACCTGGCGCTGTAGGTCAGGCGCGGGGCGGATCCGCGCAGCACGTCCAAGCGTGCGTCGACTGCTGCTTTCACGGTGTGGGGATCCTCATCGGGAAGACGGATCTTGACGGGAGAAGGTCAGGTCTAAGCCTGCAGGCGTCTGACGTTCCGCAGGGGCGTGCCGAACAGCTGCGAGTCCTCGCCGAGCCGTTTGCGAGCCCGCCGCGCGGCTTCGGCTCGGGTGGCGCGGTCGGCGTCGGCGTGCACATCCAGCTCAGCTCGAGCCGCGGAGATCACCAGGTGCGGGTCGGCCGCGGCGTCGTGGACAGCTGGCCCGGCGGGCGTCGCGCCAGGGATGTTCGCGGCGAATTGCCAGAGTAGTCGCAGCGCCGCCGCGCCAGGCCCTGTTCCCGACGACCTGGCCGCGGTGTGCACCGTCTCGGCGATGCGCATCGCGGCCGTGAGGAAGTCGACGCGCGGGGACAGCGGGCCCATGACGCGCTGCTCCAGTGTCCACGTGCTGATCGTGATCAGGGCGCGCACCGGGGACAGCAGGTCGTGGGTCAGCGCGGGGCACAGGTAGTACGGCCGGGCGCCGGGCGCCGACCGGTAGGACCGCTCCTCGTCGCGGCGCAGGCTAGACAGCTTGGCAGCGGACAGCTCGCCAGGGAAGAACGCCTCGTGCACGCTCACGATCAGTTTGGGCGCGGCCGGGATTCCCAGCAGCACCAGCGAACGGTGCACGTGCTCGCGTGCCGGCAGCATCGAGCCCTGCGTGCCTCCCAGCACCGGGTCGGAGCCCGCCGCCAGCGGGGTGGGGGGGCCGTCGGCGATGAGCACATCCCAGGCCCGCTCGGCACGGCGGAGCTGAGCGCGCAGTTCGCCGGCGCGCTCAGTGTCGCCGACTGCAGAGGCATCGCGGATCGCGCGGCGCAGGACGCTAATGCTCGTCTCCAAGGCGTCCAGCGGATCACTCATGGCTCGACTCTACCAGAGTTCCCGAGAGTTCCAGATTTTCTCCAGAGTCTCAGGTACGGTCTGCTACATCAGCTCCTCCGACCGTGGCTGCGCTGCTTGCGCTGTCCCGCGGACTCTTCCCCTGGAGGCTCCCGTGATGGGACGTGTGTTCCACACCTCCGACTGGCATCTCGGCCGCCAAATCGGCCGTCACCGGCGCGACAATGAATTCGACGCCGTCCTGGACGAGATCATCGAGATCGCCGCCGACTTCTCCCCCGACGTGATCGTGCACAGCGGCGACCTGTTCGACAGCCCGCGACCGGGCCTGGACGACATGCGCCGCGCCGCCCAAGCGCTGCGCCGCCTCGAGGCGATCGCACCGACGGTGGTGGTGGCGGGAAACCACGACACCGCCAACGTGCTGGCGTTCCTGCACTTCATCCTCAACGACATGGGCCACCGGGAGGCGGACCAGGTCCAGATGCGATTCGCCACCGATGCCCGCCCCGACGGGCTGCTGATGGCCGAGTACCCTGCCGGAGCCGGTGAACTGACCCTGCGGGTGGGCGCGCTGCCGTACCTGCATCCCAACAGGTTCGTCTACGACTTCGCCGACCCCGCCATGGCGACGGCCGCGTACGCCCGGCGGATGCGTGCCGTCCAGGCCGATGTCTACCACCGTCTGGCGGCGGGGCGTTCCGCACGCGACATTCTGATCTTCGCCGCCCACCTGTTCGTCGAAGGCGCCATGCCCTCGCACTCCGAGCGGCGCTTCTCCGTCGATGCCGACTATGCGGTCGCCACCGCCGACCTTCCCGCGGTTGACTACGGTGCTCTCGGCCACATCCACAAGCCGCAGCCCGTCGCCCGCGCCGGGTTTCCCGCCCACTACGCGGGCAGTCCGCTGCAGCTGGACTTCGGCGAGACCCGTGACATCAAAAGCGTCGTCCTGGCGGAGATCGCTCCGGGGCACGCGCCGCGCATCGAACTCGCGCCGCTCGACTCCGGCCGCCGCCTGGTCCGCCTGGAGGGCACGCTCGAAGAGATCGAGCAGCGCGCGGGCCGCGTCGGCGACGCCTGGGTGAAGGCGGTGGTGAACGTCGACGCCCCCACCCCGTCACTGGCGGATACCATCGCGAAGATGGTGCCGGCGGCGACGGTCGTCGCCATCGAGGAACGCCGTCCCGAGTCCGTAGGCCGTCTCCTGGACCGTGAGGTCACAGTCCAGGAACTGCCTGGCGTCGATGACCTGCTTCGCGATTACCTGCCCAGCCGCGGCATCACCGGCCTGGTTCTGGACCGTGCCATGGAAACCTTCGCCCAGTTGCGGGCCGAACCGGACCTCGAGGACCCCGCACCGTGTTGCAAGGAGACGCTGCTGACTGCCGCGCTCGCGGGCGAGCAGGAGGCCAGCCGATGAGACTGCAGAAGCTGTCTCTGACCGGATTCCGCAGCTACCCCGCCCCCGTCACCATCGACTTCACCGGCAAGAGCCTGGTTGCGGCGCTCGGCGACACCGGCGCGGGGAAGACCAGCCTCCTCGACGCCGTCACCTATGCGCTGTTCCGAAAGAGCTCCTGGGAGACCAGAGAAGCACGGCAGCTCATCGCCGACGGCGCCCAGGCCATGAGCGTGGAGCTCACATTCCTGCAGGGCACCCAGCGCTGGCACGTGCAGCGCATCCTGCACGCCACCAACCCGAACGCGGCCCGGCACCACCTGAGGAACCTCGACACTGGCGAGGAACTAGACAACGCCGTCAAGGTCGACGACCGCATCAAGGCCATCCTGCAGATGGGATTCAAGACCTTTATGCGCGTCGGCCTGCTCGCGCAGGGCAAGTTCGACCAGCTCCTCACCGCGGGCCAGACGGAGCGGAGTGAGCGGCTGCGGGAGCTGTTCGGCGTCGAGTCTCTGGAATCCGTCCAGAAGCTGGCCGGTAGCCGGTCCACCTCACTCAAGTCGCTGATCAGCGCCGCGAAAGTCAAGCGCGCCACCATGCCGGAGGACCCGCAGCAGGCCGCGGCGGCTGCGGCTGGGGCCGCTGACGCCGCCGAGGCTCGCGCCGCGTTTCTCATCACTGCTGTCGATCGCATCTCGGCTCTGCAGACCGAAGCCATCCGGGCTCGCACCGCGGCGGAGACGGCCGCCACCGTAGCCGAGGACCTGTCGGCACGTGCCGTGGCAGACGCCGATGCCGTGCTGCGCGACCTCGAGCCCATCGCCGCCCGCATCGCGGCACGTCGCGACCTCCTGAACCGGCGCGACGACGATGCGGCACGGGCAGAGGGGCAGCTGACCAAGGCGATCGCCGACGCCGGCGACAAGGAGCTTCGCAGGTCCGCCGTAATTCTGGAAGACCTCGCGACGCGCGCCGAGGACCATCGGCGTGAGCGTGACCGGCTCACCGAGCTGAACAGACGGCTCGCCGCGGACGGCGCTGCCATCGCCGCGGCGGATGCGGACCTGGCCATACGAGCAGCCAACGCGGAACCCCTGACACGCGCCGCCGAGGATGCCGCGGAAGCGAGCAAGAGGGTCCGGAAGAGCGCGGCCACGGCCCGGCCCCTGGTGGCCGCCGCTGCCACGGCGACCCGCGCCACCGCCGGTACCGCGATCGAGTACGCCACCGCAGCAGGCGCCTGCCAGACCGCCCGCCACAACGTCGGAGTCCTGGAAGGAGAGGCCCTCGCCGTCAAGGAACGCTTCACAACCGCCGCGGCACAGCTTGACGCGCTCCTTCTCCGCGACAAGGCAGCCGGGATCGCTGCCGAACTGCACCCAGGCGACGGCTGTCCCGTGTGCAACCAGACCATCCCTACCGACTTCACGTCCGCAACCGAGAGCTACACCACGGAGTTGCACGGCGGCAGGGAGCGGCTGCGCGAGGCCGAAGCCGCGCAGGACGAGATCTCCGGACGGTTGGCCCAAGCCCGCGCAGCCGTGATCACGGCCGACCAGGCCGAACTCGACCGTGAAGGGGATCACCAGCGTGCTTTGCAGGACGCCCAGGAGGCTCAGGCGAAGGCGGCGGACGCCCTGAAGGGCTTCGCGGCTCTCGTCCTGGAGGCCGAGGGAGACTTCGACGCCGAGTCCGCCACTGAAAGGCTGACAGCCGCCGATGAGCAACAGCACACCACGACGATCATCGAAATGATCACAGTGTGCGAACTGGAGGCCACCGCCGCCGCCGACCGGAAGCGGGCCGAAGCCCTCGGACATACCGCAAGGCTCGAAGCCGACGGAGAAGCGCTCGAAAGGCGAAAGAGCGCGCACGAGCAGGCGATCGACGACGCCAATACCGCCACCGACCGGTACTTGGGCGCTGTGGGCCGTCTCGCCGCTGACGTGCAGGCACTGCCGGTGCACGTCCTGGCGATGCTGCCTGAGGAAGCGATCGAAGTCCGGGCAGACGCCGCGGCAGCGGCGGCTGCCACTGTAGCGACCCACCTGGCCGAGATCCAGCGCCTTATCGAGCAGCTTGAAGCCGCGCGAGCGGAGAAGACCGAGGTCCTCACTCAGCAGCGCGCACTGGACCAGGAGGCGCGCACCGCTGTGGAACAGCCGCTGGACAAGCTGTGTGCAGCCCTGAGCGACTGGGCGCAGGCTGTCAAGCAGGCGATCAACCACCTCGGCGTCCAAGGCCGACACCACGCACCGCAGGCTCCCGTCGACTCCGGGATTGCCGAAATTCGTCTCTTCGCCACCGAACTGTCGAAGATCACTGAAGCACTCGGTGCCGAGCTCGACCAGGCGTCCGCCATCGGTACGGCCCAAGCCGACGTCGCGCTGGCCGGCCTGCGGGAGAACGCCGCCGAGGTCGCCGACGTCGACGGCTTCCAGCCCGGCGACCTGATGGCCCCCCAGCTGCTGCACCCTCTCGTAGCCGCAGCGGCGAAAGCTGGCGCGGAGGCAGAAGGATGGCGTAAAGAGCAACACGGCGCGGAAGACCTGATCGTTCCCGCAGCCAACCTGGACGCTGCCATTGCGGCAGGCGAAGCCCGTTTCGACGCGCTGGAAGTGCTGCGCAAAGAACTCGTCGACGCCAAGTTTCTCGGCCACCTCACCATGCTGCGCACACGTGCCCTGCTGGGCGTGGCGAGCGACCTGCTCGGACAGCTGACCGACCAGCGGTTCGGCTTCGCTGACGGGTTCGACATCATCAGCAGGGGCTCCGGCGTCGTTCACCACCCCAACCGGCTGTCCGGCGGGGAGAAGTTCCTGGCCTCGCTCGCTCTCGCGCTGGCGCTCGCCGAACTGCACTCACGCAGCGGCCCGAGACTGGGATCGCTCTTCCTCGACGAAGGTTTCGCGACCCTCGACACCACGGCGCTGGCGTCGGCGCTGGACGTACTGCGCTCCCAGGCGGGCGGCGACCGGCTCGTCATGGTGATCAGCCACCTGCACGCCGTTGCCGAAGCCATCGATGACGTCCTGTGGGTGGAGAACGGGCCTGCTGGCTCCACGGCGCGCTGGATGACCCAGGCAGAACGCGACGAGCTGCTGCAGGCTGACCTGTCCAGCGGCCTGCAGATGCAGGCATAGCTGGCCGGAGAGGAAGGGAGGAAACCTCATGTCAGAAGCGCACAGGCCCAGCCGGGACACGCTGGGTCTGGCCACGCGGGTGAAGGCGCTGGCCGTCGCCGATCCGGTCCTCGACCTGGAACGCCGCAAGCCTCTGCTCACGTCGCGGGACTGGGGCGGGTACCAGATGGAGGAGCTGGCGCTCACAGCCATCGACACCGTCACGCTGAAGATGGACTTCGAAGACGGCGCCCGCCACGAGGACGTCGTGACGGCGGTGATACGGGTAGCGGAGCTCCAGATGCCCGCCCGCGGCCTCGACGAACACACCGATGTGGCGCGCTGGATCCTGGACAGCCTAGTGAACGTCGGCACGGTTGATCGCGACTTCAGCCACATGTACGGCCTCGTACTGGACGGCACGTACGTCTCGCACGAGTTCTCCTTCAAGCTATTGCGCGAAGTCGTCGGCCCCGACGGACGGCCACGACTTCGCGCTTCCAACGAGGCGATCGCGATGCTGGTCGGCGCGGTGGACATCGACATCGCTTCCGAGCAGGTCGCGGCGGATGCCAAGCTGGAGGCGCTCGTGAGGCGCGGACGGCTGGCCGACGCCCACCGCGCAGCGGAGATGGCGTTGCGCCGCACGGTGCAGTATGCCGAATACATCCGTACTCGGCTGGAGGGGATGCGCAGGGACGTGCGCTCGGTGGACTGGGTCCGTGACGTCCGACGGATCCAGACGGAGGCGCTGGAGCACATCGAGGACCGCATCAACGCCGAGAGCGTCATCAAGGACAACTTGGTCCGGATGATGGACAACAGCACGGAGGAAGCCACACCGGCTCAGGCCGCCGAGCTGATCGCGATTCTCGAGAAGTGCCTGCGCAGGCACGCGACGTTGCAGGCGAACCTCCAAGAGGTAGGCGAGAAGTTTCGCGCGGAACAGGAGCGGCAGATCTTCGTACCGCCGCCGAGCCGGTCTTACGTCGATCTCGCACACCAGCTGCTGGACCCGGTCCTAGAGCTGTCACTACGGCAGGCCTTTCCGCTGCTGGAGGGGTTCGCCGGCGCGGCGACGCCACCGCGGCGGCCCGCGGTCGTCTACCTCCCGGACTTGATCACAGGTCTGATGACGTTGCCTGACGAGCAGGACAGCGAAGACGGCCTGATCATCGAGCCAGAGTTCGGCGGAGCCGAGGACGCCCCGGTGTTCTCCGACGACCAGTACACAGCCGTCGAATCGCTGCTGGCACGTGCCGACGGCATCCGGCTGTCCGCACTGCTGAAGGCGGCACGCCGTCCCGGTTCCTGCAATACCGACCACCTGCTGGCTTTGCAGGTGCTGGGTCTGTTCGGGGCGCCACGCCACGACGCCGAGCACCGTACGACGCTGGCCGCGCTGGCGGACAACGAGGAACTAGACGACGAGGTCTTCGCCGGAAATGACCTGCTGGTCGTACGTAGCCCGATCGTGAACGGTCTGGAGGGAGAAGCATGAGCGACTTCGAGGACCTGGCTGCGGCCTGCAGGCTGCTCGCCTTCGGATTTCAGTCCGGGCTGACGCACCGGCGCAACGCCGAGTACGCCACGCTGGTGGGCCGCTACCGTGTAGACGCCGCGTTCGCCCGACTGCTGCACGCCGCTGCGCGCGGCTTCGACCTGACCGTTATCGCGGTCGACCCACGGGCCGGGCTCGTGTTCGGGACTACACCTGAGACGCAGTTCGCCGCCAGCGTCGCCGACCACATCAAACAGGTCGCCGATCGCCCGATCGCGGCGCTGGCGCACCTGGCCATCGCCGCGCTCGCCTACTACCGGCCAGAAGATCTCGATGACGAGGCCCATGTCGGCCGGGTCACGATCCGTCACGTCGACGAGATGGTCGACCAGGCGGCCAAAGAGCTGGAACACCGGGCGGCCGAGACCGGCGAGGACGACGGAGTCCCAGCCGGTCAGCCGGATCTCGTACAGCTATGGCGCTACCACCAGCGGCGCAACCCGGTGGCTCCCACCGGAGACGCTCGAGCCCATCCCAAGAGCAGACACGCGATCACCAAGCGCGTCGCCGAGTACCTGGCCGACAACGGCATGCTACGGCGCGCCGGCAACGAGAACGGCGGCACCTACACCACCACGGCCCGATACCAGATCCAGGTACGAGAACTGGCCGGCCAGCAGATGCTCGGCGAACTGGCCGCGCTCGGGATCGCCGTCGGTCTGGACGGCAAGCCAACGTACAACAGCCCGGGTGACGAGCCCCCCGCTTCGACCGAGTCAGGAAGTTGATCCAGCGATGTATGAGCTGAACCGCGTCCGTCTCTACAACATCGGCCCAAGCAGCGCCCGCTACGACGATGTTGTGCTGGACCTGTCCGACGGCGGCCCGCCGATCGCAGCCCGTACCCTGATCCAGTCGCCCGGACAGTTGTTCCGGCGCCCGGCTCCGGCAACCCTGCTGGTGCTGGAGAACGGCGGCGGCAAGTCCGTGTTCATCCGGATGCTGCTGTCCACAGTGCTTCCCGAACGCCAGTCCCGTAAAGGCCGTGAGGCGTTGCGCGCCTACGTGGTGTCCGCGGCAGCGCCCTCCCACGTGGTGCTGGAATGGGTGAATGTCCGCACCGGTGAGACGCTGGTGACCGGCCAGGCGCTGTCCCCCCTCGCGGACGGCAAGCTCGACCGGCTGTTCTACTCCTTCAACCCCGGCGAAGATACGACCCTAGCCAGCCTGCCATTCGCCGAAGGCCGACGGCGGCTCCCAATGAACGCCTTCCACGACGCGCTCAAGCGCCTGGACGCTGCCGACAAGTCGCTGCACGTGGAGATCGAGAAGCGGCAGGGCGAATGGGAAAACCATCTGCGTCGGCTCGGCCTGGAACCGGACCTGTTCGCAGTACAACAGGCGATGAACGTCGACGAGGGCGACGCGGCCGAGGCGTTCAAGACCACCACCGGCCGCCAGTTCGTCGAGTGGCTGCTGAGCAAGGCGCTGGACGCGGAGAACTACACCGAGCTGGGCAACGCCTTCGCCAAATACTCCGGCAACATCGGACGACGCGAGCAGCTGCTGCTGGACCGCGACTTCTCCACCGCCACTGCGGCAGTTGCGCATCGCCTCGCCGCGCGGCGTGCCGAGCAGGTCGCGGCGGCCAAGGAGGCCCAGACCTCAGCAGCGGCCCTGGCACGGCTCGCGGCTGAGCTAAAGGAGACCGTCCAGCGCACCGAGGACGCGCTGCCAGCCCACCAGGCAGATGTGAAGACCGCGAAGCAGAACGCCGAGGTACGGCAGCAGGCCTGCGACCAGGCAGACCTGATCCACAAGGAAGTGCGGCGCAGGACCCTGGCCCTACGCCGTGACGAGGCGCGCGTCAAGGCTCAGGAGGCCGAGCGACAGCTTGCTGATGACCGCACCGAACTGGCCGCTTGGACGCTGGTCCCCAAGCTGCTGAAGGCCGCCACCGCACGCGAGAAGTACAAGGTCGCAAGCGAACTGCTGGACGCCGCCGAGCAGGCCGCGGGAGTCGCACGGCTCCGCCGCGACCGTGCCGGGGCCACATTCGGAAGCGCCCTTCACCGTGCCGCACAGCGTTGCGCTGCGCAGGGGGACGACCTGGCAGTCAAGAGTGCGAAGGACAAGGCGGACGCAGCAATAGCAGACCGCCGCGCGGGCGAGGACGAACGACAGGCCACCTCGAACACCGTCCGCGCCGAACTGCTGGCCAGGCAGGTCGAGGAGGTGGATCGCCGCGTGGAGGCCGCGCGGGAGCAGGGCATCTTGGAGGAAGGCGAGAGCGTCCGTGAAGCCGATGCCCGACTACGCGCCAAAGCAAAGGAGAGCACGACCAGGGCAGCGCGGCATCGTGAAGCCGACAAGCAGCTCAAGCTGGAGATCCGCGCGCTCGAGGAGACCGCGCGCCGGCTGCTCGAGCCCGAGATGGAGGCGCGCCAGGCAGTCGAGGCCGCGGTCCGAACGGTCGAGGGCATGGAAGGCGTGGCAGGGGAGCTCACCGCGGAGACGTTGTTGCGCGAACTCGCCGAACTCGGTAACGACGAGGAGGTTCCCGGCGGCGATCCCACCCTGTGGCTGGAGACGAACGCCTCCGCGCTCGGCAACCTGGCCACCGCGCGGCAGAGATCGACCGAGGACCGGCTGGACACGCTGACCGCCGACAACAAGGCGGACCAGCGGCTGATCGAAGCGCTGATCGCCGAGGACGAGGCGCTCATGCCGCCGCGCCAGGCGGTCGAGGACCTGTTGCGGGTACTGGCAGACCATGAGATCGCCGCGACAGCGGGCTGGCGAGCGCTGGAGCAACTGGTCAATCCTCGCCTGCATGCCGAAATCATCCAAGCCCGCCCCGCTTTGGTCGACGGCATCGTCGTGGCCGACCAGCTGACCCTGGACAAGGCGCGGGCGGTGCTCGCCGAAGCACGCCCGCTGCCGCCGGCAGCGGTGCTTGTCGCCACCAACGCGTCGTTCGAGGGGAGTACAGAGGAGGTGGGCATCGGGTTCGTCGTAGAGCCGACACCCGCTTTGCACGATCCGGAGGCCGCCGCCGCGCTGCGTGAGCAGGCACGGGTCCGTATCCAGGGCCGAGCCTCCACGCTCCACGAACTCGCTGAGCTCCGGAAAGCGGCATTTGAGCTCAACCACAGGCTCGGTGAGTGGCTTCGCGAGCATCCGGCAGGTGACGCGGAGCGCTTGCGCTCGGCGGCACAAGCGGCGTCGGTCGCCGCAGCCGAGGCCAAGTCCCTGCTCGACGCTGCCCGCGAGAGGCACGCACGAGCCGCTGACGCTCTCGACCAGCACGCCCAGGTGGTGGCGGAGGCTGAAAAGGCCGCTACTGATGACGTCCGTACCGCAGAATCCTTCGAGCGGCTCGCGGCAGAGGCCACCGCAGCTGGCAAGAATCGTCAGGAGATCGCCAAGCTCGAAGCAGAGGCCGCAGGACATCGTGAGGCGGCCCAGGAGTTCCGTGAGGAAGCCGAGCGGTCGCGCGACCGAGCCACCGAATACGCGGTGCAAGCCGAGTCGTTCCGCCGCGACGCCGCCGCGTACTCCGACCGGCTCAAGAAGGTCGTATACGGCAACGAGCCGTTCGGCCAAGTCACGGACGAAGCCGATCTCGCCGCGCTGGAGATTTCCTACGAGCAGGCTGAAGCCGCCTTCATCGCTGTGGAGGTGGGCCAGGACCTGCGGCAGCGCGTCGATGACGCGCAGCGGGAGACCTCCTCTCTAGAGGCGGAGCTGCTCGACGAACCGGCCGCCATCCGAGCTCGAGCCGAAGCGCTGGCCGTGTCCCCGGACGCGGGAAGCTCCGCGTCTCTCGAGGCCGCGAAGCGGAGACTCGATCGCGCGGTGACAGCTCTGGAAGCCGAGTACGGCAAGCTGAACGAGCAGGTTATCCACCTCCAGGCTGAGACATCCTCGGCAGGCCAGCGCAACGGAGCGCCATGGACCAACCTTGACGACGACTGGACGCCATCGAGCTTCGACGAAGGCGTGTCGCTCACTGAACGGGCCACCGGAGTACTCGCCGAGGCCGATGAGCTGCTCAAGGCGGCGTCCGAGCTGAAGCTGGCCGCTGAGCGCAAGCTCCACCGTGCTGAGGCCGCGGCCCGCGAGATGGCCGTCGTCCAGCGCGGCCTCGCTTCCGCCGTCCGCAAGCTGGACCTCCCGCCCGTCTCAGGACCGTTCGCGGGAACCGCCGACGAGGCGCAGCAGGCCGCGGACAAGGCAACCGAGGCATACAGCAAAGCGTCCGATCACCTTCGGGATGTAGACCGAGCCGTGGACGACGCGGTCATCGACTTCCGCGAAACCGCCAACCAGAACCGGTTCGGCAAGCTCAAAGCGCCGATCTACAAGCAGGTCACCGAGATCGACAAGGTATCGCTGACCGTACGCGCCGGGGAATGGGCAGCCGAGCTCACCGGGCGGGCGGCGAGCCTGAGCACCGATCTGGAGGACTCGGACCGCCATCGGAAACTGCTCATCGACCAGCTGAAGCATCACACCAGCGAGGCATTGGCTCTGCTGGAGAAGGCTGAGCGGCTGTCGCGGCTGCCCGAGAGCGCCGGGGTATGGGCCGGTCGCCGGATTCTGAAGATCGGCTTCGCCAAGCCGGAGCCGCAGACTCTAGTCGTGCGAATCGCCGAAGCCCTGGACGAGAACGCTCGCACTCAGCCGAACCAGGCAGGCCGAGACCTCGTGCTGCGCTGCGTCGGGGCCGCGGTGCCGCGTGACTTCAAAGTGGAGATCCTCAAGCCCGACGCCGCAGGCCGTGCCGAGTACGCGTCAATCAGCGAGATGGGCAAGATCTTCTCCGGCGGGCAGGAGCTCACCGGCGCGATCATGCTGTACTGCACGCTGGCCGCCCTGCGCAGCAGCACACGCACGGGAGCCCGCACCGGCAGCCGGTTGGGCGGGATGCTGATCCTGGACAACCCAATCGGCAAGGCCAGCGCCGACTACCTCCTGAGCCTGCAGATGAACATGGCCATGGCGCTCGGCGTCCAGCTGCTCTACACCACAGGGAACATGGAAGACCGAGTACTGGCTACTTTCCCGCTGTGTATTCGGCTGCGAAATGAGGCCGACCAGCGTACAGGGATAGGGCACTTGCACGTCACCGGCCGGATCTCCGCCGCGCGGCTGCTGGTGAAACCGCGCGAGCACGAAACCAACGACGAAACACAGGAGGAAGGCGACGACCAGTGAGCGACGGTGAGGAGGCCGACGTGCGGCCGCTCTCGCAATCGGCGGCTATTCTGTCGGCCACCCTGAACGCGATGGCGGAGCGCCGCGTCGAGCAGGCCGGGATCCTCGCGGCTTTCGTCACCGCCTGCCCTGGAACGGCGGGGACCACCCAGGGTCGCCCCGTCCTGTCCGCACTCTTGGATGAGCTCGCCGACCATCACCTTGCAGAACTGCCGCGAGGCCGCAACGGGTGGGATGACGCGCTCCCACCGCTCCCGCGCTGGCTCCGCCTGCCGCCGCACCCGAAGCAGGACATCCGGCACTCCCGCGCGCCGTCGCCGACGGTCTGGCGTCGTGAGCTCGCCTGGGTCGGCGCGGACTCGCTGTCCTCGGCGCAGCTCGATGTCCTCAAGGCGGTCAACCGGTGGCTGCGCGACACCGACGGGGACGACGAACGGCGGACCGTCGTTCCGATGCGCGAGCGCTCCCTGGAGATCTTCGGTGACGAGAAGCGGCTCGACGCGCTCACGGCCACCACCTTGTTCGCACCTGGCCGCCTCACCCTGGGCACTCTGGCCACCGAGCGCATCCCTCCGCCCTTGGCGTACGAACGCGTCGGCGCGGGCGGCATCGTCCTGGCGATCGAGAACAGCGACACTTTCACCACTCTCAGCACGCTGCTGCAGCACTGCAGCGGACAGGTCGGATACGTGGCGTTCGGCGGCGGCCACGCCTTCGAGGCATCCGTCGCCCGGATCAGCAGGCTGGCCGGCGTGACCGACATCGCCTATTACGGCGACCTTGACGAGGACGGGCTGACCATCCCGCAGCGGGCCAACGTAACTGCCGCGGCGCTGGGACTTCCACCGGTCCGTCCCGCCGCGGACCTCTACCGCCTTCTTGTCGGCCAGGACGTCCGAGGACCGGCGCCGAAGAAGACCGATCCGATTGTCGCCGAACGACGCGTCGCCTGGCTTCCCGAGGCCGTCCGCGGCCAAGCGGCCGGCGTCATCACCGCAGGACATCGGCTGCCGCAGGAGGCCACGGGAGCGGTGCTTTTGCGCCATGATGATTCGTGGCGTGACGATCTATGATGATGTCACTGATGCGGAGATCATTCATACAAGACGTCAGTTCGCAAATTGAACGCAAATAGAAACGGTCAAGGGATGCCATCCATCCTACGGTTGCTCGTCGGATGCTCTTCGGCGCCCGATACGGCATATCACCGGACGGCATTCTTGGACATTTTCAGCAACGGCATTTATGGACAGCGTAATACATTGAGATACAAGTTGGCATGGGCTGGCATAATATCTGTCGACTTTTAATCCGTAGGTTCCGGGTTCGAGCCCCGGGCGCCCTACCACTCTTCACCTTTCCGACCAGGGCTTTTATCTCTCTCCCGGAATCCGCAGGGTCGCCGGGCTCCTCTTGGGAGACCGAGGGGAGACCGCCAGTTCGGGAGACCGCCCTCGGGACGATCGCGACGCTCGCCTCGGCGGCGGCGTGCGCAAGCTCCGGAAGCACCGTCGTGTATGTGTTCTCGGTCAAATTGGTGGAACTGTGGTGCAGCATCGAGGACACCATCTTCGTGTCGGCCCCGGCGGCGTAGGCGAGCGTGGCCGCGCAGTGCCGTAGGTCGTGCAGCCGGATCGGCGGCAGTGCGCCTGCCGATAATTACATCCGCCCAGGTCGTGGCCCTGCGAGGGCTTTGTGTGGAGTACGCGAGCTCCGGACTCAGGAGACGGGAGCGCGTACGGC